>CACWVN010000023.1 GCA_902764285.1 uncultured Eubacteriales bacterium
TGTGCCCCACCGGGCGCGCAGGCCGTCGTAAAGCACGCGCTTGGTGAAGGCCTCCTCCGCCAGCGCGCCGGCCAGGCTGATGATCCACAGGACCGCCGTGCCGATGCCGATCCGCGGCCGGGACAGCGGCCATTCCATGCGCATGCTGTCCGGCAGCAGGCAAAGCGCCGCGATCAGGACGACCATGCCGGTGCCCAGCAGCCAGGCCTTCGCCGTCGCGCCGATTTCAAACGGCGCCTTTCCCGCGGGCAGCCGCCAGAGCCGGCGCAGGGCCGCGGCCAGTGCCAGCAGCGCTCCGGACACCAGCAGCGTGATCAGGCTGCCGTGCCAGGCGTACAGGGTCCGCGCCCATCCGGGCGCGCGGGCCGCGCTGACCGCATCGATCCGCCACGCGCCGAACAGCGCCGCGAAGCCCGCGGAAAGTCCCCGGCGGATCAGCAGCGACGCCGCCAGCCAGGCGGCCAGCGACGCCGCCAGCAGCCAGCCGCCGCGCACCGCGCCGCCGTCGCCGGCAAACCACCGTTTTATTCCGTTTTTCGGCGCAGGCGTCACCGCCTGCGCCGCGCGTTTGCTCCTGCTCATTCAACGCTCCGACGGCCGCTCATTCCACCACCGCCTGGATCAGCGGCCTGGGCTCGGGCTTTTCATCGCCGATCCCGATGGATTTCAGCAGCAGGTTGTAGGCGCCGATGCGGTCGGATTTCTCGCCGACGTGCAGCGTTGCCAGCACGTCGCCGTCCTTCACGGCGTCGCCCAGGCGCTTGCGCATCACGATGCCCACGGAAAGATCCAGCTCGTCCGTCTTGCGCTCGCGGCCCGCGCCCAGCAGCTTGGCGGCGTTGCCGATGTCGCTGGTGTTGAAATGCGTGATGAAGCCGGATTTGCCGGCCTTGACATCGATGTGCATGGGCGCCTTGGGCAGCAGGCCGGTGTCCTCCGTCACGCGGCGGTCGCCGCCCTGGGCCTCGATCATGTCACCCAGCTTTTTCAGTCCCTCGCCGCTGCGGATCTTTTCATCCAGCATGGCGATGCCCTCGTCGATGGTCGCCACCGCGCCGGCGTTGCGCAGGATGTGCGCGCCCAGCGTCAGCGACACCGTCTTCAGGTCGCCCTCGGTGCGGCCGGCCAGCACGTCGATGGCCTCCTCCACCTCCAGCGCGTTGCCGATGTAATTGCCCAGCGGCTGGTCCATGTCGGTGATCAGCGCGGAGAAGCGCTTGCCGGACATGTTGCCGATGCGCACCATCGTCTCCGCCAGCTTCCGGGATTTTTCCGGCGTGTCCATGATCGCGCCGCTGCCGGCCTTCACGTCCAGCACCACCACGTCGCAGCCCGCCGCCAGCTTCTTTGAAAGGATCGACGACACCACCAGCGGCAGGCAGTCCACCGTGCTGGTCACGTCGCGCAGCGCGTACAGCACCTTGTCCGCCGGCGCCAGCTCCGCCGTCTGGCCGATGATGGCGCAGCCCACGTCGCGCACCTGGCGCTTGAAACTGTCGATGTCCTTTGAAATGCTCATGCCCGGGATGGATTCCAGCTTGTCCAGCGTGCCGCCGGTGAAGCCCAGCCCGCGGCCGGACATCTTGGCCATCTTCACGCCGCAGCAGGCCACCAGCGGCACCAGGATCAGCGACGTGGTGTCGCCCACGCCGCCGGTGGAATGCTTGTCGGCCTTCATGCCGTCGATATCGGACAGGTCCAGCGTATCGCCGGATTTGGCCATCGCCAGCGTCAGCGCCAGCGTCTCGCGGTCGGTCATGCCTTTGATGCAGATGGCCATCAGCAGCGCTGCGGCCTGGTAATCGGCGAAGCTGCCGTCCACCACGCCGTCCACGAAGGCGCGGATCTCCTTTTCATTC
This sequence comes from uncultured Eubacteriales bacterium, assembly GCA_902764285.1. GTDB lineage: Bacteria > Bacillota > Clostridia > Christensenellales > Aristaeellaceae > UBA2862. Next base: position 1,860 of record CACWVN010000023.1, read on the forward strand.
AGTTCGCCGCCGAACCTCTTTTTGCGAATGATGTCACAGGGATTCATGCTCATCTTTCAAACCCCGGCGCCACAGCGCCAACTTCCTTTCCCAAGATAATGTGTATGCGGGACTGGTGGACGGCATCTGCGCCCACGCCCTGTCCCTGAGATACGCGCCGCAATGGCGCTGGAAAAGCGCCCTCGCGGTGCCTCCGTTGAACAGGATCTTCCCGATGCCCGGGCATTTTTCGAACAGCCCGGCGAAGTCGTTCGGCTCGACGCTGTGAATGGCGCTGTCCAGCGAGCCTTCCCGCTCGCAGCTGTGCAGCACGTCCCACAGCGCGATGCCGTTCTCCTCCAGAAGCGCCGTCTTCGCCGGAATATCCTCCGGCAGCGAGGCGCCGTAAATCTCCGCCATGATGCGCCAGAAGGCGTTGCGGGGATGCCCGTAATAGAAGCCCTGGCGCAGCGATTCCACGCTGGGCATGCTGCCCAGGATCAGCACCCGGGCATCCGGCCGCGCCACCGGCGGAAAGGCGACGATACGCCCGCTCACGGCAGTTCGCCGAACACCTGGCCGATGGGATCGCGGATCACCAGATCGGCGCGGTCGTCCCTGGGTGTGGCGGATTTGTTCACCAGCACCAGCCGGTTCCCGCGGTACAGGTCGATCAGCCCCGCCGCCGGATAGACGTTCAGCGACGTGCCGCCGATGATCAGCATATCGGCCTGTTCGATGGCCGCGCAGGCGCCGCCGACCACGTCGTTGTCCAGCGATTCGCCGTACAGCACCACGTCGGGCTTGATGGTGCCGCCGCATTCGCACTTCGGCACGCCCTGGGAATTGCGGATAAAGTCGATGTCATAGAACCGGCCGCAGCGCATGCAGTAATTGCGCAGCACCGAGCCGTGTAGCTCGTACACCCGCTTCGATCCCGCCGCCTGGTGCAGGCCGTCGATGTTCTGGGTCACCACACCGGTCAGCTTTCCCTGCCGCTCCCATTCGGCCAGCTTCAGATGGGCCGGGTTGGGCTTTGCGCCGGGAAACAGCATCTTGTCGCGATAGAAGCGATAAAACTCCTCGGTTCGCCGCATGAAGAAATCATGGCTGAGAATCGTCTCGGGCGGGTAGTCGTATTTCTGGTTGTACAGGCCGTCCACACTGCGAAAATCGGGAATGCCGCTCTCCGTGGATACGCCGGCGCCGCCAAAGAACACGATGCGCCTGCTCTCCTTGACCCACTGGGCCAGCTTCTCATTCATTTCCAACCGCCTCCTCGACTTATTTTACCATTAATCCAGCCGCATGTCCACCGAAAACCCGCGTTTGCGTCCGGAAAAATGTCATATATTTTAACATTTGCATTTTTCGCCGGTTTGTGTTATCATAGCAACCACGTAAAGGAAGGTGATGACTATGGCCGGTGCGATCCGCAGCTGTGCCGGAGGCGTCGTTTTCTTCGGCGACGAGGTTTTTCTGCTGATGAGCGACCGCGGCGAATGGGTGATGCCCAAGGGCGTGATCCGCAGCTGCAACCGTTCCAACGACGTGGCGCTGTGGCGCGTGGAGGATGAAGCGGGCATCCACGCCGAAATCATCGGCATCGCCGGCAACACCCGGTATGATTTCTTTTCCGAAAGCCGCGGCCACGAAGTCAGCAACCGCATCCAGTGGTTCGCCATGCGCGCCCTGGACAGGAGCTTTCACGTCTCCTACGATCAGGGCTTCCTGAACGGGAATTATTATCCCATCCAGCGCGCCCGTGAATTATTGACCTATGACGATGACCGTCCGATACTGGACAGCGCCTACGATATCTACCGGCAGAGCATGAAACAGCAGGCCTGACCGGCGATCCAGCCTCTTTTCCCCGTTTCGCCCCGTGCGAAGCGGGCTTTTTTGTTGGCTGTGTGTAATATGTTCGTGACAAAAACCTTCCTCGGCCAGAAAGCCCTTTTATTCGATCGAAATGTGTGCTATAATATAGGTTGTATAAATTTGTACAAGCGGGGTTGTCGCATGACGAGCAGCACGCAGGCTCCCCTGATTCTGGCCTCCGGTTCCCCCCGGCGGCGGGAACTGCTGAGCCGGATGGGATATGATTTTGAAATCTGCGCGCCCGATGTGGACGAACACGTGGCGGGCCACGCGCGGGATATCGTGGCGACGCTGGCCGAGCGCAAGGCGCGCGCCGCGGCCGCGCACTATGCGCGGGGCCTGGTCATCGCTTCGGACACGCTGGTGTCGCTGGACGGCGCGCCGCTGGGCAAGCCGGCCGACGCGGACGAAGCCCGGGCGATGCTGAAGGCGCTCTCCGGCCGCGAGCACGAAGTGTTCTCCGGCGTGTGCGTGCTGGACGCCGCCTCCGGCCGGGCGGAGACGCGGGTGGCGCGCACAGGCGTGCGCTTCCGGGCGCTGTCCGACGATGAGATCGACGCCTACATCGTCACCGGCGAGCCGATGGACAAGGCCGGCGCCTATGCCATACAGGGCGGCGCGGGCGCGTTCGTGGAGGCGCTGGACGGTTCGTTCGAAAACGTGATGGGCTTTCCCGTGGACGACGTGCGTGAAATGCTTGAGCGGTTCGGCCGCTGACGACGAAATATACGGAGGTTACGCATGGGTGTGTTTTCTACCGGCGGCGTGGGCATCGACCTCGGTTCCGCCAACGTGACGATCTGCCTTGAAAACGAGGGCGTGGTGCTGCGCGAGCCCAGCTATGTGCTGACGCTGCGCGAGGATACCGACGAAATACTGGCCGTGGGCCGCGACGCCCGGCAGATGCTGGGCCGCACGCCGAAGGACGTCTCGCTGATCTCCCCTGTCATGGACGGCGCGGTGGGCAATATCGAGCTGGCCACGGCGCTGATCCAGCGGCTGGCGGAAAAAGCGCTGGGCAAGCGGCGCGCGCTGGAGAAGAACCGCTTGGTAGTGTCGATGTCGCAGGGCTGCACCCGCGTGGAGCGCACCGCCCTGGAAGAAGCCGTGCGCACGGCGGGCGCCAAGCGCTCTGCGCTGGTGCGTTCCAGCGTGGCGGCGGCCATGGGCGCGGGCGTGCCCATTGAAGAGCCGCGGGGATCGATGCTGATCTGCATCGGCGGGTCCACCACGGAAGTGACCATTGTTTCGATGAACGGCGTGGTGGCCGCGCGCACGATGCGCACCGGATCGCTGGCGCTGGACGAAGCCATCATGCGTTATGTGCGCCGGGAAAAGGGATTGATCATCGGCCAGCGCACCGCGGAGGATCTGAAGATCGACCTGGGCAACGCCATGCGCAGCCCGGCGCTGGTCCGCGAAAAAGCCTCGCTGCGCGGCAGAGACGCCTCCAGCGGCAAGCCCGCCACCGTGGAAATCACCGCCATCGACATCCACAACGCCATCGAAACGCCGCTGCGGGCACTGGTGGAGAACATCCGCGACGCCTTCGAGAACATCCCCGCGGAGCTGGCGGAGGACATACTGCCCCAGGGCGTATACCTGTCCGGCGGCGGCGCGCGGCTGGAGGGCATCGCCGACCGGCTGAGCGAGATGCTGGGTCTGAGCGTGACGCTGGGCGAGAATCCCCAGGACGACGTGGCCGTGGGCTGCTGCATGATCGCCGCCAGCGAACGGATGATGCAGAAATTCGAGCAGAGCGGCTGCCTGATAGAAGTCTGACGAAGTCGGCAGCCTTGTAAAATCCGATTTTTTCATTCCCCAAAGGGAGTTTTGCCATAATGCCCAACAAAAAATCCAAAACCAAGCGCAACAAACGGTTTGCCCCCAGGCGGTCGGCGCAGGAACAGCGCCAGGCCCGCATGGCGCGCCGCCGCGTGCTGTTTTCCCTGCTGGTGCTTCTGGTCGTCGCCGCCATCGTGTTTTTCCTGGTGCTGCGCAACAGCAGCGAGCTGTCCATCGCCGAAAACGGCATCGGATCGCTGCTCAGCCGCGTCCAGAACCTGTTCACCGGCGCGGCGAACGGCGTCAAAAACTTCACTCAGCGCTGGCGCGATTACGACAAGCTGGAAGAGGAATACGAAGCGCTGTCCCTGGAGAACCAGCGGCTGACGCTGCAGCTGAACAGCGCCCAGGAGGCCATCCTGGAAAACGCGCGCATGCGCGAAGCGCTGGAAGTGAAGAACCGCTATGAATCGCTGGATCCCATCTACGCGCGGGTCATCGCCCGGGATCCCGGCCAGTGGTTCCAGACATTCTCCATCAACCGCGGCAAGAACGACGGCGTGGCCGCCGGCATGGCCGTGGTGAACGGCGACGGACTGATCGGCCGCGTCTATGAGGCCGGCATGAATTACGCCAAAGTGATCTGCGTGATCGATACCCGAAGCGCTGTGGCCTGCATGGTGCAGAGCACGCGCGACAACGGCATCATGCGCGGCCAGGTGACCGCCGATTCCGGCGTGGCGCAGTGCTACGTCTACTACCTGCCCAATCTGAACAACATCGTGCCCGGCGACGACGTGATCACCTCCGGCACGGATTCGCTGTTCCCCAAGGGGCTGCATATCGGCACCGTTACGGCGGTTTCCATGGACGCCGGCAGCGACGGCAGCTACGCCGTCGTCGCGCCGTCGGTGGATTTCCAGCATATCGAGGAGCTGTTCGTGCTCCGCGAAGTGATCGAGACCGATTCGGACGACGTCCTGCCCGCGGTGAACGCCGGCGGAAGCCCCTCGTCGCCCGGCGTCACGCCCGGCCCGAACGCCTCGCCCACGCCTTCCCCCACGCCGGCCGAAGAAACCTGGAGCTATCCCTCGGCCAGCCTGGGCGCGCGCTCGCTGGACGCGCTGCTGGAGGACGAATGGGGCCGCGCCAACTGACGCGCTCCCGCACCGATTCTATCATTCGGAGGATCCGCACTTGTTCCGTAGATTTGCCCCGGCGCTTCTGATTCTGGTCTGCTTCCTTCTGGATACCACGATCCTGCCGATCGTCTATACCGGCGTTTACGCCGTGCCGCTGACGATCGTCGCGGTATTCCTCATCGGCCTGCTCATGGGCCGCATGCGCGGCCTGCTGTACGGTACGATCGGCGGGCTGCTGATCGATATCACCTCTGGCACGCTGGGCATGATGACGTTCTATTTCATGGCCGTCGGGTTCATGATCGGCCTGATCCTGTACGTGCCCGGCGAGACGCTGCGCCCCGGCCGCCGCGGTTACCGCCGGCGCCTGCTGCAGCGGGCCGAGTGGGTGTTCGTGCTGTACGCGATCGGTGAGATCGTCATATTCGTCATACAGTATTTCAACACGGCATCCATCCGTTGGATCTATTTTGCCAACATCGCGGTGCGCTCGCTGATCTGCGCCGTACTGGTCACGCTGTTCCGGCCGGCCGTTTACCGGCTGCTGCTGGGCGGCAAACAGCGGCGCGTTCCCGCCCGCAACAGGGAGGTGAAATCGTTTTGAAGCCTTATTCCAAGCGCATGCTGATCCTTTCGGGCGTACTTGTGTTCGTATTCATCGCGTTCTTTATCCGCCTTAACTTCATGATCCGCGGCCGCGGGGATACCTATGCCGCCAGGGCACAGAACAATTCCACCAAGACCATCACGCTGTACGGCATGCGCGGCACCATCTATGACACGAACATGGTGCCCCTGGCCTATGACCGCCGCAGCTTCAACGTCACCTTCTACCGCGATCCGCTGAAGAACAGCGACGCCGACCGACTGGCCTATACCCGCACGCTGGTGGAAGTGATCCGGTTGGTCGAATCCAACGGCAAGACCACTGTGAACGATTTCTGGCTGAAAAAGGACGAAAACGGCGTATGGCGCTTCGACAGCGGCAGCGGCAACGCCACCGTTGAAACCACCCGCGAACGCCAGTGGCGCAGCAATTTCTATCTCACCCGCGTGGACGAGGAGGATCTGTACAGGACGCTGGTCCAGAAATACCGCGTATTGGACGTGCTGGGCAGGGACGCCGATGAGGAAATGATCGTGAAGGTGCTGGCGCTGTGGCAGGAATCCCGCATGAACGCCTTCAAACCCACCCCGGTGACCATCGCCTACGACGTGGGCTATGAAACCGTTTCCGAGGTGGAAGTCCGTTCCCTCGACCTGCTGGGAATCGACGTGGAGGAAAGCTCGTCCCGCGTGTATCCCCAGGGCGAAAATGGCTGCCACATCGTGGGTTATACCAGCAAGATCTCCGCGGCGCAGCTGGAATCCTATCAGAAACAGGGATACCCGAACGACGCCTACATCGGTTCCGACGGCATCGAACGCTCGCTGGAGGACCAGCTTTCCCCCTTCATCCAGTACCGCCAGGGTTCCCGCACCGTAGAGGTGGACACCCGCGGCAAGGCCGTGCGCGAGCTTTCCTATACCGCGCCCACGGACGGCAATTCCGTGGTGCTGACCATCGACGTCGATCTGGAGGAATACATGGCGGCTTGCCTGCGATCGGCCATATCGGATATCTACGACAAGCAGCGCGCCACGATCCACGGCAAATACTGGAAATACAACAACCGCAAGACGCTGGCCGAGTACCGGCGCGAAGGCCGCAAGATTCAGCTGGCCAGGACCGGCGCCATGGTGGCCATGGACCCCTATACCGGGCGGATCCTGGGCATGGTCAGCATCCCGACCTACGACCTGTCCATGTTCAATAACGGCAACGTCGATCCTTCGCTGTGGCAGGCCGTTCTGGACGGCGACAACCCGCTTCTGAACCGCGCCATCGGCACCAAGGACGCGCCGGGTTCCACGTTCAAGCTGGTCACGTCGCTGGCCGGGCTTTCCGAAGGCGTGATCACGGTGGATACGATCATCAACGACCGCGCCGAGGGCTTCACCGAGACCGACCCCACCCACCCCGCCAAATGCTGGACGACCCATCCGGAAAACCACCAGAACCAGAACATCGTGAAGGCACTGAAGAACTCGTGCAACATGTTCTTCTACACGGTCGGGCACGGACTGGGCATCGACCGGCTGTACCAGTGGTCCGCGGCGCTGGGGCTGACCTCCAAGACCAACATTGAGCTTCCCGGCGAGGCCACCAGCTTCGTGGGCAACCAGGACATGCTGTACGACCCGGAGAACCCGCCCACCTGGCAGAACACCGCCAAGCCGCTTCTGACCTACAACGCCATGAAGACCACGCTGGAACAGATCATCGCCCAGCGCAAGATGAACGTCAGCAGCGAAACGCTGGAAATGGCGCTGGACACGCTGATGCGAATCCCTGTGACCGCGGGTGAAAAGACCCAGTGGTACGTGCCCATCCGCGAAGTGCTGCAATACGACATCGGCCTGCCCCGCGATTACATCTCCAGCCACTACATGGTCAACACCTTCGTGACGTACCTGGCCGACATCTACTGGACGCCCAACGAAACCATCATGGTCGCCATCGGCCAGTCCATCACCCAGGTGACGCCCGTGGCCGTGGCGCGCTATGTCAGCGCCATCGTCAACGGCGGCACCGTGTACGACGCGCAGATCGTCGATAAGATCATCGCTCCCGACGGCACCGTGGTGCTGGACAAGCAGCCCGTGGTCGCCAACCAGATCAACACCAAGGCGGAATACTACGAGGCCATCCGCGAAGGCATGGAAGAGGTTACGGACGAAGTGGCCGGCGGTACCGCCGCAAGCTATTTCTCCGGCAACCGCTACAAGATCGCCGCCAAGACGGGAACCTCCCAGCGCACGGAGCTAGACGTAGAAAACAACAGCTGGATGGTGGCCTACGCCCCGGCCGACAACCCGCGGATCGTGGTGGTCTGCTACATCCAGAACGGCTATGCCGGCGCTTATTCCGCCTGGGCCGTGCGCCCGGTGATCAACTACTATCTGGATCACCTGCGGTATTCCGAAAGCGCCGAGATGGACCGGGAATTCACCATGGCCGGCTGACCGGCCGATAATGACGAACGCAAGGAACTTTAGCCATGTTTTCAAAAATCGCGGCATTCTTCAAGTACATAAGGGATAACCGCTTCGACAGGAGCCTGATGAAATACTTCGACTGGCCCCTGCTGATCAACGTGCTGGTGATTTCCCTGTTCGGCGTGGTGTGCATCTTCAGCGCCACCTCCACCCAGGTGACGGAAACGCCGGCGAACGTCATCGAAATGCTGCAAACCCAACCCACGTCCTATTCCCGCCTGCAGCTGATGTGGATCGGCGCGGGGCTGGTGGCCATGGCGGCCGTCATATTCTTTCCCTATCAGCTCTACGAGCGCTACGCCAACGCCATTTATGCGGCGAACATCGGGCTGCTGCTGTTGACGCTGCTGATGGCGCAGGCCGGCCGCGGCGGCATGACCGCCTTCTTCAACTGGGGCAGCGACCGCGGCTTCCAGCCGTCGGAGGTCGGCAAGGTGGCCATCATCATCGCCTTCGCGAAGGCGTTTTCCGTGCGTGTAAAGCCCATCATGACCTTCCACGACATCGTGCCGCTGGCCATCTACATGGGCATCCCGCTGGTGCTGATCATCGCCCAGCCCGACTTCGGCACGGCGCTGGTGTATGTGGCCGTGTTCAGCCTGATGGTGTTCGTATCCGGCACCAACAGCAAGCTGATCTGGGGCGTCATCGGCATGATGGTGCTGCTGCTGATCCCGCTGTGGTATTTCATGAACAACTCCGGATCCGATAACTTCCGTTTCACCCGGATACTGATGTGGCTGAACCCGGAAGCCTACCCCGACGAGGCGCGCCAGGTCATCAACGGCCAGATCGCCATCGGCTCCGGCGGCGTGTTCGGCAAGGGCATCGTCTCCCCCGGCAGCTATGCCTCGCTGGGCTATATCTCCGACGACCATACCGATTTTATATTCGCCATCGTGTGCGAATCCTTCGGGCTGGTGGGCGGCGGCATATTGATCCTGTCCTACATCCTGCTGATCGCCAGGCTGATCTACCTGACGCTGCGGATCAAGGATCCCTACGGTTCCTATCTGATCGTGGGTGTGCTGGGCATGTTCCTGTTCCACGTGGTGGAAAACGTCGGCATGGTGATCGGGCTGCTGCCGGTCACCGGCATTCCCCTGCCCTTCGTCAGCTACGGCGGTTCCAACATGCTGACCAACATGATGGGCATCGGGCTGGTGGAAAACGTGGTGATGCGCTCGCGCCAGCACGATTTGCAGCAGCGCACCAGCAACAGCCGCATCATGCAGCTGCGCCGCGAGTAAAACCGCGGCTCCGGATGAACGCGATCCCTCCCGCATATGCTTTTGCGACGGGAGGGATTTGCTTATGTCCGAAAACCACGGCACCCTGCGCATCCGTACGCAGCTGACGCCCGACGCCCCGGCGGATCGCGGCCTCCGGGATCAGGGCAAAACACGACATCGGCGCATGGCACGAAAGCGGCCTGTTCGCGCCGGCGCGCCGAAGGCCAGGGCGTCCGCGGGCGACCGGCTGCTGAGAAACAGCGCCATCGCCTGCGCGGTGCTGCTGGGCGTGCTGGCGCTGGGCAACATCGACCAGCCCTGGGCAGAGAAGGCCGCCGAGGGGATTGAGCGCGCGCTGACGATGCACATCGACCTGGATGAATCCATCGGGGAACTGACCTTCGTGCGGGAAATCATGCCCGAATCGGCGCTGGTGTTCCTGAACGTCTCCGGCGGAGCCGAGCTGACCGTCCCCGTGGAGGGAGAGGTGGCGCATTCCTGGAGCGAAATGCAGCCCTGGCTGGTTTTCAGCTGCGCGGACGGCGCCCCGGTATTCGCCGCCGACGCGGGCACGGTTTCCGCCGTCAGCCCGCTTTCCGACGGGCGCATCGGGCTGCTGATCGATCACGGCGGCGGAAGGGAAAGCGTCTGCGCCGGCCTGGACGACGCCGCGCTGCAGGCCGGAGACGCCGTTGCCCGGGGCCAGCAGCTGGGCACGGCTTCCCGGAGCCTGTACTACGAACTGCGCATCGCCGGCGAACCCTCGGACCCCACCGGTAAGCTGGGGTTGTAGATGCGCAGTCCTCTCAGAGGAACGCCGATCCGCGCGCACCCGCTGATGCTGCTGTTCCCGCTGGCCATGGCCGCGCTGGGTGCGGGCGGCGACATCGCCGCGCTGGCCGCCGCGCTGGCCGTTCACGAATCCTTCCATCTGGCGGCCGCCCGCCTGCTGCGCGTCGGCGTAAGACAGCTGCGGCTGATGCCCTTCGGCGGCGCCATCGACATGGAAAACCCCTATGTCCTATCGCCCGGCCAGCAGCTGGGCGTCGCCGCCGCCGGGCCCTTCGGGAACCTGGCGGCGCTGGTTTCCGCCGCGGCGCTGGCCCATTGGGGCGTACTGCCGCCTCGGACTGCGGTGGCTTTGGTTCGGTCAAACCTGGTTTTGATGCTGTTCAACCTGCTGCCTGCGCTGCCGCTGGACGGCGGGCGGATGCTGGCGGCGCTGCTGTCACACAGGCTGGGCCGCGACCGCGCCGCCGGCCTGGGCATCGCGCTGGGCAGGATACTGGCCGCCGCGCTGCTGGCGCTGGCGGTCTGGGCGTGGATTGTCCGGGGAAAGCTGAACCTTTCGCTGGTCCTCTGCGCCGTGTTCATACTGGCCGCCGCGCCCGAGGAGCGCCGGGCGCTGTCCAATCTGGAAATCGAGACGATGCTGAACGCGCTGACGCCGCCGGGCGGTCCGATCCCCGCGCGGATTTGCGCCGTCAGCGCCGGGTGCCCGGCGCGCGTCGCCCTTCGGGCCGCCGATCCGCGGGCGCTGACACTGTACGCGGTCTACGACGGCGGACGGTTCTCGGGCTTTACCGACGACCGGCGCCTGCTGGAGGCCGCGCTGGCGCGCTCCCCGAACGCGCCCGTGGCCGCCGCGGATCCGCGCCGATCCCCTCTTGCGCAGGCGAACACGGCGTGATAGAATAATACGCAGAATGAATACCGGAGCAGACAGATGAAAAAACACGTGATACTCATGCAGTGCCACACCGCGCCGGAGCAGATCAACCTGATGACGGCGCTGTTCCCCGCGGATCAGTTCGATTTCTATATCCACGTGGATCGCAAGAGCGACATCCAGCCGAAAATCGAAGCGCGCGAAAACGTGCGCTTCGTGCCGGACGGATTGCGCGTGGACGTGCGCTGGGGCCGGTTTTCCCAGGTGGAGGCCACACTGGCGCTGCTCAGGATGGTCGACCCGGAACGATGCGCCTACGCGCACCTGATCTCCGGCTGCGATTTCACCATCAAGCGCCCAGAGGCGATCGTTCGAGCCTGCGACGGGCGGGAATTCATCCAGAGCAAGATACTGCCCGGCGATACGGTGTGGGCCTGGGGCGGCCTGGACCGCTTCATGGTGCGCTATCCCGACTGGATGATCCGGCGCCCAGACCACAGGGCCGTCCGGGCGATCCGCCTCGCCTATCGGGAAATCGCGATGCGCACCGGGCTGTACCGCCTGCGCAAAACCCCGACGGACGCCTTTTACCGCGGGTCATCCTGGTTTTCCATCACCGGCGAATGCGCGGCCTGGATGCTGGAATACATCGACGCGCACCCGGAATACACCAGGTTCTTCCGACACGGCGTATGCGTGGACGAGATCTATTTTTCCACGCTGATCCGGCTGTCCCCCTTTGCCGGGCAGATCGATGGCGATCCCATGCGCTATATCCGCTGGAAGGGCGGGCGTAACGGCGGTCCGGCCTTCCTGACGGAGGCGGATATCCCCGCCATGGCCGAAAGCCCGGGCTTTTTCGCCCGAAAGATAGACGGCATCGGGCTTTGCCGGAAGATACAGAGCGCGCTGCTGAAAGGATAACCGCATACGCAAAGGGAGCGATCCGCGAAGGATCGCTCCCTTTTTTCGGCTTCAGGGTTACAGCGCGTCCACCTCGTCCTGGCTCAGCACGCGCACGTTGTGCATTTCAAACAGCTGCATGGCCTTTTCCCCGTCGGAGAGGCGCATGATCATGTGGGCGTAATTCTGGCCGGAGCCGCGCAGGAAGGAATACATGTATTCCACGGACAGCCCGGCCTGCTCGATCAGCGTCAGCAGCTCGCACAGGCCCAGCGGGCGGTCGGCCACCTCGGCGCAGACGACGTGGTTAACCTTGGCGGTGTACAGGTTGTCGCGCAGCAGCTTCAGCGCGTCGTCCACCTTGTCGCCGCGGATGATCAGCCGCACGATGCCGAAATTCTGGGTATCTGCGATGGACAGGGCCAGCAGGTCGATGCCGTTTTTCCCCAGCAGTTCGGTCAGCTGGCGCAGTTCGCCGACGGAGTTTTCAAGGAATACGGAAATCTGCCGGATAAACATGATATCAGCCCTCCTCGTTACAGCTTTCGGTTGTCGATCACGCGCTTGGCCTTGCCTTCGCTGCGCGGGATGGACTTGGGCGCCACCAGCTTGACCTTGCTGGCGATGCCCACCACGGACTTGATCTGGTCGGTGATGTACTTGCGCACGTTTTCGATGTGGGAGATGGTATCGGAGAACATGCCCTCGGTCATCTCCACCTGGACCTCCAGCGTATCGGAGTTGTTCACGCGGTCGACGATCAGCATGTAGTGCGGCGCCACGCCCTCGGCGCTGACCAGCACGGATTCGATCTGGCTGGGGAACACGTTCACTCCGCGGATGACCAGCATATCGTCGGTGCGGCCGGTGATGCGGCCCATGCGGACCAGCGTGCGGCCGCAGGCGCATTTTTCGTCCGTCAGCGTGCAGATGTCGTGGGTACGGTAGCGCAGCATCGGCATGCCCGTCTTGGTGATGGTGGTGAATACCAATTCGCCCGGCGTGCCGTAGGGCAGCTGTTCGCCAGTGGCGGGATTGATGATCTCAGGGATCACGTGATCCTCGTTGATGTGCATGCCGTGCTTTTCCAGGCATTCGAAGGCCACGCCCGGGCCGGCGATCTCCGTCAGGCCGTAGATGTCGCAGGCGTCGATGCCCAGCAGTTCCTCAATGTGCTGGCGCATTTCCTCGGTCCAGGGTTCCGCCCCGAAGCAGCCCGCCTTCAGTTTCAGGTGGCGCTTCGGATCGATGCCCATTTCGCGGACAGTCTCGCCCAGATACGTGGCGTAGGAGGGCGTGCAGCACAGTATGGAGGTGCCCATGTCCTTCATCATCATGATCTGGCGCTGGGTGTTGCCGCTGGACATGGGCAGCACCATCGCGCCGATGCGGTCCGCGCCCTGGTAGGCGCCGAAGCCGCCGGTGAACAGGCCGAAGCCGTAGGCCACCTGGACGATGTCCTCGGAGGTGCAGCCCGCGGCGGTGAGCGTGCGGGCCATCATCTCGCTCCAGACGTCCAGATCGCCCCGGGTATCGCCGGAGACGATGGGCTTGCCGGTGGTGCCTGAGGAACCGTGGATGCGCACGATCGCGCTCTTCGGGGAAGCCATCAGCCCGTAGGGATAGTAATCCCGCAGGTCGGTCTTCTCCATGAAGGGCAGGTATTTCAAATCGTCCACGGTGCGGATGTCCTCCGGCTTCACGCCGGCGGCATCCATGCGCTCGCGGTACACGGCCACGTTCTCGTATTCCAGCTTCACGGTCGCCGCCAGGCGCTCGCCCTGCAGCTTTTTCAGCTGTTCGCGGTCGATGCACTCCATGGCGGGGTTGTAGATGCGGTGTTGCTTCTGGGCCATATAAATCATACCCTTCCGATAGTGTATGTGGTTTCCGGCATTATAACACATTTCCCCGGAAAAAGGATGGCGTTTTCTGTGATAATGTGTTATCAGAACGAAAACATTCCTTCAAAGCGGGATCAGCGGGCAACCTGCTCGGCCACCAGCTGCTTCGCGCCGTACATTTCGCGCAGCTTCGGCTTTTCGATCTTGCCGGTGGGATTGCGCGGCACCTTGGCGAAGATGATCTTCCGGGGCCGCTTGTAGCGGGGCAGCTGCTGGCAGAAGTTTTCCACGTCCTCGTCCGTCAGCTGGCAGCCGGGCTTGACTTCGATGATCGCCGCGGCGATCTCACCCAGGCGCGGATGCGGGATGCCGATGACGGCCACGTCCTTGATGGCGGAATGGGCGCGCAGGAAATCCTCGATCTGCACCGGATACAGGTTCTCGCCGCCGGTGATGATGACGTCCTTCTTGCGGTCGACCAGATAGATGAAGCCGTCCTCATCCTGCATGGCCATGTCGCCGGTCCACAGCCAATCGCCGTGCAGCACCTCGGCGGTGGCCTTCGGGTCCTTGTAGTAGCAGGTCATGACGCCGGGGCCCTTCACGGCCAGCTCGCCGACCTCGCCGCGCTTCACGTCCTCGCCCTTTTCGTCCAGGATACGCGCGGACCAGCCGTAGCCGGGGATGCCGATGGCGCCGACCTTCTCGATGTTCTCTACGCCCAGGTGCACGCAGCCGGGGCCGATGGATTCGGACAGGCCATAGTTGGTATCGTACTGATGGTTCGGGAATTTTTCCTTCCAGCGCTTGATCAGGCTGCGCGGCACCGGCTGGGCGCCGATGTGCATCAGCCGCCAGGCGGACAGATCGTAGTCGTCCAGATTGATCTCGCCGCGGTCGATGGCGTCCAGGATGTCCTGGGCCCACGGCACCAGCAGCCACACGATGGAACAGTGCTCCTCGGCGGCGGTCTTGATGATCGTCAGCGGCTTCACGCCCTTCAGCAGCACGCCGCGGCCGCCCACCAGCAGGGACCCGAACCAGTGCATCTTGGCGCCGGTGTGGTACAGCGGCGGGATGCACAGGAACACGTCGTCATGGGTCTGGCCATGATGGTTCTGCTCGGTCTTCGCCGCGTGCATCAGGCTTTCGTGGTTATGCAGGATGGCCTTGGGGAAGCCCGTGGTGCCGGAGGAAAAATAGATCGCGGCATCGTCGGCGTCGGTCAGCACGATGTCCGGCGCCACGCTGGACTGGTTCGCGGCCAGGTGCAGGTAGTTTTCCGCGAAGGTCGGGCAGTTGTCGCCCACGTAGAACAGCAGCTTGACCCGCGGGATGCGGTCGATGATCTCCTCGATGCGGCCGATGAACTCCGGACCGAAGAACAGCGCGTCCACGTCGGCCAGGTCCGCGCAGTAGCGGATCTCGTCGGCGGCGTAGCGGTAATTCATGGGCACGGCCAGCGCGCCGGTCTTCAGGATGCCGAAATAGACCGGCAGCCATTCCAGGCCGTTCATCAGCAGTATGGCCACCTTGTCGCCCTTTTTGATGCCGCGGCTGAGCAGCAGGTTGGCGCAGCGGTTCGCCTTTTCATCGAACACGCTCCAGGTGATCTCCCGCCGGAATTCCTCGGAAGTGCCGCGCTCGATCAGCTCGTATTCCTTCCAGGTCACGCGCCGATCCTCGCGGATTTCGGGGTTGATCTCCACCAGCGCGACCTCCGGGCCGTACAGCTTCGCGTTCTTTTCCAGGATCTCGGTAATAGGCATCTTTCTCTTCCTCCCAATGATCGACAATAAAAAGGCCCGTCCTCCGCAAAGAGGACGGGCCATAAACCCGTGGTACCACCTCAATTCGGCGCAGCCCGCAGGCCGTGCCCTCACGGAACGGCTCAGCCGCCCCTTCGCGCTATCGGGCGAACCCGTCGCAGCCTACCCGGGAAACGCAGCGTTTCCTTTCAGCGCGCCGCTCCGGAACGTATTCAGCCGATCCGCGCAACCGCCTTTCACCCGCCGGCGGCTCTCTGATGCGTGGAAGATCGCCTACTTGCTTCCTTCATCGCGTTGGACAAATTATACCCTTTTATGAACCCGTTCGCAAGTTAAATATGCGTTGATTCGCGTCATCGCGGCGCGTCCGGGCCAAACAGCTCCTCCGCCAGCGCCAGCGCCCGCGGCAGATCATCATAACGGACGTGGATGCGCGTGCTGCGCAGCATCGGCGCCTGCATGCCCAGCGCCGCGCCCATGCGGGCCTGGTCCAGGTGCGGTATGCCGTTCTGATCCAATACGTCCCCCAGCATGTCGTCCCAGGGCGCGCCGCGCTCCATCAGAAAGCAGGGATCCTCCGCGCGGGGTTCCCTCGCCCAGCGGTCCTTGCCGCACTCGGGGCACGCGGCCGCGTCAAACAGCCGCTTGCAGCGTTCGCAATACATGGTCCTTCCCCCGGCGGCGTCAGTTCCCGCCTTCGAAATGCTCGTCGTTCGTGCCGTCCTGCCACAGGCGTTCGATGTTGTAATACTGCCGCTCCTCCGGGTGGAAGATGTGCACGATCACGTGGGCATAATCCAGCACAATCCAGCGCGCGCCGTTCTTGCCCTCCTTGCGCCGGGGCAGGATGTCCTCCTCGGCCAGGCGTTCCTCCAGATCATCGGCCAGCGTGTGCACGAACTGCACGTTGCGGCCGCTGGCGACGACGAAGAAATCGGCGATGGAGGTCAGGTGTCCCACTTCGATGATCTGAATGTCCTCCGCGCCCTTGCTGTCGAGTATTTCGGCAATCCTGTCGGCCAATGCCCTGGGTTCCAACATAATCCTTGCGCCTCCTTGTATTTGTTTTTTGAAATTATCAATAGTGTTCCAGCAGGCTGAGCGTGCGCGGGTGGATGTTCTGGCCGTGCTCCCGCAGGTTCTTCGCGGTCAGCTCGGCGCAGATGTGCATGGCCTGCCAGATGTCCTCCTCGGCCGCCTTGCGCGCGCGGTCGAGCCCCGGGAAATCCTCGCGCCCGGGTTCGACAAAATCGGATACGTAGATGAGCGCGTCCATCGGCGACATTTCGCCGTCGCCCACCGTATGCTTGCGAATGGCGCTGAGTATGCGCTTGTCGCGGACGCCGAAGGCGTCGTGGGCCACGATCATGCCCGCCGGCGCGTGCAGGATCGCCCGGGTGTTCAGCTCCTCCTGGTCCAGATCGGGCATGTGCGCCGTCACCAGCGCCCGCATCTCCTCAAGCGGCAGCGATTTCGCGCAGTCGTGCAAAAGCCCCGCCAGCCGCGCCCGCAGCGGATCGACGCCGCAGGCCGGCGCCAGGCGCTGGGCCGTGGCGGCGACGCCCAGCGTGTGGGTAAATCGCCGATACGTGAGATGCGCTTTCAGCATCTCCAGAATCTGCGCTTCGCTGTAATCGCACAGGTACAGGCCGTTGTGGCGGATGTACTCCGCCACGCCCGCGGGCACGAGATCGTCGATCGGGCTGCCCTCGGCCACCCGCTTGCGGACCTGCGTGGAGGAGATCTTCGGCCCGCTGATGGGCAGGATGTCCACGTGGGTGTGGTAACATTCGGCGATGGCCCCGGCGCGGAGCTCGGTGAGCGACCGGTCGCAGCCGGGACGCTCCGCCGCCGCGAACGTGCACAGCCGCGCAACCCGGGGAAATTCCTTCCAGCTGTCCAGCTTGTTCAGCGTGTCCGCGCCGACGATGTACACCCATTCCACGTCGGGCTGTTCCACCGACAGAAGCGTCAGCGTGTCCACGGTGTAGGTGGTGCCCATGCGCCGGATCTCGATATCGCTGGCCACCAGGCCGGGATGCCCTTCGGCGGCAATCTGCGCCATGCGCATGCGCATGCGCTTGTCGGTGCGGCGCTTCTTGTGGGGCGGATCGCCGGCGGGCAGCAGCAGCACGCGTTCCAGCTTCAGCGTCTCCATCGCCGCAAGGGCGATTTCGATGTGCCCATTGTGAACCGGGTCCAGCGTCCCGCCCAGGATTCCGATCTTCATGCCGCCGTCTCCTTCCCGCTCGCCGCGTTTGATATTCGAATTATACCACATAATTCCTTAACAATCTACCTCCCTGAAAGATTTTTTGCCGCGCGCGGATGGAAAAACGATGATCTTCTCGATACGCTTTTATTGATTACCGGTTTCCATCGTGTTATAATGATATTAACACGCATTGGAAAACGCAAGGGAGGCTTCTCCATGGGATTCTTCACCCCTTTTTATATGAAGTCGTTCATCACGAAATCCGGGGCGAACTGCAAGCTGCGGGAAAAGGCCTGCAAGAAGGCGGCGAATATCACCGACCAGAATAAGCTGGGCGTCATCGCCCGGGAGGCGCTGGACAGCAACGTGCGCTACGCGGCGGTGGAATACCTGCGGGATACCGACCTGCTGGCCAACATCGCCGACCGCGACCCGGAATACGCTGTGCGCAGCGGCGCATTCAAGCGGCTGATGAAGCTGGGCGACGAAGCGGCACTGGCGAAGGCCCTGGTCCACAGCGAAGGCCTGGGCTGGAGCCCCTTTGACCAGAAGAACAGGAACGAAGAGGTGCTGGAGCACATCCATGACCAGCGGCTCATCGCGCAGATCGCCCTGAAGGCCAAGAGCGACGACGCGCGGCTGTTCGCCGTTCGCAGGTTGGACGACCAGGCGGCACTGGCGGAAGTCGCCCGCCATGAGACGGACAGGAGCATCCGGGGCGCCGCCGTAATGCGGCTGACCGATTCCGCGCTGCTGGCGGAGCTGGCGCAGGACGAGCATGGGCCCAACGTGCGCCAGACCGCCATCGCAAACCCGCATATGACCGATGCAGCGCTGCTGGCGAAGTTCGCCCTCGAGGACCCGGAGAGCGGGATCCGCTATTGGGCCGTAAAAAGCGAGCATCTGAGCGACGCAGCTGCGCTGGCCCATGCCGCGCTGGAGGACGATGATCCCCGCGTGCGCAGACAGGCCGTGGAAAACCCGAACATGACCGATCCCGCCGTGCTGGCCAAAGTCGCGCTGACGGACGCGGATTCCTCCGTGCGCTGGGAGGCCGTCCAGAGCCCGTACATGACCGATCCCGCCGCGCTGGCGGAAGTCGCCCGGCGGGAGGAGTACCTGCCGGCCCGCGTCAGCGCCGTCGAAAACCCGCACTTCAACGACCCCGCGGCGCTGATCGCCGTGGCCCTGGAAAACGACGATCCAAGAGCGCGGAAGGCCGCTGTCGAAAAGATCGACGATTCGGCCGTCCTTCAGCGCATCGCCCTCGAGGACGAGCATGGCGCCGTGCGCGAAGCCGCCGTCGTGAAAGTCACCGACATCGCCACGCTGAAGCAGGTCGCTCTGACCGGAAAATTCGCCGGCCTGTACCGCACCGCCGTCGATCGGATCGACGATCCCGACATCCTCGAGGAGATCGCCCGGTCGCGGCCCGAGGCCTTCCCCCATCCCAACTGGCTGGCCGCGCTCCGGCTGTCGAAGATCGCGCCCGACCGGGCCGTGGCGCTGCTGGTCGGCCTGCTGGAGAGTCCAGAAGCGAAGGACCCGAAGAAGACCTGGCCCGCGGACCTGCCCTATTACTGCAGGGACGCCATCGCATTTCTGATGCGCCGCTACCGGGAGAGCGACGATCCCGAAGTCAAAGGGACCATCGCGTCGCTGCCGAACGGAAGGTACGGCTATCACGATTTCGATGAGTGCAATAAGCACAACGACCAGTCGACCCACTTCGACCTGACGCGCTGACGCCGGCGAACGGAAGGTACGGCTATCACGATTTCGATGAGTGCAATAAGCACAACGACCAGTCGACCCACTTCGACCTGACGCGCTGACGCCGGGCCGGACCGGACCGATCCGCGAAACGAGGTGCAAACATGGGCATTTTCACGCCGTTCTACAAAAAATCCAATCTGAATATCCGGCAGAAATACAACGCGAGCGTCAAGATCAAAAGCATGACCGACCAGAAGACGCTGGCGAAGATCGCGATGGAAGCGTCGAGCCACGATTTGCGCTCCATTGCCCCCCTGAACAAGAACCTGACCGACCCTGCGCTGCTGGCGAAGATCGCGCTGGAGAGCGAGGACGCGTTCATCCGGAGGATGGCGGTCAAGAGTTCGCATTT
>CACWVN010000024.1:0-3824 GCA_902764285.1 uncultured Eubacteriales bacterium
GCGACGGCCGCGGCGGAGAGCGCCTCCACGGTGGCGATCTCGCTGTTCAGCGATACGTCCGCCAGGCTCACCGTGCGCACGGCGTCGGAGGGCGAGGGCAGGCGGATCAGCATCTTTTCGCAGGGCAGGTCGGCGTAGCGGGCCAGGTTTTCCAGCCGCGAATCGCCCAGCGCCGTATAGCCGCACTCCAGCAGCGCCCGGGCCACGGCGGGCTCGCCGCAGCAGACCTTGGTGATGCCCACCGGCTCGATGCCGTGCGCGCGGCAGGCGGAGAGCAGCCGCCGGGCGTTCTCCCGGATGGCGTCCAGGTGGATTTCCAGTCTCGGATAGCTCATGAATCCTGCTCCATATTCAGCGGTCGGCGCACACGCCCTTGCAGACGTTTACGATGAAATCCTGGCAGTTGGTGACGATGCCCCTGGCGGACAGGCTGCCCCGGTCGGCCAGCTTGTTCACGGTAAATTCGGAGATGTCCACGCAGTAGAAATAGACCGGGCGGATGTCGCCGCCGGGCATCACGCGATAGGCGGGCGTCATGTTGCCGGTGGCGATGGTGTGCAGCGTGGAGGCCATGCAGATCACGGTGGTGGCCCGGCGCACGCAGGCGCGCATGGCGTCCTGGGCGGCGTAGACGTCGCCGTAGATACCCGGCATGGGGCCGTCGTCGCGGATGGAGCCGGCCAGCACGAAGGGCACCCCGTGCTTCACGCAGCTGTGGATGATGCCGTTGTCGATGTGCTCGGCCTCGATGAAGGCCTCGATGGACCCGTATCCGCGGATGCGGTTCAGCGTGTCCAGGTGGTTGTAGTGGCCCATCGGCTGGCTGCGCTGGGTGTAGATGTCCTGGCCCAGCGCCGTGCCCAGCCACGCGCCCTCCAGGTCGTGGGTGGCCAGCGCGTTGCCCGCCAGCAGCGCGTGGACATAGCCCTGCTCGATCAGGCGCGAAAACGCCCGGCGGGAATCGTGGTCAAAGGCGCAGGCCGGGCCCATCACCCACAGGATGTTGCCGTGGTCGCGCTCGTGGCGCAGCAGGTCGTACAGCTGGTCGTAGTCCCGGGAAAAGGCGGTCTCGCGGGAACGGCCCTGGCGGAAGGCGAACAGGTCGCGGCGGGCGGTCTCGGCGTGGCGGAAGCAGTCGGCGTGCACGTAGATGCCCTCGGAGGCGTCCTCGCTGCGGCCGACGAACACCCGGTCGCCGGCCTTCAGATTGCGAAACTCCACCACTTCCACCCGGCCGTCGCGCAGCGCGGCCACGCAGTCCATGCGGCTCTGCTCCGCCAGCAGCCAGCGGCCGTCGACCTTGAAGTATTCCGGGTAGATGGTAGTGCCGTGATAGTTGTCCGGCGCCACGCCGTCCTTCGGCGCGGGCGCGAGGCGCGCGTCGGGCGCGTCCGCGAAAATTTGCAGGGAAAAATCCGGTTCGATGTAACGCATCAATTGAAAGGCCATGGCGTGCCGCCCTCCGTTTCTGAACATCTACAAGGCATTATACCACTTGCGCGCGCCCAAATCAAACCCGCGGCGGCCGTTTTCCCGCGCCGGCGGGCATTTTTGCGCCCGTTTCTTAAAAACACTATCAAAGGGGCCGATTCCCCCGAAAACCTTTGTTATAATTGACCAATGCGAAAAATGCATTTTCACAGGATTGATCTTGCAAATTTACGGTGCGCTTGCTATAGTTATTACGGTACCGCGCGAAAGGCGCGGCGCGCATATTCCGACAGGAGGGTGAACATCATGGCAGCTACCAAGACCAAGCAGCAGCTGATCCTTCAGTTTGATGGACAGGAAGTGGACCTGAGCGCCGTCGAGGCGAACGTGAAGCAGATCTGGAAGGACGCCGGCAAGAAGATGACCGACCTCGCCAGCCTGAATATCTACGTCAAGCCCCAGGAGGGCAAGGCCTACTACGTCATCAACGGCGAAGTGGAAGGCGCTGTCGACCTGTTCTGATCGGCGTTTGTTCCCGAATTGCCGCAGCGCAATTCCGGATATTTCGCCAACAGGGCACAATCGCGGTTCATCGCAAGGATGGGCCGTTTTTTTATTCGCTATCGTCCGCTTCGGCGTCCCGGCGCGCGGCTTTCCAGGCCTTGATCTCGTGAAGCCGCGCCTTGAATGCGGCCTCCTCGCCCAGCCCGGCGGGATCGTAATATACCTTTCCGGCCATGGAATCGGGCAGGCAGCTCATGGCCGTCAGCTTTTCGTCGGCGTCGTGGGCGTACTGATAGCCCTTGCCGTAGTCCAGCTGCTTCATCAGCCCCGTCACGGCGTTCCTGAGGTGCAGCGGCACCGGCTCGGCCACTTCCTTCGCGGCGTCCGCCCGGGCCGTTTCATACCCGGCGTACAGCGCGTTGGATTTCGGCGCCAGCGCCATGTATACCACCGCCTGGGCCAGGTGCACGCTGCATTCGGGCATGCCGATCAGCCGGCAGGCCTGGAAGGCCGCCACGGCCTGCTCCAGCGCCCGGGGATCGGCCAGGCCCACGTCCTCGCTGGCGAAGCGCGTCACCCGGCGGGCGATGTAGATCGGGTCCTCGCCGGCCTCCAGCATCCGCGCCAGCCAGTAGACGGCGGCGTCGGGATCGGAATTGCGCATCGATTTGTGCAGCGCGGAGATCAGGTTGTAGTGCTCCTCGCCGCTCTTGTCGTACAGCAGCGATTTCTTCGAGATGCACTGGGCCAGCGTCTCCGCCGTGACGGTGGTATCGCCGTTGGCGTCCAGCTCGCCGTTCAGCACGGCCATCTCCAGCGTGGACAGCGCCGTGCGGGCGTCGCCGTTGGCGAACACCGCGATCCGCCGCAGCAGATCGTCCGGGATGCGCACCTCCTGGGTGCCGAAGCCCCGCGGGTCGGTGAGCGCGCGCTTCAAAAG
Organism: uncultured Eubacteriales bacterium; assembly: GCA_902764285.1. Classification (GTDB taxonomy): domain Bacteria; phylum Bacillota; class Clostridia; order Christensenellales; family Aristaeellaceae; genus UBA2862. The sequence continues at coordinate 2,876 of CACWVN010000024.1, forward strand.
CGCGGTCAGGTCGTCCTCCGTCAGCGCCTGCAGCACGAACACCTTGCAGCGGGACAGCAGCGCGCCGTTCACCTCGAAGCTGGGGTTTTCCGTGGTGGCGCCGATCAGTATGATGCTGCCCTTTTCCACGAAGGGCAGGAAGGCGTCCTGCTGGGCCTTGTTGAAGCGGTGGATCTCATCCACGAACACGATGGTCCGCTCGCCGAAGCGGCGGTTTTCGTCGGCCCGCTGCATCACCTCGCGGATCTCCTTGATGCCGCTGGTGACGGCGGAGAAGTTGATGAACGCGGCCTTCGTGCGGTGGGCGATGATCTGGGCCAGCGTGGTCTTCCCCACGCCCGGCGGGCCCCAGAAGATCATGGAGGAGACCTGATCGCCCTCGATCAGTCGACGCAGCACCTTGCCTTCGCCCAGCAGGTGCTTCTGGCCCACGAAATCCTCCAGCGTTTCGGGGCGCAGGCGCGCCGCCAGCGGCTGGGAAACGGGGATCTGGTCAAACAGCGACAGCTGGTCCATGGGGAAAGCCTCCTCTCAACGGTTCCATTATAACCGGGTTTCGCCGCGCTGGCAAGCGCCGTTTTCCCGCGCCGGTGTGTGCAGGCTGCATTCTTGCCCGCGGGCCGACAATCATGGTATAATTTGGACGGGAATTTTCAACGAAAGGGGCGGTTTCGCCATGACGCTGTTTTCTTCGTGGGAACCGGACATGCTGGCCTATTTCACCTGGTACCACGCCGCGGCGCTGCTCATCGCGCTGCTCGTCGGCGCGGGCACCTATCTGGGGTACATCAACCGGAAATACGACGGCGGCGAGATCGAGACAAACTGGGAATGGCGGCGCGGCACCGGCACGGGCACCCGCATGCGCAACGCCACGCGGGCCGAGGTGTACCGCCACCTGAACAAGGGCCGCTCCTACGAAAAGGCCTGGAAGAAGGCGGGCCGGTGG
>CACWVN010000024.1:3858-28384 GCA_902764285.1 uncultured Eubacteriales bacterium
TCCGGTCGATGCTCCCGATCAGCATCGCGGTGGTGGCGCTGGCGATGATCGCAGGGTTCCGGCTGACCTTCGGCGTGTTCCGCCTGATCAAGCTGCGGCGGCGGGAGAAGAGCGACAAGTATGCCGACCGGCTGACGAATGTCGAAGAGGCCTGCATGGGCCTGGCGAAGGCGGATTTCATCATCTGCCTCGCGGGCATCGCGGCGCTCGTCTATCCCACCCTCCGGGCGATCCTGTGCGTGTTCGGCCCGGGCGCGGCCGAGGCGGCGCGGCTGCCCGAGCTCTATTATAACGGCACGCTGCTGATCTGGCAGCTGGGCGTGTCGGCGGCGATCCTGCTGTGGAGCGTCGTGTATGCCGTCCTGCGGGGCGTGAAATGGTTCAACACCATTTAGCCGTCGGCCGGGGAAAGGCGGCGCCTTCGGGCGCCGTTTTTTCATGTCCGCGCTTGAAAGCGCGGCGCGGATGTGCTATGGTGGACGGGTAGGAGGTGGCGATATGAAGCTGGAGGTGCTGGGCCCGGTCTTTTCCGTGTGCAAGGCGCGCGATCTTTCCGGCGTGGATTTTTCCGCGGAATACTGCTTCGTCGGCAAGACGGACGCGGAGCTGTCGCTGGTGTGCCCCCGGAGCGCCGCGCCGGCGAACGCCCTGGCCCGGGAGGACGGCTGGCGGGCCTTCCGCGTCGCGGGAACGCTGGATTTTTCGCTCACCGGCGTGCTGGCGGGGCTGTCGACGGCGCTGGCCGGCGCGGGCGTGGGCATCTTCGCCGTATCCACCTATGATACCGACTATATCCTGGTGAAGGAAAAGGACCTGCCCCGGGCGCTGGCGGCGCTGCGCGCGGCGGGCCATGAAATTGCGGAATGAGGGAAGAACCATGAGCGACAACTACATTGAAATGATGGCCCTGCGCACCTGCGACTGCGATATGCACGGCGACTGGCGGCCCGGCGCGATCCTCGAAGCCATGCAGGAGACCGCCACCGCCCACTGCGCCCGGCTGGGCCTGGACCGGGCGGCCACCGACGCGCTGGGCGTGGCGTGGGTGCTGTCCCGCTGCCGCGTGGCGCTGGAGCGGGTGCCCCGGCTGGGCGAGACGATCTCGGTGGAGACCTATCCGCTGGCGCCGCGGCACCTGTTCTATCCCCGCGCGAACGTGTTCCGGGACGCCTCCGGCCGGCAAATCGGCGCCGCAGCCAGCCTGTGGGTGCTGCTGGACGTGAACGCCCGGCGCATAACGGACAGCGACGCGGTGAAATCCCGCCTGCCGGAGAACGCCGGGCGCCCGGCCGGGCCGCGGATGTCCGCGGCGCTGCGGCCGCTGGCGGCGGAACCCGTCCGCGGCGATTTCATGCCGCCGTATTCCGACTTCGACATCAACGGCCACGCGAACAACACCCGCTATCTGGACTGGTGCTGCAGCGCGCTGGGCTTCGGGACCATGGCCGAAGCGCAGCTGACGGATTTCGAGATCAGCTACGATTCAGAGGTGCGGCCCGGCGCGGAGCTTCACGCCGAGCTGGCGCGCGAGGGCGATCGGTTTACCTACTGCGGCTTTGACGGCGGCAAGCGCTGCTTCTGCGTCGCCGGTACGCTGACGCCGCGGGGAAAATAAAGCGCGGCTCTGGCGGCGGATAACAAGGGGGCGCCCATTGAATGGGCGCCCCCCTTGTCGTATGGGGTTCCATACCCGCTCAGGCGCCAGCCTCCGCGGCCAGCATGTCGCGGTTCGGCGCGTAGGTGGGCACGATCTGTTGCAGGCCTTCCACGATCTGCTGGTCGTCGTCCGCCTCGGTGGCGGCCTGCAGCCGGTCCAGCTGCGCGGCCAGCACGTCCGCGTCGTAATCGATGGGCGGGGCCACGAAGATCTTGTTGTGGGCCGTGCGGGTGACGCCCGCGCTCTCCTTGTCCATCATCAGCTCCTCGTACAGCTTTTCGCCCGGGCGCAGGCCGATCACCTTGATTTCGATGTCGATGCCCGGTTCATAGCCGTAGAAGCGGATCAGCTTGCGGGCGAGGTCGATGATCTTCACCGGCTCGCCCATATCCAGCACGTAGATCGCACCGGAATTGGCCAGGCCGCCCGCCTGCAGCACCAGCTGCGCGGCTTCGGGGATGGTCATGAAATAGCGGGTGATGTCCGGGTGCGTCAGCGTCACAGGCCCGCCCTTGCGGATCTGCGCCTCGAACAGCGGGATCACGCTGCCGTGGCTGCCCAGCACGTTGCCGAAGCGCACGGCCATGCACTTCATGGACGTGGTGCGGGCGTACTGCTGGATCAGCATTTCGGTGATGCGCTTGGTGGCGCCCATCACGTTGGCGGGGTTCACGGCCTTGTCCGTGGACAGCTGCACCAGCCGCTCCACGCCGTGCTCGCTGGCGGATTGCAGCAGGTTGCGCGTGCCGAACACGTTGTTCTTCACGGCTTCGCCCGGGCTGATTTCCATCAGCGGCACGTGCTTGTGCGCCGCCGCGTGGAACACCACCGTGGGCCGGAAGGCCTCGAAGATATCGTCCAGGCGCCGCTTGTCCCGGATGGAGCCGATCAGCACCTCAATGGGGCAGTCGGGGCCGTATTTCTGCTTCAGCTCCATTTCCAGCTCATAGGCGCAGTTTTCGTAAATATCGAAGATCAGCAGCTTCTTCGGTTTGAAGCGCATGATCTGTCGGCAGATCTCGCTGCCGATGCTGCCGCCGCCGCCGGTGACCATCACCACTTTACCCGTCAGATAGCCGCGGATCATCTCCTTGTCCAGGGCCACCTCCGCGCGGGAGAGGAAGTCGGAGGTGTTCAGCTCGCGGAAGGCAGTGGCGCCGCTGGCCCGGTCCACGTCGTTGGGATCGGTCAGCATGCGGGTGCGGCAGCGGGTGGACTTGCAGATGCTGACGATCTCCGTCAGCCGCTCGCCGCTGCCGCCGGGGATGGCCACGATGATCTCGTCGATGCTCTTCTGCTTCACGATCTCGGGGATCTCGTCGATCGTGCCGCACACGGGGATGCCGCTGATCCGCATCTTGCGCTTCAGCGGATCGTCGTCCGCAAACGCCACGGGCACGCCGAAGTTGGCCAGATTCTGCTGGCAGATCCGCGCGGCATAGGCGCCGCCTTCGCCTGCGCCGACGATCAGTATCCGCTTGCGGCTGCTCCTGGCGCCGCCGGAAAACAGTTCGCGCAGGCGCTTCCAGGTGAAGCGCTCCGCCACGACCAGTACCATCATGATCAGCGCGATCATGCCCAGTATGGGGCGCGAAATGTGCCACGGCACCAGCTGGTTCATCGCCAGCGTAATGCCCCCGGCGATGGCATACACCACGGCCAGGCGCAGGATTTCCCGCCCGGAGGCATAGCGCCAGATCATGTCGTACACGCCGCCGATGATGCTGGATATGGCGTAGACGGCCATGATGGCGGGCACGAGCCCCATGATCTGGTTGTAGGTGCGCCGGCCGACGTTACCATCGTAGCGCAGGTATACCGCCAGCTGCACCGAAGCGTAGATCAAAAGCAGATCCAGCAGCAGCAGCAGCCCGCGCCGCAGCCATTTGCCGGTCTTGCCATAGAACAGTGATTTCATGAATTGCTCCCGTATTTCCCAGAGATCATACTTTGCCATATTAAAGTATACTCTATATATTATAGCCATAAACGGCGGGATGTCAAATTAAAGGATGGCAAAGCGGAGCGACATCATTTTCTCATAACAGATGGAAAACAACCTCTTCCGACCCGCCTTCGGCGGCCCACCTGACGGAGGCCTGCCGGCCCGTTCTCGCTGAACCGCTCCCGGATCTCAGCCCGGCAGTTGGACGATGAACGTCGCGCTCTCGCCGGGCGTGCTCTCGGCGTGGATGCGGCCGTGGTGGGCCTCGACGATGCTCCGCGCGATGGCCAGCCCCAGCCCGTTTCCGGCGATTTCGCCGCTGTGGGAGGCGTCCTCCCGGTAGAAGCGGTCGAATATCTTTTCCAGGTTTTCCGGCGCGATGCCGCGGCCGGTGTTGAACACGGTGATCGCCGCGCCGCGGCCCTTCTGCGCCAGCGACAGGCGGATCCTGCCGCCCTCGTCGGAGTATTTCAGCGCGTTGGACAGCAGGATCACCGCCAGCTGCTGCAGCATCCCCTCGTCGCCCTTGATGAACACGCCATCGGGAATCTCCGTTTCCAGCGTGCGGCCGGCTTCGAACACGGTGCTTTCGAAGGGCAGCGCCACGGCCAGCAGCGCGTCGCTGAGATTAAAGCGCCGCGTCTGCGCGGCGACCGTGCCCCTGTCCATGCGGGCCAGCGTCAGCAGGTTCTGCACCAGGCCGTCGGCGCGCTTCACTTCGGACTGAATATAGCCCAGGTATTCGTTGGGCCCGATCTCCCGGGCCAGCACTTCGGCGTTGGCGGAGATCACCGCCAGCGGCGTCTTGATCTCGTGGCTGGCGTCCCAGGCGAACTGTTTCTGCCGGTCGAAGGACGCCTGCACCGGCTGCAGCATCCGCCGGATCAGCAGCCACGCCCCGAAGCTCAGCAGCAGGCACCCACCCCCGGCCACCAGCGCGGTGGCGCGCAGCGCCCGCCGGGCCGACAGGTATTCCAGCCGCGCGTCCAGCACGATCAGCAGCCGCGCCCCTTCGCGCTCGGCAAAGCGGTAAAACTGCGTGCCCGCGCGGCCGCTGTCCTGCCCTTCGGCGGTGATCTGATCGGCGATGGACTGGATCTGCGCGTCGTCGTACAGGTCGGATCGGTCGCTGTACCATTCGGTCACGGCGCCGCTTTCGTCCAGCGTGATGGTGTAGACGTTGGAAAGACTTGCCAGCGAATCGCCGTCCGGAGAATCGCCAAAGCTCCGCGGCTCCGCGGGGACGGGCGGATCGCCGTCGGGCCTGGCCGGAGGTTCGGATTCGCCGTCGGGCCTGGCCGGCGGCTCCGAATCGCCGTCGGGCGGCGCGGGCTGTTTCTCCGCCAGGCCGGGACGCCGGCCCTCGTTGTCCGCCAGCGTCTGCAGCGCCTTCTGCGCGGCGGAGGCGATGTTGCGGCGGTTGGCGAGATCGATGGACAGCACGATGCCGGCCGTGACCAGCACCAGCACGGCGATCACCAGCAGCGTCAGTTTTCTGCGAAGCCCTTTAATCATGCGCCGTCCCCCTCGATGGAATATCCCATGCCGCGCGTGGCCTTCAGCTTGACCGGCGCGCCGATGAACGCCAGCTTCTTGCGCAGGAAGGAGACGTAGACCTCCAGGTTGTTGTATTCGGCGTCGCTCTCATAACCCCATACGCGCTCGATCAGCGTCTCCTTCGGCAGGATCTGGCCCGGGTTGCGCAGGAACAGCTCCATCAGCTGGTATTCCTTCGCGCCGAGCTTCACCGACTGGCCGGTGGCGTCGTTCTGCAGCCGCGCGTCCTTTTCCGACAGCGACACGCCGCCGTAGGCCAGCGCCATCACCGGCGCGCCGTCGCCCCGGCGGGTGATGGCCCGCAGGCAGGCCACGAGCTCCTGCATCTGGAAGGGCTTGGGCAGGTAATAATCCGCGCCGCCCTCCAGCCCCCGGACGCGGTCCTGCACGTCGCCCCGGGCCGTCAGCATCATCACCGGCGTCTTCACCTGTTCTGCGCGCAGCCGGTTCAGTATGGTAAAGCCGTCCATGCCCGGCAGCATGACGTCCAGTATGATGGCATCGTAGCCGCCCGACAGCGCGTAATCCAGTCCGTCCGGCCCGGTATACACCGGGTCCACCACGAACCGCTCCTGTGAGAGCAGCCGGCACAGGGCCGCGGACAGGTTCTTTTCATCTTCTACGAGCAGTATGCGCATGATAACCTCCGTCATCGGGGAGAGTGGGAAGCTGAGAGTGAAGAGTGGAGAGTTGAGAGTGGAGTGATAGAGTGCCGGGGAACTGCCGATATCAGTATAGCATATTTGGAGGCGTTTGGGTATGCTCCGCCGCTTCTTCCCACTGCCGGATGATCCCGTTCAATTCGCATTCCCCCTGTATCGCGAAACATGTTTTTCCGATCCGATTATACCATACGGGAAACCGCGGAACAAGGGCGCAACCGTCCGCCGTTTGGCGGAGATTGCGCCGTCGTTCACACCGCGGGGTGCGCGATGCGGGGATTTACTTGGCCTGGGCGGCGCTGATGGCGTCGTATTCGGCCTGGGTGATGACGTTCTGCTCCAGCAGCTCGGCCAGCAGGTCGGGCCGCTCGCCGTCCGCGGGCGCTTGCGGGGGCTGGCCCTGAGCGGGCGCCTCGCCGTTCGCAGGGGCTTCACCCTCGGCGGGGGCCGCGGGCGCGTGGCTCTGCAGGTAGCTCTCGATGGCTTCGCAGGTCTCCTGGGAGATCGTGCCCTCGGTCACCAGCGCGGCAAAGTCGATGCGCTCGGGAAGGTCCGCGAACTTTCCGCCGTCGGCAGGCATCTGCGGGGGCTGGCCCTGGGCAGGCGCCTCGCCGTTCGCGGGGGCTTCGCCCTCGGTGGGCGCGGTGGGCGTCGCTCCGGTCCGGGCGTCGGTGGAATCTCCGTCGGCGGGCGCTTCCGGCGCGTCGCCGTTCTCAGCGTTGCCGCCCTGCGCGGGCGCTTCCGGAGCCTGGCCGTTCATTTGGGGCGCCTGGCCCTGCGGGCCGTTCATGCCGTTGCCGGGCTGGCCCTGCGGGCCGTTCATGCCGTTGCCGGGCTGACCCTGCGGGCCATTCATGCCGCTGCCGGGCTGGCCCTGCGGGCCGTTCATGCCGTTGCCGGGCTGACCCTGGGGCGCGTTCCGGCAATCGTTCCGGCCGGAAATCCGGCCCTGGGGACCGTTTTGCGCCATGCCGCCCTGCGGGGGCATCTGGCCGGAAGCGGCGGGGGCGTTGCCGGCGGAGGCCGTGCCTTCCGCCATGGCGGGAACGATGACCGCGGTTGCGGTGATGACGACCGCCAGCATGGCGATCAAAATCTTCCTGATGTTTTTCATGGTTTTCTACCTCCATATCTTCAATTTGTCGTTTCTGTAGCTACGGCCGTCGGGGGATGTCTTCCCTTTCGACGGGATGAGTATAACCCGGCTTCCTTAAACGAAAATTGAAGGATTTCAGGTTCGAAGATTCTGATCGGTACTGGGAAATTTTCCCTTTCCGGACCTTCGCATTCTCCTGGGGAATGGCGCGGCAGCGGATGGCGGCGGGCGACGCCCGCCAAACGCATTCGGGCCGCCCATACTCGACGGGCGGCCCGAATGGATCGTGAGCGCGGCGGCGGACGGCTTCCGGCGCCGCCGGCCGGTTTTCAGAAGCGGTCGACGTGGTAGACCGGCGCGGCTTCCTCCACCCACGCGTCGATCTGCGCGCTGTAGGTGTCGTCGGTCTTGGTCTGCAGGGCGATGGCCGCTGCGTCGTCGGCCAGATCCTCGAAGGGCACGGGGCCGGCGGGGATATCGCTCATATAGTAGATGATGTGGATGCCGTTGCGGCCGTACACCGCGCCGCTGATCTGGCCGGGCTCGGCGATGCTCATGGCGCCCTCGGTGAAGGCGGGGTCCCAGGTGGTGGATCCGGCCGCCACGGCGTAACCGTTGACGGAGGTCGGCTCCGACTGCATGCCGGGGTCCTGGCCGTATTGCTCGATCAGGGAATCGAAATCCGCGCCGCCTTCAAATTCGGCGATGACTTTTTGCGCTTCGGGCAGCAGCTGGGAATACAGCGCCTCGATCTCCGCGACCACCTTGCCCTTGTCGGCCTCGATCTCTTCGCGGCTGCGCTGCGCTTCGGCGGGTTCGGCGTCGGCGGTCTCCTCCGCCGGGGCGTCCAGCGCCTCCAGCTCGGCGTCGAGGCTGTCCAGCGTGCGCTTCAGTTCGCTGTACTGCTGGGCCTGGTCGTCGTCAAATTTGATCAGCACGTGCTTCACGGCGCGATAGCCCTCGGGGTTCCAGGCGATGGGCTCGCCGCTGTTGCGGGCGCTGTTGTAGGTGTAATCGTCGGCGAAATCCGTCTGGGCGGTCTCCACCATCTGGTCGTAGGAGGCCCTGATCTCCTCGTCGGACACGGTGATATCCGCGGTCACGGCGTTGTACAGCTGCTCGTCCACGTAATTGGCCACCATCTGTTCGGTCAGCGCCTCCTGGGTGACGCCGTAGTTCGCCAGCTGGGCGATGGTCTGCTCGCGGGCATCCTCGTCGGAAGCGCCTTCGGAGGCGAAATACTCCTTGTAGCTCTCCACGTAGGTTTCAAAGGTCTCCGCGGCCTGCTTTTCCAGCTCGGCCTTCGTGGTTTCGTCCAGCTCGGCGACGCCCAGCTCGACGGCCTTGTCGTCCAGAATGGCGTCGCGCACCAGCATCGTCAGGATGTCCTGCTTGATATCCTCGGCGTAATCGTCGATCCGCAGGCCGTACTGGGCGTAGGTGTCGGCCGCGGCCTCGTACTGCACCATGGCGTCGTCGCGCCAGATGATGCCGCCGTCGCCGTATTCGGCCACGATCTGCCGGTCATAGTAGGGCTTGTACTTCTCCACTTCGGCTTCCAGCTCCGCGATGCGGGCGTTGGCGGCGTCCAGCTGGGCCTGCAGGTCGTCGCCCTCGGCCAGCGCCATCGCGCCAAAAGCCATCAGCACCGCCAGCAGCATGCACAGCGTCTTTTTCATGTTCGTTTCCTCCTATCGTCCTCCGGCGGGGCCGGAATATCGGTTCAGATTATAGCACAAAGCCCGGCGTTTCTCAATGCCGGGCCGGAATTGTTTATAGATCATTCATATTTGCGACGCGCGGTCACGGTTCAGGCGGTTGATGCGCTCGGTCATCGTGGCCAGCAGCGCGATGAACGCCGCCAGGAAGAACGGATAGACCCGCACGCCCGCGGCGCCGGCGATCAGCCCGAACAGCGGCGGCATGAACGTGCTGCCCGTGTAGGCGCTGGCCATCTGCACGCCGATGATGGCCTGGGAGTTCTCCGCGCCGAAGTTGAAGGGCGTGGAATGGATAATCGACGGGTAGACCGGCGCGCAGCCCAGCCCGAACACCACCAGCCCCGCCAGCGCCAGCGCGTTCACCGGCATCAGGATCATCGCCGCCCCGGCGGCCATCACCGCCGCGCCGACGCGGATCAGCTTCCTGTCGCCCAGCCGGTCGGCCACGAAGCCGTTCAGGAACCGCCCGAACGTGATGCCCAGATAGAACAGCGACGCGAACCGCGCGGCGGTCTGCGGGTCCACGCCCCGGACCTCCACCAGGTACGTGCTGGCCCAGAGGCCCGCGGTGGTCTCCGCGGCGCAGTAGGCGAAGAACGCCAGCAGGATAAAGGGTACGCCGGGGATGCGCAGCGCGCCCTTCAGCCCCAGCGCCGGGCCGGACCGCCCGCCGTCGGCGCCCGCCGCGCCCTTCTTTTCGCGCCACAGCGGCAGCGACAGGAACAGCCCCGCCGTCAGCGCGACCTGGATGACGGATACCGTGCGGTAGCCCATCTCCCAGCTGCCGCTGTGGGCCAGGCACGCGCCCATGATGTAGGGGCTGACGGACGCGCCCACGCCCCAGAAGCAGTGCAGCCAGCTCATATGCCGGGAGGAATAATGCAGTGCCACGAAGTTGTTCAGCGCGGCGTCCACGGCCCCGGCGCCCAACCCATAGGGGATCGCCCACAGGCACAGCGCCGCCAGCGACCGGGAGACGGAAAACCCGAACAGCGCCGCGGCGGTCATCGCCACGCTGACGGCGGTCACCAGCCCCGCGCCCAGCTTCCGCGTCATGCGATCGGACAGCAGGCTGGACACGATGGTGCCGCCCGCGATGATCATGGAAATCACGCCCGCGAAGGACAGCGGCGCGCCGAATTGCAGCCGCATCACGGGCCAGGCCGAGCCCAGCAGGGAATCGGGCAGCCCCAGGCTGATAAACGCCACGTAGATGATGGCCAGCAGGATCGAAAACATGTTTTCACCTCTCGGGGGATTGATCGCGCGTTCGGCGCGTGATATAATTATATTGTCGAAAAAAACAAAAAAATATAATTAATCTGCCAAATAATATAAGGATATAGACAAGATGGAGCCGATACGCACTTTTATCGACGACCGCACCGGCGAGGAGACCGCGCCGCAGGTGGAGAGCGGCTTCCCCTACCGTGCGGACATCGACGTGGTGTCCGCCCATCCGGGCGGGCTGTTCCCCTGGCACTGGCACGGCGATGTGGAGCTGTTTTATCTGCAGAGCGGCCGGCTGGAATACCACCTGCCCGGCGGAACGACCGTGTTTCACGCGGGCGACGCGGGCTTTGTGAACGCCGGCGTGCCGCACATGACCCGCGCCGTGGGCGCGGAGGAGTGCCGCCTGCAGGAGCACATCTTCCTGCCGGAGCTGGTGGCGGGCGCGCCGGGCGGGGATATCGAGCGGAAATACGTTTCACCGCTGCTGAAGAACCGCGCCGCCGACCTGATCGCCGTGCCCGCGGATCATCCCCGGGGCGCGGCGCTGCGCGCGCTGATGGACGAGGCCTACGCGGCCTTCCTGGCGCGGGACGCGGGCTATGAGATCGCCATCCGCGACCGGATGAGCCGGATCTGGCTGGCGCTTGCGGACTTCGCGCCGGAGCCCGCCGCCGCGCCCGGCCGGGGCGACGACCGCGAGCGGATCCGGGCCATGCTGCGGTTCATCGAAGCGAACTACGACCGGCCGGTTTCGCTGGCGGAGATCGCCGCCGCGGCGAACATCGGCGCCCGCGAGGCGAACCGCTGCTTTCGCCGCCAGCTGGACGCCACGCCCTTCGAGTACCTGCTGGACTACCGGCTGGAGCGCGCGCGGCGGCTGCTGTTGAGCACGAACCTGTCCGTCACCGAGGCGGGGCTGCGCTGCGGGTTCCAGTCCAGCAGCTACTTCGGCAAGCTGTTTCGGGAGAAGACGGGCCTGTCGCCCCTGGAATACCGGTGGCGGGCGACGGAATAGCGGCGGTAGCGCCGCACCTGCTGCCTGCGTTCGCCGCGCCGATCCCATCGGGCTGTCTTGACCGGCGCGCGTGATGATGGTAAGATAAATAAAACGATCGGGGAGGGATCCATATGCGCAGCCATTTCCGACGGCTGACCCTGCTGTTTGTGTTCACGCTGTTCTCATCGTGTATCGCGGCGCACGCGGCCGGATACTGGCCTGCCGAGGTTTCGGAAGACCAGATCCGCTCCGTCGAATGGCGCTTCGATCCCGCCGACCTGCGCGTTGAGGGCATGGGCGATCTGACCGTGCTGTCGGTATCGCCCTCCGGGCAATACATCGCCGCCGCGGACCGCAGTCGCCACAGCCCCGAACACAGGAACGCCGCCGACGTCGCCAATCCCCTCGGCAGACTTCCGGACGCCGTCTGCCTGTTCTCCAGGCAGGACGGGCATTACCGGCTGGATAAAACCATTCCCGTGGACGCGGAAACCCAGTTGGAGCTGAGCAGCCTGCTGGGCGGCGGCAGCGAGTTCGCCTGGAGCGAAGACGAGACCCGCGCCGTCATTACGGGCGACTGGGGTCCGAACAGCACCTCCTTCATTAGCATCCATTTTCATTCCAACCTGTATCTGCTGGAGATTGCCGACGGGTCTTTTCGCCAATTGACCCGGAACAGCCAGGCCAACGAGCACTGCGTGATGCCCCGGTGGTCCGGGAACGATCTGGTGCGCTATGTGCGCTCGTCCTGCGAGAACGACTGGCAGAACGCGCTCTGCGAAATGGACGTCGAAACGGGCGAGGAAAAAAAGCTCGCCGACCTGTACAACGCGGAAGGCCGGGCTTGCCCCGTCCTGTGCTGGCAGATCGCGGATCAGCGGGTTTATTATACGGTGGATGTGGTTTCCTTTCACTCGGGTTTCTACGCGTCTCCCCTCGGCGGAACGGAGGCGGACGCCCGGTGCCTGATCGATATTTCCTCGGAACTGGTGGAGACGAACCGGCATCCCTACTGCAGGTTTTTGTATCCGCTGGAGATATCCCCCGACGGGAAATGGGCCTGCATCGGCGCGCTCGATCTGAGGGTCATGACCCGGGATATTCCGCTGACCGACGACGAGACGTTCCCGCAAGGCGATCCCGCGAACGCGGTTTCCATCCGGAACGGGCGGCCCTGGGTGCCCTGCCACAACGTGTTCCTGTACGACCTGGAGGCGGAACGGCTGGTCGATCCTTTTGTGGACGGGGCGCTCGCGCCGACGAACGTCATCGTGACCGCGGCCTGCTTCGCGCCGGACGGACAGTCGCTGCTGTGCGCGGTATTCGGGGACGGCGGCCCGTGGAAGACGAGCGACTGCACCCGCGCGACTTTCTACCAGATCAGCCTCGCCGACGGGAATTTCACCGCCGTCCGCGTGTTTGAAACGGAACTGGAATCGAGCCTCTGGCTCCCCAAAGGTATCCGGTGGCAGGCGAACAACGTGCTCTGCATCCCGACGGACGTGGCGCCGTCGTACCCCGTGCAGATGATGCGCCCGGCCGTATTCCGGCAATATCCGTGATATCGGGCTGAAATTGCCCCGATCCCATACGACAAAAAACCCATGCCGGAAACGGCATGGGTTTATGGCGACGCGGAAGGGGCTCGAACCCTCGACCTCCAGCGTGACAGGCTGGCATTCTAACCAACTGAACTACCGCGCCATGGTGGGCCTTCAGGGACTTGAACCCCGGACCGATCGGTTATGAGCCGACTGCTCTAACCACTGAGCTAAAGGCCCTTTTCCCTGCGGCACAAAAAGAAAAATGGCGACCTCTACGGGACTCGAACCCGTGTTACCGCCGTGAAAGGGCGGTGTCTTAACCGCTTGACCAAGAGGTCGCATAACTGGTCGGGGTGACAGGATTCGAACCTGCGGCCCCATGCTCCCAAAGCACGTGCGCTACCAAACTGCGCCACACCCCGGCAACGGAGGCTGTGCCTCACAAGCAAATGAAATTATAACATGAAAAAGAAAGCCTGTCAATACCCGGGTTTTTTAATTTTCGGCTTATTTCCGCGCTTTCCCGGATTCCGGAGGTTGACATCGGCCGTACGATCCGTACAATAATTGACAGAGGAGGGATGCGCGATGAAGCGCTGGCTGGCATGGATGCTGCTGTTGCTGATCCTGTGCGCCTCGGCGGCGGCGGAGGACCTGGGCGCGCTTTCCGATTACCTGGCGGCGGCGGACGTCTCCGCGCTGGGCGCGAGCGCCTGGACGGAGGAGGCCGGCGGCCGCGTGCTCTCCGTCAGCCCGTCCGCGGACGCCATGGTCAGCCTGTGCGCCGAAGGCGGACGGCTGGTGGCGATCAGCGTCACGGCCCCGAAGGGCGACCTGTGCGAAAAGCTGGCCCGGCTGGCGCTGCTGCCCGGCGGATGGATCGACGAAGCCGCGCTGGACGCCATGCTGGAAAAGGGCGAGGGCGGCGCGGCGGGCGACGCGCTGCTGACGCTGGTGCAGGGCGAGTTGCGCGAAGGCGTATACCTGTGCGCGAAGGGTGAAATGGACGACCTGTACTGGCAGCCGCTGCACGGCGGCGAGGACCGGCATAAATCGCCGAACTGCAGCGGCATGGACGTGCCGCGGCTGATCACCGGCGCCGCCGCGGACGCGCTGAACCTGCCGCCGTGCGAAAAGTGCGCGGGCGGCAAGGCGGAATAGGGACCGAAACAGAAAACGGGAGCGGGTATTCATCCGCTCCCGTTTTATTGGGTTGTAAATGATCAGGAAAACAGAACGTTTTCCAGGTCGGCGGGTTCCACAGGGAAACGCCGACGATCATTCGCCCAGCCGGAAAATCTCCGCACCCAGCGCGTCGATGTCGGAGGGGTCGTGGGTCACCACCAGCGCCGTGCGCCCGGCCAGCAGCGGTCGGGCAAAGGCCAGCGCGGCGGCCTTGGTGTCCGCGTCCAGGCCGTTGAACGGCTCGTCCAGCAGGATCAGCGCCGACGGATACAGCAGCGCCCGCGCCAGCGCCACCCGGCGGCGCATGCCGCCGCTGTACTCCCGCACCGGCTTGTCCGGCCCGTCAAAGAGCCCCAGCGCGCGCAGCGCGCTGTCGATCCGCGCGTCCCGGTCGGCGGCCTTCGGCAGCACCGACCGCAGGCAGGCCGCGGCCGTCAGCTGCGGCGGCAGCCGGTCCTCCTGGAACGCCATGGCGATGCCCTGCCTCGGGCCCGGGCGGCCCAGGATCTCGCCGGAATCCGGCGTTTCCAGCCCGGCGATCAGCCGCAGCAGCGTGGTCTTGCCCGCGCCGGAACGGCCCAGCACGCAGGTCGCGCGGCCTTCGGGAAAGATATGGCTGACGCGGTCCAGCACGGTCTTGCCGGCGTAGGCCTTCGAAACGTCTTTCAGCTCCAAGTTCATAAATACCCCTTGAAATGCGGGTCAGTTCCCGGCTTCCAGCGCTTTTTGCGCCCATTTCAGCCCCAGCCGCAGCAGCTTCGCGCAGCCCGCGCTGAGCAGCACGATGGCCACGGTCCAGGCGAACAGATCGGGCGTGGCCAGGTAGATCTTGGCCTTGTACAGCTTTTCGCCGATGGAGCCCATCGGGATGCCGATGACCTCCGCCGCCACGCCGGATTTCCAGGCCAGCCCGATGGACACCGACAGCGCCGAGCACAGGCTGGGCATCGCGGCGGGCAGGTCGACGGTGCGCAGGCGGTTCAGCCGCGGCATGCGGAATACCCGCGCCATCTCCGAAAGCTTCGGGTCGATCTGCCTGAGACCGTCCAGCGCGCCGGCGTACACCAGCGGCAGCACGATCAGAAAGCAGATGAGTATGCTCAGCCTTCGGGAGGGCACCCAGATCAGCGCCGCGATGACGAACGACGCCACCGGCACCGACCGCATGGCGGCCAGCAGCGGGTCCAGCAGATCGGCCACGGCTTCGAACCGCCGGGCCAGTGCCGCCAGCAGGATGCCCGCCGCCACGGCCAGCGCGTAGCCGGCCAGGATGTGGCCAAGCGTGAACAGCGCCGCGCGCCAGAATTCCGCGGTGGGGATCAACTCAACAAGCCTCGCCAGCGTGGAGACCGGCGAGGCAAGCAATATCGGCTGGCCGACGGACATCGCGGCCAACTGCCACAGCAGCAGCCAGAACGCCGCCGCCAGCAGCCGGCGCGTTTTTTTATTCCGCGGCGTAATAGAAATCTTCATTCGGCACCGCGCCGCCCACGGCGGTGGGGTCCTGGTTGAACAGCTCGGCCAGATATCCGCCCAGCGCGGTGCGCATCTCCTCGCCGGCGATAAACACGATCTTGCAGTAGGGCAGCGCCTTTTCGGCGGGGCCGGCCTGGAAGATGTCGAATTCCCCGATCAGCTGGGCCGCGGCGGCGTTGTCGTCGTTCACGAAGGCCACGCTGTCGGCGTAATCGGCCATGAACTGCTTCACGGCGTCGGGGTTCTGCTCGATAAAGTCCGCGCGGGCGATAGCGACGCCGGTGATCAGCGTGGAGGGCGATTCGACGCCCGCCTGCAGCGCGTTCCATTCCTCGTTCAGGTCCAGCACGATGTTCAGGTCCACGGGCGCGTCCTGCTGCTTCGCCTGGATCTGCGCCACCGTGGCGAAGGGCTGGGGCAGCAGCGCCGCGGCGTTTTCATCCTGCAGCAGCGCGGCCAGGCATTCCTGGTGCACCGTTTTGAATTCGATGGTCAGATCCTTTTCGGGGTCCAGGCCGTTGCCCTTCAGGATGTAGTCCAGGGCATATTCCGGCGTGGCGCCCTTGCCGGAGGCGTACAGCGTGCGGCCCTTCAGGTCGGCCACGGTCTGGATGTCGTCACCCCGGGCCAGGATGTACAGCACGCCCAGCGTGTTCACGTTCAGCACCTTCACGCCGCCCTCGGTCTTGTTGTACAGCACGGCGGCCAGATTGGCGGGGATGGCGGCGATATCCACCTTGCCCTGCAGCACCAGGGGCGCGATCTCCGTCGGGTCGGCGACCAGCGTGAATTCATAGGCGTCGGTCTTTTCCTTCATCATTTTCACCATGCCCATGGCGGTGGGGCCCTTCAGCGCGGCCACGCGCACGGCGGCGCCCTCCGCGGCGGCGAGGGGGACGATCAGCAGGGCGGCCATCAGGGCCAGGCAGAGAATACGGCGTACCATGTTTGTTTTCCTTCCTTTCGGTTGCGTTGTGATGGGAACACCCGTCCATATTATTATACACATTCGGTGGGTTTTGTGAAGTCCCTGGCGAAAAATGGCGGATATCAGGCAGGCGGCCCGGACGGCCGGTCGGAGTCGCGGCGCGCGATGAACAGCCGGTCGATCAGCGCCATCAGCCATTTCCCGCCCTGCCGGATCAGCAGCGCCACGGGCCAGGAGGCCGTCAGCATCACCGCCAGCAGCGCCCAACTCCGCAGGCCCAGATACTGCATGGCGGCGTAGCGGACGATGGAATGGCCGAGGTACAGTTCCAGCGAATACCGGCCCGCCGCGCGCAGCCCCGCGTTGACGAAGCGCAGCGGCGTCCTTTCGATGCCCTCCAGCGCCAGCGCCATCAGCGCAAGGATCATCGGCGCGCGCAGGGCCTTGTGCAGCCGGTTGGCCTGAGAGCGGGTGAGGAACGCGAAGGGCGCACGGCTGAAGATCATCCGGTGCCGCATCTGCACGAAGCCGGCCGCCCAGATCAGCACCACCAGCCCGACCAGGATCCAGTCGTCGCGCTTATTGCGCCGGGAATGATGAAACACGCCCAGCCCCACGCCTACGACCAGCGCCGGCAGGCGCATGATGGCCAGTATCGCGCCGCTGGACTGGGTGATCCAGGGGACGATCAGCGAAAACACGCCCAGCAGCCCCAGGAACGCGATCCGGGGGAACCGCGCGTTTTCGATCATGGACATGAACAGCGGTACCAGAATGTAATACAGCAGGCTGGCCTGCACATACCAGAAATTTTGCCCGAGGCCCATCCAGATGCCGATGGGGACGATGTTGGCCGCCAGGATCAGCGCCGAGGGAATGCCGCGGGCCGCCAGCACGCACAGCGCCAGCGCCGCGTAGTGGGAGGGCAGCAGCCGCTTCATGCGGCGGCCGTAGTACGCGCCGATATCGCGGTTCTTTTTCAGCGAAAACACGCAGCCGAAGCCCGAGACCAGCACGAAGAAATCGACGCCGATGTTGCCGTTTTTCCGCACGATCCAGACCCACGGCGCGAAGCCCGTGGATATGCCGGCGTGCAGGCAGATGATCAGCAGCGCCGCGCAGCCCATCAATTCCGTCCGCCGGCGGGAAATGTACTCCGTCAATCTCATGTTTCTCGCTCCCGTCGGAGGCATATCGCCGGGGCGGCCCCGCGGGCCCGCCCCTGAAACGGTCAGTTCTTCCTGACGCTCAGCGCGGCCTTTTCGCCGTTGATGTTCCAGTCGTCCCTGGCGTAGGCGCCCTCGGGGGCGTCGCCCTCGGTGATGGCGGTGGCCAGCACGGCGGCGGCGATGGTTTCGCGGTTCTTTTCGATCACCGGCGCCAGCACGTCCGTGGTGCGGTAGGTGACGCTGATGCGGTCCACCACGTCGAAGCCGGCCTCCTTGCGCATCGTCTGCAGCTTGGAGATCACCTCGCGCACGAAGCCCTTTTCGATCAGCGCGGGCGTCAGGTTGGTGTCGATGACCACCGTCATGCCGCCGTCGCTCTCGGCCACGAAGCCGGGCTTCTGCGCCGGGGAGATCAGGCAGTCGTCCTTCTCCAGCGCCACTTCGGTGCCCTCGATGTCGAACTTCACGACGCCGTCCTTCTCCAGGGCGTCCACGAACGCGCTGCCGTCCACGTCCTTCAGGTACGCGCCGATCTTGCCCAGCAGCTTGCCGTAGCGCGGGCCCAGCGTGCGCATCTGCGGCTTGATCTGGTAGGTGGTGAAGGCGCGGGCGTCGTCGATGAACTTCACTTCCTCCACGTTCAGCTCGTCGCGGATCAGCGCCGCGCAGGATTCCGGCAGCTGCGCGCCCTTCACGTACAGCGTGGACAGCGCCTGGCGCACCTTGATGTTGGCGGTGCTGCGGGCGGCGCGGCCCAGCTGCACGGCGGCCATGACCTCTTCCATCTGGTCCTCCAGCGCCGCGTCGATCTTCGATTCGTCCGCGGCGGGGAAATCGCACAGGTGCACCGATTCCGGCGCGCCCGGCACCACGCCCGCCACCAGGTTGCGGTAGATGCTCTCGGTCATGAACGGGATGAACGGCGCGGCGACCTTGCTCAGCGTCGTCAGCACGGTGTACAGCGTCTGGTAGGCGGCCTTCTTGTCGCCGGTCCATTCCTTGCCCCAGAAGCGGCTCTTCGACAGGCGCACGTACCAGTTGGACAGCTCGTCCACAAAGGCCTGGATGGCGCGGGCGGACTCGGTGATCTTATAATCGGAAAGCCCCTCGTCCACGGCCTTCACCAGGCTGTTCAGCTTTGACAGCGCCCAGCGGTCCATCAGCGTGTAGTCCGCCTCGTCCGCGGCGTGCTGCGCCGGGTCGTAGCCGTCGATGTTGGCGTACATGGCGAAGAAGGCGTAGGTGTTCCACAGCGTGCCCATGAATTTCGACTGCATCTCGCTGACCAGCTCGTGGCTGAACCGGGTGGGCAGCCACGGCGCGCCGTTGGCGTAGAAATACCAGCGCACGGCGTCGGCGCCCTGGCGGTCCAGTACGTCCCAGGGATCCACCACGTTGCCCAGGTGCTTGGACATCTTCCGGCCCTCGGCGTCCTGCACGTGGCCCAGCACCACGCAGTTCTCGAACGGGCTGCGGTCGAACAGCAGCGTGGAGATCGCCATCAGCGTGTAGAACCAGCCGCGGGTCTGGTCGATGGCCTCGGAGATGAAGTTGGCCGGGAAGTTGGCCTCGAAGATCTCCTTGTTCTCAAAGGGATAGTGCCACTGGGCGAAGGGCATGCTGCCGGAATCGTACCAGCAGTCGATGACCTCCGGCGTGCGGCGCATCTCGCCGCCGCAGTCCGGGCAGGTGAGCGTCACGGCGTCGATGTAGGGCCGGTGCAGCTCGATGTCCGCGGGCACGGGCTGGCCGTCGACGCGGCCCAGCTCCATAAGCTCCGCGCGGCTGCCGATCACGTGGGTCTTGCCGCACTTGCACACCCACACCGGCAGCGGCGTGCCCCAGTAACGCTCGCGGGACAGGCCCCAGTCGATCACGTTCTCCAGGAAGTTGCCGAAGCGGCCCTCCCGGATGTTGTCCGGGTACCAGTTCACGGTGCGGTTGTTCGCCACCAGCCGGTCGCGCACGGCCGTCATGCGGATGAACCAGGTGCTGCGGGCGTAGTAGATCAGCGGGGTGTCGCAGCGCCAGCAGAACGGGTAGTCGTGGGTGAAGTAGGGCGCGGAGACCAGCTTGCCTTCCTTTTCCAGCCACTCCAGGATCATCGGGTCGGCCTTCTTCACGAACACGCCGGGCCAGTAGGTCACGTCGGTCATCTCGCCCCGGGCGTTCACCAGCTGCAAGAACGGGATGTGGTTCTCCCGGCCCACGCGGGCGTCGTCCTCGCCGAAGGCGGGCGCCTGGTGCACCACGCCGGTGCCGTCGGTCATGGTCACGTAATCGTCGCAGACCACGGTCCAGGCGTTCTGCGCGTTGTCCACGCCCTGGATGGCCTCGTGCTGGAAGTCGAACAGCGGCTCATAGCGCAGGCCCTTCAATTCGCTGCCGGGGAACGTGACCTTGTTGGCGATCTCGGCGCCCTCGCCCAGCACCTTTTCGATCAGCGCGTCGCCCATGATGACGGTGCGGCCCTCGTATTCGAACTTCGCGTAGGTCTCGCCGGGGTTCACGCACAGCGCCACGTTGCTGGGCAGCGTCCAGGGCGTGGTGGTCCAGGCGTAGATCCAGGTGTTGTCCTGGTCCACGACCTTGAACCGCACGACCGCGGAGCGCTCCTTGACCTCCTTGTAGCCCTGGGAGACCTCGTGGCTGGACAGCGCGGTGCCGCAGCGCGGGCAGTAGGGCACCACCTTGTGGCCCTTGTACAGCAGGCCCTTGTCGGCCACCTGCTTCAGGCTCCACCACACGGATTCGATGTAATTGTTGTCGTAGGTGATGTAGGGGTTTTCCATATCGGCCCAGAAGCCCACGCGCTCGGACATGCGCTCCCATTCGCCCTTGTACTTCCAGACGGACTTCTTGCACTCCTGGATGAAGGGCTCGATGCCGTACTGCTCGATCTGCTCCTTGCCGTCCAGGCCCAGCAGCTTCTCCACTTCCAGCTCCACCGGCAGGCCGTGGGTGTCCCAGCCGGCCTTGCGCAGCACATACTTGCCCTTCATGGTCTGGTAGCGGGGCAGCAGGTCCTTGATGGCGCGGGTTTCGATGTGGCCGATGTGCGGCTTGCCGTTGGCGGTCGGCGGGCCGTCGAAGAACGTCCATACGTCGCCGCCGTCGCGGTGGGCGATGGACTTTCTGAAGATATCGTTCTCGTTCCAGAACTTGATGACTTCCTTTTCGCGCGCCAGGAAATCCAGCGCCGTGGAGACCTTTTCGATCATCCCGAATCCCTCCTGAACCATAAAAATGAGCCTCCGTCCGAATATGGGACGAAGACTTTCGCGGTACCACCCAAATTGGCATGGACGCATCCATGCCCGCTCGATCGCGCTGTAACGGGCGCGCCCGACGGAGCCTACTGCCGCCCGGGAGGGACGGGTTCGGTCCGCTGCTCCGGGAGGATACCCCGCGCCGTCGGCCTCCGGACTTGCACCAGACTCCGGTTCGCTTTGCGCCGCGCGATCGCAGGCAGTTCCCATCACAGCTTTGTATTATCTCCATTATACCCGAAATCCCTGATTTGTAAATGCCTTGCCCGCGCTAAATCTGGATTTTACTTTCTGAAAACAAAAAAACATATCCATAAGCGCTTTATTGTGCTATAATATTATTGTATTATGGTGCGTCGGGGCGGTTCGCGCGGCGCATCCATCAATCCTTTCGAGGGGGACGGACGAATTGGATATTTTCAATAAATGCTATACCTATTCCGTGGCCAACGATCTGCGCGCCAAGGGCATCTATCCCTATTTCCACGCGCTGGAGACCCGCCAGGACACCACGGTGATCATGGAGGGCAAGCGCCGCATCATGCTGGGCAGCAACAATTATCTGGGCCTGACCACCTGCCCCGAGGTGCAGGAGGCCGGCCTGAAGGCGCTGGAGCAGTACGGCACCGGCTGCAGCGGCAGCCGCTTCCTGAACGGCACGTTCCTGCACAAGGAGGCCTGCTGCACCTTCTCCACCGGGTTCCAGTCGAACCTGGGCATCATCAGCGCCATCGTGGGCCACGGCGATTACGTGATCTGCGACAAGGAAAACCACGCCAGCATCTACGACGGCTGCAAGCTGTCCTACGGCCGCATGCTGACCTACGGCCACAGCAACATGGAAGAGCTGGAGATCCAGCTGAAGAAGGTGCCGGAATCCGCCGGCTGCCTGATCGTCACCGACGGCGTGTTCAGCATGGGCGGCGATATCGCAAAGCTGCCGGAGATCGTGAAGCTGGCGAAGCAGTACGGCGCCCGCGTGATGGTGGACGACGCCCACGGCCTGGGCGTGATCGGCGACGGCGGTCGCGGCACGGCGTCCTATTTCGGCCTGGAGGACGAGGTGGACCTGATCATGGGCACCTTCTCCAAGTCGCTGGCGTCGCTGGGCGGCTATCTGGTGGCGAACGCCACGGTGGTGGACTTCGTGCGCCACAACTCCCGCCCGTTCATCTTCTCCGCGTCCATCACGCCCGCCAGCGCGGCCATCGCCCTGGCGGCCCTCAGGCACATCGAGGCGCACCCCGAGATCGTCACCCGCCTCAGCGAGCTGTCCGCCTACATGCGCAAGGGCCTGAAGGCGCGCGGCATCCCGATCATCGAGGCCACCACGCCCATCATCCCCATCTACACCTACACGCCGGAGGCCACGCTGCTGCGCGCGCGCCAGCTGTACGAGGCGGGCGTGTACGTGAACCCGGTGCTGCCGCCGGCCACGCCGCCGGACCTGTGCCTGCTGCGCACCAGCTACATGGCCACGCTGGATGAAAAGCTGCTGGACGAGGCGCTGGAGATCTTCGCGGAAGTATTCGCGAAGGACGTGAACGCATAAAGCGCGCCAACTCCGAAGGGGCGGCCGTCTGCTGGGCGGCCGTCTGCTGGGCGGCCGTCTGCTGGCCGCCCCTTCGTTTTGCCCCCGCCCGGGGAAGCCGGCGCGGCTTAATGTGACGCAAATATGAGCATAATGATACATAGTTGGTACAATTATGTAATTCGCGTGCTTTTTGAAAACGGTTATGTTATAATGTAAGAACTATAAATAGGGCTATTATGGCCATAAAGGTATAAAGGTGTATCGATGCGAGGAAAAGCAAACATGAACATCAAAAAATGGCTGGCTCTGCTGTGCGCCGCGCTGATCCTGACGATGAGCGTGTGCGCGCCTGCGCTTGCCGAAGGCGACCCGCCCGCCGCGGAAGAACCCGCGCCGAAACCGGTAGAGCCGCCCAAGCAGGAGGAAAAGCCCGCCGAAGCGCCCAAACCCGCCGAGCCGCCCAAGCAGGAAGAAAAGCCTGCCGAGGCACCCAAGCCCGCGGAGACGGCCGCCGAGACCGAGACGCCCAAACAGGAGGAAAAGCCCGCCGAAAACCCGACGGACGCGCCGGCGGAGAATACGCCGGAGCCCGCCGCCGAGAACCCGACGGACGCGCCGGCGGAGAATACGCCGGATCCTTCTGCCGAACCCGGGCCGGATGAAACGACGGCGCCCGAGCAGACGCCTGCCGACGGGCAGGAGCCCGCGGAAACGCCCCAGGCCACCGAAGAGCCCGCCGCGACGGAAGCGGCGCTGGCGCTGTATGATCTCGGCGCCGACTGCGGCTCGGCGGCTCCCGGCCAGGCGGTGCGCGTCACCTACAGGGCCGTCGGCGCGCAGGGCGTGCGATGGAGCGCGCAGCGCAGCGACGGCGAATCGGCAGGATCCGGGGAAGCCGGTCTGGACGGTTTCACGTGGACGCCCGAGAACAGCGGCGTTTACACCATCACCGTCACCGCCTATAACGGCGATCAGACCGCCATCGGCAATCTGGCGATCAACGTGCGGTCGGACGGCCTGCAGGCGTTCGCGTCGCCGGGCGTCCGCTATGCGATGATCGGGGAGCGCGCGCTGCGGTTCAAGCTGGCCGTCAGCGGCGGCACGGAGCCCTATACCTACAGCATCGTCATCGAGGCCAAGGGCAAGCCGGTGTTCACGACCGATGTTTTTTCTGATCTGATCACCTTCAAACCCAAGGTGTTCGCCGATCACACGCTGAAGCTGACCGTCACCGACGCGTCCGGCGCCACGGCCTTCGCCCAGTCCACGATCCGGGTTTCCACGAACGAAACCAACGATGCGCTGCCCCTGCCCAGGCTGGGCCGCACCATGAATTTCGCCGAGCGCCTCGTGGCCGTGGCGAAGTCCCAGGAGGGCTACAGCGAGTGCGCGGAAAACTTCATTATCGAAGAAGACGGGAAGATGCAGTGCTGGTCCTACTTCGGCTATGAAGACGGCATGCCCTATGAGGAATGGTGCGCCATGTTCGCCAGCTGGTGCCTGAAGCAGGCCGGCGTTCCCGAATGGATGATGCCCCGCTGCTCCAACTGCTGGCGCTGGCGCCAGGCGCTGGGCAGCCGGTATGACGACGACGAGGACAAGTACATCCCCGAACCCGGCGACCTGATCTTCTTCCACCATGACCGCGAGGATGCCAACCCCGAGGACAAGAATTTCCCAAACCACATCGGCATTGTGGTGGATTACAGCGAGCGCTGGCAGACCGTCTACACCATCGAAGGCAACGTGGGCGGCAAGGTGGTTCACAAGAATTATCCGCTGTACGACGAGTCCATCGTGGGTTATTCCAGCATGCGCTATGTGATGGAGCGCTGGGATCCCAACTACCAGGCGGATACTTCGCTGGACAAGATCGAAGGCATCGGATTCAGCGTAGCCGCGCCCAAGCTGGCGCAGGGATGCGACGACTGACAGATTGAGCGCAGGCCGCGCGGATTATTCCGCCGCGGCCTGTTTTATTGGATTGCGCGCGGTTCCGGCGGATCCCGCAGGGATGCGTCGACATCATCGGAATCGGGCGTTTTCCATCTGTGGGAGGACGTAATGGACGGTATGAACGAACTGACGCGCATCGGCGGCCGGGACTGCGCGCTGATCGGCGATCCCGGCGCGGCGGCGGTATTGGTACAGCCGGTGGACTGGCGCGAGCTGGACGGCATGGCAGACGAGGCGGCGCAGATCCGGGAAAAGACGGACGCGCCGTTCCTGCTGGCGGCTTTCGCCGTGGAAAACTGGGACGACGAGCTTTCGCCCTGGCCCGCTCCGGCGGCGTTCGAAGACGGCGAATTTGGCGGCGCGGCGCAGGATACGCTGGAATACGCACTGGGCGAACTGATCCCGGCCGTGGAGGCGCGCTGTCCGGCGCGGGAGGCGCGGCGGTGGCTGCTGGGCGGGTATTCGCTGGCGGGACTGTTCGCGCTGTGGGCCTCCGCCCGGACCGACCGCTTCAGCGGCGTGGCGGCGGTTTCCCCGTCGGTCTGGTACCCGGGCTGGCTGGATTTCGCCCGCCGCAATCCGACGCGGGCCGGGCGG
>CACWVN010000025.1 GCA_902764285.1 uncultured Eubacteriales bacterium
ATCCTCCTCTAATTCCGGCCCCTGGCGAGGTCGAAGTGGATCTTTTCATCGATCGGCATGCAGGCGTCCCCGGGCTCGATCCATCCGTACATGCCGTCCGGCAGCTCGGCGATGGCCGCGTCGCGGGTCTGCCTGTACCGGGCTTCCAGGAACCTGACGGCTTCCCGGCGCAGGTCCTTCAGGCAGAAATCCCCGTCCCGGTGGGCGTCCTTATCCAGCGCCATCAGCCGCACCAGCGGCGCCACGGCGATTTCCGGATGGGTGCGCGACAGCTTCACGGCCGCCAGCCAGCGGGGCCGCGGGTCGCCGGGATCGGCTTCGTCGGCGATCTGACGCAGCGTCGCCTCGTCGTCCAGCCGGTCGATGGCGAACAGCCGCGGCGATTTCGGCCCCTTGTCCAGCGCGATCTTCTTCAAAACTTCGGGATCGGCGATCCTGCCGCCGATCACGGCCGCGCTGCGAACGATGTGCTCGTCGTCCCCGAGGGCGATCCCGGCCAGCACCGCCGGGTCGGTCAGGTTTTTGTTCTTCACGGCGGCCAGGCGAACCTTGACGTTCGCGTCCTTCTTCGCCAGCAGGGCCAGCGTGACCGGATCTGTCATGGATTCGCTGCCCGCGGCCGCCCTGCGGACGTCGGCGTCCGGGTCGGCAAGCGCGATGCGCGTCAGCGTGTTCACGTCCCGGATGTTTTGGGTCGCGCCCAACCGGAGGAAGGCGTCCTTTTCATTCCGCGCGATGTCCTGCAGCGCTTCCGGGTCCTCCAGCCGCCAGACGGCTTTCGTGCGGACCTCCGGATCCCCGGTGCCCCGGGCCAGCCGCGCCAGCGCCGCCTGGTCCCCGATGGACTGTACGGCCTTCTGGCGGGTCGACCGGTGCCGGCCGGACATGGCGATCCGCTCCAGCAGCGCCGCGTCGGTCACGCCCGCCAGCGCGTCGTCGGCCAGTCCCTCGGCTTCCACTTTTTCCGCGATCTCCGCCAGCAGCGCCTGTGAGGCCTTCAAATCGATCAGCCGCCTCGCGGCCACCCTCCGGATCCAGGAGTCCGGCGCGTTTCGGAAGACATCGGCCAGCCTGTCGACGTCGGACATGCCCCGCACCGCTTTTTCCGCTTTGGCAGCCTGATTGCCGTTCAGATTTTTCTTCATGTAGATCGGCGTGAAAATGCCCATGCGTTTGCCTCCCCGCACGGTCAGCGGCTCAGGTCGAAGTGGGTGGTCTCGTCCCAGTGCATGCAGGAATCCGGGTCGGCCCAGCCGTAATATCCCTGCGGCAGGGCGGCGATCCGCTCCCTGACGGCCTGACGGCGGGATCGTCGGCGTTTTTGTACCGTTTCTTCAGGAATTCGATGGCCTTTTCCCGATAATGCTTCGCGTCCGCCATGCCCCAGTGGGCGTGCCGGTCCCTTTCCATCAGGCGCACCAGGACGTCGACGGCCCGGGCCGGGGCGATCTGCGCCAGCCGCAGCGCCGCTTCCCAGCTCGCGGAATGATTGTTCCGGACTTCCTCGTCGGCGATCCGCTCCAGGATCGCCGCGTCGCGAACCTTTTGGATGGCGGCCACGCGCGCGGGGATGTCTTCGCATTCCAGCGCGATTTGGTTCAGCACGCCGGGGTCGTCCACCTTGCGCAGGG
This sequence comes from uncultured Eubacteriales bacterium, assembly GCA_902764285.1. Lineage (GTDB taxonomy): Bacteria > Bacillota > Clostridia > Christensenellales > Aristaeellaceae > UBA2862. The sequence continues at coordinate 1,632 of CACWVN010000025.1, forward strand.
CCTCCGCCCGGATATTGCCGTCGCCGTCCCTGAGCGCGACCTCCGACAGCGCGGCCTGGTCGGTCAGGTGCGGGTTCTTCACGGCGGCGAGCCGGGGGTCGTTGTCCGCGTCCGTCAGCGCGATGCGCTTCAATACCTCCGGGTCGGCGACCCTTTCGGCGGCGGCGCCGCGCACCCATCCGCTTTTATCCTCCAGCGCGATTCGGCACAGGACCGGCTGGTCGTCGATCCTCCGAACGGCGGCGGCGCGCACGCTTCCCTCCGGGTCCGAGGTCGCGACGGCGACGAGGGTCTCGGCGTCCTCCACGCGCTCCGCCGCGGCCGGGCGATTTCGATCAGCAGCGCCTGATCCCCGACGGCCTGCGCCGCGTCGCGCGCCGTGAAGTAGCGACTGTCTGTGTCGTCGGGGTTCATGGCGACCCTCGCCAGCGCGGCGTCTTTGCCCAGCCGCTCCAGCGCCTCCACTGCGAGTTCGCGGAACTGGCTGTGTTTGGAGCTCATGCCGACCTTCTCCAGCGTTTCCGCGTCGCCCAGCCGCTCCAGCGCCTGTATCGCGAACCGGCGGCTGTCGCCGTATCTGTCGGTCAGCGCGATTTCCCGCATCAGCGCCGCGTCGTCCGCCAGCTTCTCCACCGCGATCAGCCGCACCTCCTCTTCCGGGGGGCCTCCAGCGCCATCTTCCGCAGCTGCCGGGGACGGGTGACGGCCCTGGCCTTTTGCAGCGCGGCGGGCGACAACCGCTCGAAAACGGGAACGGGCTTCATGTATTTCGGCGTAAAAATGCTCATGCTCATTCCTCCTCGATTTTTCGCGCGAGTCGAAGGTAGTAGTTCTTCCTGGAGGCACAGTCGAAGTCGCCGCTGTTCGGGTTCTCCCGGTCCTTCGCCCAGGCCCGGCACGCGCCGCCGCACAGGTAGCGCACCTCGCAGGCGCGGCACTTTTCGTTGGTATCCACGCCGCAGCGCTGGTATTCGTACAGATCACCGCGGTCCAGCAGCGCGCCCAGCGTCTCCCGCGCCAGGTCGCCCAGCTTCTTGTCCGGCGCGCACCAGGCGTAACAGGGATAGGCCGCGCCGTCGGGCTCCACGTACAGGTTCTGGCCCAGCCCGCAGGCGGCGCGGGCCCGGAACGGGCGGTCCAGGTCGGTCTCCTCGCCGCACAGCTGCCAGGGCTCCTCCCCGGCGCCGGCGGCGCGGCCCAGCGGCAGCACCGGGCGGAAGCGGACCTTATCGATGTTCAGCCGCTTCGCCAGCGCCCGCACGCTGTCGCCCGGCGCGCCCTCGCAGGCCTCGAGCCCCATCGTCGCGGCCAGGCTCAGCTTCGCGCCCAGCGCCGCGGCGGATTCCAGGTTCCCCACGGTCCTGTCATAGCGGCCCGCGCCGCGCCGGGCGTCGTGCTCCGCCCGCCCGCCGTCCACGCTGACGACGATCTCGTCGAACAGCGCCGCAGCGGCCTGCATCCGCTCCGGCGGGATCTCAAACCCGAACGAGGAGCGCAGCACCAGCTTCATGCCCTTGCGGTCCAGCCCGCGGAGATTTTCGCACAGCGCGTCGAAGCCGGGCCAGGTCATCGGCTCGCCGCCGGTGACCACCACCGCGCGGAACCGCCGTTCGACGGCCTCGCGGACGATGGCCGCGAAGCGCTCCGGCGGCATCGGCGCGCAGCGCCGCTCGCCGCCCTTGGCGTAGCAGTGGGGACAGCGCAGCGGACAGTCGAACGTCACGTGCAGGTACAGCTTGTTCAGTTCGTCCTGGGGCCACGGCCCGGCCTGCATCTCCGGCCAGGGTTCCGGGCTGCGGCCCTTTTCCAGCGCCCGCTTCAGCCGCTCCCGGTTCTGGCGCGCGTCCCAGGGATGGGGCCGGTCGCCCGCCATGGCCAGCACCGGCGTGTGCTCCGCCCGGCCCAGCATCACTTCGCCCATCTCCACGGCCATGTCGGTCTGGATGCGGTCGAAGGCGGCGCGGTAAGCCTCGCAGTACGGGTCCTTTTCCGCGCCGCCGGCGATGGCGTTGTACAGGCAGCCGCCCATGCAGTAATCCCAGTGGCCGCAGTCGCCGCAGGCGGCGCGCTTGCCTTCCTGCGCGGCCCGCAGCCGGGCATAGGCGGGGCCGGACAGGATCTGCGCCTCGGTCAGGCCGTCCATCACGCTGCCCAGCCGGAACCGCTCGTCGCCGCAGAACCGCTGGCAGGAGAACACGCCGCCGTCCGGCGCGATGGCCGCGAACGTGCCCAGGCAGTCGAAGAAGGTACAGGTGTCGCCCTTGCCCCGGAAGCATCCCCGGGCCATGGAATCGACGGTGGAGATCCGGCTGTGCGCGGGATCGGCGCGGTAGGCCTCGTAGCTGTCCAGCAGGACCCGCGCCATCTGTTCGCAGGACAGGCTGCCGCCGGCGTCCGGCATGCCCAGCGCGGGCACCGCGCCGTGGACGCTGTAGGGCCATTCGCTTTGCCGGAACACCTCCGCGGCCCGGTGCGCGTTTTCGGCGGCGAAGGTGCAGATCTCCCCGGCGTGCACGCCGTGCCGCCGCAGGATCGCCTCGCCGGCCTTCGTGCGGGCGAAATATCCCGCTCCGCGCTGGGAATCGCACATGTCCTCGGGGCCGTCCACGCTGGTGCCCACGGACACGCGGTAGCGGGCGAACAGCGCCGCCAGACCGTCCGTCATCGCCCACAGGTTCGACTGGATCGCCAGCCGCAGCCGCAGCCCGAACCGCTCGCGCAGCATCGGCAGGATCCACGCGTAGAATGCCTCGCCGGGCAGCAGCGGCTCGCCGCCGTGGAACGTGATGTGGATGTCGCCGTCCGCCGGCGCGATCCGAGCGATGAACTCCGCCGCCTTGACGGCGGTCTCCCGGGACATGACCTCGCCGGTCTTCCGGGCAAAGCAATACCGGCACGAGGCCTGGCAGGCCATCGTGGGCAGCAGCATGAATCGTCTCGGGCGAAATTCGGGCATGGGGATTCCTCCTCCCGGCGCAGTCGGCCGGTTGATCTTCGGCGGGTCGTTTCCGCCTACAGGTAACGGACTTTGACTATGACCGGCGGGAAGACCGTCCGGACGCCGCCGTCGCAGGTGCAGGTTTCGCCGGATTTGAAATAGCGCAGCTCCGTCCGGCTGAGCCTCGGCTTGCGGCACAGCGGACAAATGCCCATGCCCGACCCGGACGCAGGCTCCCGCCTTTCGACCAGGTCGAGCTTCCAGCCGTCGGCCATCGGCGCCCAGCGGGAAGCGCCCGCGGCGCCGCACGCCGTGCACCTGGCCGTATAGATATCGTGATAGGCGTCGCTGGAGGAATCGGAATACTCGGAATCCACGACGAATTCGATCCCGCCGCCGCAGTCGGGGCAGACGAAGGCCGGCATGAGGGCGCCGGCGCTCTGCCTCGCGCGGGTGAAGAGCGCGGCCAGCTCCGCTTTTTCGCGGTTCGCCCTGAGCGTCTCCGCGACCGCTGCCTGCTTTTTGGCCGTCTGCCGCCGGATGCCGCTCAGCTTTGCGCTGGTGGTCAGCATGACGGCCGGCGAATCCGGAAAGCGTTGCCGGATCGCCTTCAGCGTCTCCTCGTCCTCGCACTGCGCGACCAGCTCGGCGGCGATCGGGCCGTCGAGCATCGACAGCCTGTCGACGAGCTCCCGCGCGACGCCGGCGTCCCGGATCCGCCGGGCGGCGGCCTTGCGCGCCTCCGGGTTCTTTCCCTTTTCGGCGATCTCCGCCAGCGCCCGCTGGTCGGCGATCTTCTCCGCGGCGTCCACGCTTTGCCCGTCTTCCCAGTTCAGCGCGACGCGCTTCAAAACTTCGGGCGAACCGATCCGTGCCTTCGCCTTTTGCGCCGGGGTGGGCTTGGCGGCACCGGCGATCAGCTCCAGGAGCCTCGGATCGTCGATGCCCTCCACGGCCGCGGCCGCCACGGATTCCAGCGGCGCGTTCAGGGCGATCCACTGCAGCTTGTCCGGGTCGTCGATCTGCCGGACGGCGGCGATGGCCTTCTCTTCATCGCGTACGTTTTTCGTCTTCCAGATGGGGCGAAACAGCATGAAAACACCTCTCATGGATCGTGTCGGCCCGGGCAAGACGGGCGAGGGGACCGGCGCCTACCGGGGCAGGAGGGTCTCGTTGTAGCGGTAATCGGCGTGGGTGAACGTCTCGCCGCAGACGGTGCTGTCCACCATGCCGTCCTTGTGCTGGGCGGTGATGCGCCGCTTCTGGGCCTGGGCGTGGCCGGACAGCGCCGGGTTCAGTTCGTTGCTCCTGTACAGGGCCAGCAGCACCCTGGCCGCGGCCTTGTCGCCGGCGGAGAGCTTCTTTTCCAGCGCCTCCACCACGCCCATCGTGCAGCGGGCGCGGATATACTTGACCTCGTCGCCGCTGTTTTCGGCGATCAGCCTGTCGGCGACGGTCTCGGCGGCCGCCGGGTCGGTGTCGGAGCGCTGCAGATTCAGCGACAGCTGCTGGTCGTCGGTGGCCTCGTTGATGTTTGCGGCCCACCATTCGCCGTCCAGATCCTTCTTGAGGCGCCTGAGGATCCCATAGGCGACGGTGCGGCAGCCGACGGCGGCGTCTGCGGTGGCGGCGCGGTACAGCGCGTCCCGGTCCTCCGGGCCGCACAGCTTCCCGTCGCGCAGCGTCTCCAGCGCGGCTACGCGGCAGCCGGCGTCGGTTTCCTCCCGGGCGGCGCGCAGCAGCTCGCCCTTGTCCTTCATCCCGCGGATGGCCCGGACCCGCTGCTTCCGCAGGTATCCCCGCACCAGCTTGTGCTTCCCGTTGGCCAGCGCTTCCAGCGCCTCCGGCGACGGCTGGTCGCCCAGCTTATCCAGGCATTCGCGGATCACGACCTCCCGGTCGCACCCGGCGGCCAGCGCGGCCAGCAGCGCCTGGCTGCGGATGCCCCGGGCGGCGATCTGCGCCAGTTCATCGTGGTTGATCTTCAGCGCGTAGGCGGCCAGGAACAGTTCGTCCTCGATCTTCTTCAGCGATTTGCTGCGCACCAGGAAATCCTCGTCCTGGCCCGCCAGCCGCTGCAAAAGCGCCTGGTCGGTCACCTTGCCGGCCAGCGTGCTGCGCACGTAATGGTCGGGGCTTTCGGCGGCCAGGCGGTTGATCCGCTCCGGCTCCGTCAGCTTCTCCGCGGCGTTCATCCGCACGCGGCTGGTCAGCGCCTCCCGGGCGATCCGCTCCAGCGTCGCCTGGTCGCCCGTCGCCCTCACGCAGGCCAGTGCCTTTTCTTCGTTCCTGCTCTTCCAGGCAGGGGAGAACAGCCCCATGGCGACACCTCCTCATTATTGCATACTCCTATGTATATTATTATATCCGTATAAAGAATAGATTTCAATCGCGTTTTCTGCGAAAACCTCTATCTTTCTCCGGCGGGCTGTGATACAATGCAGGGGAAGAAAACGCCGCCCGCATCGGGGCGGGAACAACCACCAATTTGCCGGAGGTGCGCTTCATGGGAAACTATCGCAATTTCAAGCTGGTCACGTACTTCGTCGCCCACGCGGCGGCGCGCGTCACCCGGGATGAGCTGGAACGGCAGCTGGACTTCGTCTGCCGGCATCTTCGGCTGGACAAGGTCTACCTGGAGCCCTGGCGCGGCGAGCTGGCCAGCGCCGAACAGATCGAAATGATCCGCGACGCCTTCCACCGCCGGGGCATCGAGGTGGCCGGCGGGCTGACCACCGTCATCCCCACGCCCGAGGGCGCGAAACCGAAGCCGCGGCTGTTCGACACCTTCTGCTACAACGACCCCGCCATGCGCGCCAAATTGAAGGAGGTCAGCGCCTTCATCGGCGAACGCTTCGATGAGTTCATCATCGACGACTTCTTCTTCACCGACTGCGCCTGCCCGGACTGCCTGCGGGAGCGGGACGCCTACAACCGCGCCCACGGCACGACCGGCTGGCAGGATTACCGGCTGGACCTGATGAAGCGCGTCAGCGTCGAGGACGTCATCCGGCCCGCGAAGGCCGCCAACCCGAACGTGAAGATCACCATCAAGTATCCCAACTGGGCCGAGAGCTACCAGGAGACCGGCTACAACCCCGCCGAGCAGCGCAGGCTGTTCGACATGATCTATACCGGCACCGAGACCCGCGATCCCGTCACCACCGACCAGCACCTGCCGCGGTATCTCAGCTATTCGCTGATGACCTATTTCGAGAACATGTGGCCCGGCCACAACGGCGGCGGCTGGTTCGATACCTTCGATACGCATGTCACCGAGCACTACCTGGAGCAGGCCTACCTGACGGCGTTCTCCCGGCCGAAGGAAATGATGCTGTTCTGTTTCCAGTCGCTGGTGGACAACATGTACACACCGGCGCTGGGGTTCCAGCTGGACAGGCTGGACGCGCTGCTGGACCATGCGGGCAGCCCCGTGGGCATCGCCTGCTACCTGCCGGACAACTGCCAGGGCGAGGACAACGCCCAGGACTTCCTGGGCATGGTCGGGCTGCCGGTGGTGTGCACGCCGTATTTCCCGGAAAAGGCCGAAACGATCCTGCTGACCCGGTCCTCCGCCTGCGACGCGGACGTGGTGGACAGGCTGGACGCCTACCTGCGCGCGGGCGGCACGGCGGTGGTGACCACCGGGTTCATGGAGGCGGCGCGGGGCCGCGGCATCGAAAACCTCACGTCCATCCGCCTGCGCGGGCGCAGGATGGAGGCCGAGCGCTACCGCGTGGAGAACCGCTCCCCGGAGGGCTGGCCCGCCTGCGTCTATCCCATGGCGCAGCGGCCGGCGGTGTTCCCGGTGGCGGAATTTCGCAACAACGCCACCTGGGCGGTGGTGAAGGCCGCCCACGGCGAAGAGAGCTGCGGCATCTGGCTGCGGGATTACTGCGGCGACGGCACGCTGTGGACGCTGGCCATGCCGGACGCCTTCCCGGACCTCTACCGGATCCCGGCGGAGGCGCTCAGCCGCATCCGGCAGAGCGTGCCGGTGCGCGGCCTGTGGCTGGAGGGCCCGGCGCGGATCAGCCTGTTCGTCTACGATAACGATACGTTCGTGATCTATCCCTACGTCATGGAGGGCGTGCAGCGCGAGGTGATCCGCGTGCACGCGGCCGGCGCGGCGGCGCTGGTGGATCCCGTCGCCGGGAAGCGGGTGGAGCCGCTGTACGTCCGCGGGGACGAGGCCGTGTTCGAGCTGCCCGCCATGCCCGGCAGGTTCACGCTGTACAGGATCGAACGCTGAAAGAGGCGAGGATATGGACGACCGGTTCGGCATTTCCGAAGAACAGCCGCGCATCGGCGCGGTGCCCCAGCAGCGGATCATCGAAAAGATGAACGCGTACATGGCCCGTCGGGATTACGCCGGCGCGGAGCGACACCTGCTGTACTGGCTGGAGGAGGCCCGCATGGGCGGCGACCTGCGCGGGCAGCTGATGCTGCAAAACGAGCTGGTGGGCCACTACCGCAAGACGGGCGAGAGGGACAGGGCGATGGCCAGCGCGGAGGCGGCGCTGGCGCTGCTGGACGAATTGGATTTCCGCGGCACGATCAGCGAGGGCACCACCTGCGTCAACGCCGCCACGGCCATGAGCGCCTTCGGCGAGAACGCGCGGGCGCTGGCGCTGTTCCGGCGGGCCCGCGCGGCCTACGAGGGCAGCGAACAGACCGGGCCGGAGCTGCTGGGCGGGCTGTACAACAACATGGCGCTGGCCTGCGCCGCGCTGGGGAACTACGGCGAAGCCGAGGCGCTGTACGAAAAGGCCATGGCGCAGATGGAAAAGGTGCCGCACGGCGCGCTGGAGCAGGCGATCACCTGCCTGAACCTGGCCAACCTGGCGGAGGCCCGGGACGGCATGGAGGCCGGGGAAGGCCGCATCTACGAGCTGCTGGACCGCGCGGTGGAGCTGCTGGACGGGCGGGCGCTGCCCCGGGACGGGTATTACGCCTTCGTATGCGAAAAATGCGCGCCCACGTTTGAGTATTACGGGTATTTCGCCGACGCGGAGCGGCTGAAGGAGGAGGCGGAGCGCATCTATGCCGCAGGGACTTGACATCGCCCGGGCCTACTACGAGACCTTCGGCGCGCCGATGCTGCGGGAGCGGTTCCCGGAGCTGCTGCCGAAGATCGCCGTCGGGCTGTTCGGCAGCGGCTCGGAGTGCTTCGGCTTCGACGACGAGGTCAGCCGCGACCACGACTTCGAGCCGGGCTTCATGATCCTGCTGCCGGGCGAGGACGCCGTGGACCGCCGCGCGGCCTTCCTGCTGGAGCGGGCGTACGCCGCGCTGCCGCGGGAGTTCATGGGCCTGCGCCGGGGGCTGACGCAGCCGGTGGGCGGGCCGCGGCGGGGCGTGCTGCGGGCGGCGGAGTTCTTTTCGGAAAAGACCGGCGCGCCGGACGGCGTGCTGACGCTGGGCCGGTGGCTGTCGCTGCCGGAGCACGCGCTGGCCGAGGCCGTGAACGGGGAAATCTTCTATGACGGCAGCGGCGAAGTGACGGCGATCCGCGCGCGGCTGGCGGCGTACCCGGAGGACGTGCGCCGCAAGAAGCTGGCGGGGTGCCTTTTGCTGATGGGCCAGTCGGGCCAGTACAACTACGCCCGCTGCCTTCGGCACGGCGAGCCCGGCGCGGCCCAGCTGGCGGCGGTGGAATTTGCGCAGAATGCCATGCGCGCGGCGTTCCTGCTGAACGGCGTCTATCAGCCCTATTACAAGTGGGCGTTCCGGGCCATGCGGGCGCTGCCGCGGCTGACGCTGCACGCGGAGTTGCTGGAATACCTGCTGACCACCGGGAACGACGGCGAGCTGGCCGAATCCAAGCGGGACGTGATGGAGGGCATGGCCGCCGACGTCATCGACGAGCTGCGGCGGCAGGAGCTGACGGACGCGGTCTGCGGCGACCTGGAGAAGCACGCCTATTCCGTGAACGACAAAATCGCCGACGGGCAGCTGCGCAACGCGCACATCCTGTCGGCGGTGTGAACGGGAAATAAAAAAACGAAGCGCGGGAGCCAAACGGCTTCCGCGCTTTGTCTTGCGGCGATTCATTCGATGAACATCGCATCGCCGAAGGAGAAGAACCGGTATTCCTCCTCCACGGCGGTCCTGTAGGCCTCCAGCACGCGCTCCCGGTCGTAGAACGCCGACACCAGCATGATCAGCGTCGATCCCGGCAAATGGAAATTCGTGATCAGCGCGTCCACCAGCTGGAACCGGTATCCGGGCTTGATGAAGATGCCGGTGTCGCCGCGCATGGCGGCCAGCCGGCCGTTCACCGCGGCGGATTCCAGCGTGCGCACGCTGGTGGTGCCCACGGCGATCACCCGGCCGCCCCGGTCCTTCGCGGCGTTCACCCGGGCGGCGGCGTCCTCGGTGACCTCGAAATACTCAGTGTGCATCTGGTGCTCTTCGATGTTTTCCACCTTTACCGGGCGGAACGTGCCCAGCCCCACGTGCAGCAGCACCGGCGCCACGTCCACGCCCTTCGCGCGGATTTTGTCCAGCAGCTCGGGCGTGAAGTGCAGGCCCGCGGTGGGCGCGGCGGCGCTGCCCTCCTGCCGGGCGTAGACGGTCTGGTAGCGGTCGCGGTCAGCCAGCTTTTCGTGGATGTACGGCGGCAGCGGCATCTCGCCCAGCGCGTCCAGCGCGGCCTCGAAGCTGCCCTCGCATTCAAATTCCACGACGCGCCCGCCCGCGTCCGTGTTCTCCAGCACCCGGCATTTCAGCCGGCCGTCGCCGAAGGAGACTTCCGCCCCGGGCCTCAGTTTCTTCCCGGGCTTCACCAGCGTCTCCCACTTCTTCGGGCCCAGCTGCTTCAGCAGCAGCACCTCGCACGCGCCGCCGGACGGCCTTTCGCCGTACAGTCGCGCGGGGATCACCTTCGTATCGTTGATCACCAGGCAGTCGCCGGGGTTCAGGTAATCGACGATGTCGTAGAAGTGCCGGTGCTCGATGGCGCCCGTGTCCCGGTGCAGCACCATCAGGCGGCTGTGATCCCGGGGCTCCACGGGCGTCTGGGCGATGCGCTCCTCCGGCAGGTCGTACATGAAATCAGAAAGCTTCATGGATGCGCCTCGCGGGGAAATCAGTTGATCACGTCGATGCTCTTGAGGTAGGGCAGAGGCTTGTCGCTGCCCTTGATGGCGCGGATGATGCCGATGATGGCCAGGATGCCGATGGCGAGCTCGCAGATATCGGCGATGGTGCCGATGATGCCGCCGATGCGGCCGATGGTGCCGGCCACCAGCTCCAGCAGCACGATGGGCAGCGCCTGGTTCAGGTGGTGGGCGGACAGCGCGTCGCCGCGGTCGCGCAGCGCGACGCCGACGATCCACAGGATGGGCGTGATGTAGCCGATGATGGCCGCAGCCTTGCATTTGCCATTGGTGTACATGATAAAAGACTCCTTTCAAAACAGGGTTTGTATTGCGACTCGGGGCGCATGGCCCGGGAGGTTATCTTGTGCTGTCATCCACCAGATCCATCAGCTTGCGGGCGGCTTTGGATATTTCGCTTTTCGATGGACGGCTGCCGACCCCTTCACCCTGGGTGGACTTGATGGTTTTCGGCGGGTCTCCGCCGGCCAGTTCAGTGGAATTGGCGACGTAGACGCCCGTGTGCCGGTCGAAGAGGCTGATCTTCGTGAAGACCTGATACGCCGGCTTCCTGCCGATGTTGCCGTAGGTGCCGACGGCCTCCTTGCGGTCCTCCACGACCAGGATGTAGCCCACTTCCTCCGGGGACGAGGCCAGCCGGTCGTCGGGCAGGTAGTCCTTTTTGTACGCGCCGCTGGAGTTGACGCGCGTCTCATAGACGACGAATTTGTCGCCCGCCTGGGGATCGGCGGCGAACAGATCGGCGGCTTCCATGGCGGCCTGCCACTTCTTCAGGTTCTGGTTTTTCATAAAGATGCTGCCGCCGACCAGCAGGATGGCGACGGCGACGACCGCCGCCAGGATGCGCTTCGAGCGCTGCTGTTTGCGCAGCTCTTCGGCCCGCATGTGCAAAACCTCCGCCACGCCGCTTCGCGCCGGCTGGGAGAGCTGCTCGGGCGGCACGCCGATCGCGGCGGCTTCCTCGGAGGTGAGCATGCCTTCCTCGCCCAGGCGGCGAAGCAGCTCCGGCCCGCTCGTGGCCATGTGGGGCAGGTTTTCCGGCGCGAGCGCCTCGATGGCGGGCAGCGCGGCGGCATACCGGCTGCGCCGGATGAGCAGGCCTGCCGCGTACAGGATCACAAACAGCGCGGCGGCAGCGGCGATCAGGGGCAGCTTGCGCGACAGGTCGCCCTTGGACGTGAAATACCCGAGGACCAGCAGGATGACGGCCGCCGCCAGGCTCAGGTTGCGGATCATCGTCAGCGGTTTGGGCAGCGCCAGGGAAAGGTTGGACCAGGCGGGCGCCTCGTCGCACTGGCTGCACTTGCACTGGAAGTTGATCTTGTCAAACCGGCGGTTTTCCGCGTTCAGCACCGTGTTCAGCGCGCGCTTGCTCAAAGACTGGTCCAGCAAATTGCGCGCCTTTTGCTGGCGGGAATCCAGGGACACAAAGAGGCCCCTGTCGTCGTAGGTGGCGGAGCTGGTGACCCGATAGGCGTCCAGGTTCAGCTTTCCGCACTTCGGGCAGCGCCAGCCGTAGGGCACGCCGCGGCTGCCGTTCATCGTGTACTGCTTGTAAACCATACGTATTACCCCTTTTGTTTATATGCCGGCGAACCGCGGCCGGATCAAAATTCCATCCGGGTTTGCCCGCCGTCGGCATTGGCCGCGGGTTTGGGCATCTTCAGACCCATGTGGTCGTAGGCCGCCTGGGTGCAGACGCGGCCCCGGGGCGTGCGCATCAGGAAGCCCAGCTGCAGCAGGTACGGCTCGTACACGTCCTCGATGGTGCTGGCGTCTTCGCCGGTGGACGCCGCCAGCGTGTCCAGGCCCACCGGGCCGCCGCCGAACTTTTCCATCATCGTGGTCAGCATCGTGCGGTCCACGTGGTCCAGCCCCAGCTCGTCCACCTCCAGCATGTTCAGCGCCTCCCGGGCGATGTCCACGGTGATGGCGCCGTCGCCCTTCACCTGGGCGTAATCGCGCACGCGGCGGATCAGCCGGTTGGCCACGCGGGGCGTGCCGCGGCTGCGACTGGCGATCTCCAGCGCGCCGTCGCGGTCGCAGTCGATCTTCAATATCTGCGCCGAGCGCTGTACGATCACGGCCAGCTGCTCCGGCTGGTACAGCTCCAGCCGGAACGTGATGCCGAAGCGGTCGCGCAGCGGGCTGGTCAGCATGCCGGCGCGGGTGGTGGCGCCGATCAGCGTGAACTTCGGCAGGTCCAGGCGGATCGACCGCGCCGACGGCCCCTTGCCGATCATGATGTCCAGCGCGTAATCCTCCATCGCCGGGTACAGCACCTCTTCCACCTGGTGGGAGAGGCGGTGGATCTCATCGATGAACAGCACGTCGCCGGCGTTCAGGTTGGTCAGGATGGAGGCCAGGTCGCCGGCGCGCTCGATGGCCGGGCCGCTGGTGACGCGGATGTTGTGGCCCATCTCCGACGCGATGATGCCGGCCAGCGTGGTCTTGCCCAGCCCGGGCGGGCCGTACAGCAGGATGTGGTCCAGCGGCTCTCGCCGGGCGATGGCGGCCTGCATATACACGGTCAGGCTCTCCTTCAGCTTGTCCTGGCCGTAGTATTCCGCCAGCGAATGGGGGCGCAGCGAAAGCTCCGCGTCGTCCTCTTCCCCGCGGTAGCCGGTGGTGATGATGCGTTCCTCGTCGTTCACGGGGAAATCCTCCTTTGATGGGCCCGCGCGCCGGAAGCCCGCATCCGGCGCGGCTTTTTGCGGCAGATGGCCCTGCGGAGGCGGGCGATCCGGCTTCGCAAGGCCATCGGTTGGTTTCGGCGGGCATTCGCGCCTGTCGGCAGACGGATGGCGTCAGTCGGCGGTCACTTGCTGGTAATACAGCGTAACGGGGGTGTCGTTGATAACCAGATCCAGGGAAACGGTCCCGTCGGCGTTCAGCTGGAAAACCCAGCTGCCGCCTTCGCCGTCCACGGCCTCCAGGGCGCCGTCGGCGTTCAGCTCGTAGGTGAGCGCGTAATCCGATCCGCTCAGCGCCATGGCGATCCCGTTCTCGTCGATCTCCAGCGTCGCCGGATTGCCCTGGAACGGGCGGGATTCGTCAATGGTCATCATGAAGGGATCGACGTAGGCCGAACACGCGGCCCAGGAGCCGAAGAAGTCCTCCGCGCTCTCGGCGGGAACGACGCTATTTTCGGATGAATCCGCTATCGCGGGAAGCAGCGCGGCCAGGACCAGCAGGGCGGCGAGAAGCAGGGTCAGTTTCTTCACGGGTTGCCACCTTCCTTTCCAAATAAAAGGTTCGCGCTTATTGTATCATGAAAAAGGCGGCGTGTACAGTGCTGTCCGCAAAAAAACCAAGGCGCCCGAAGCGGCCGGCATTACCTGCGCTTCAATACGTCGCCCGCGAAGGTGCGCAGCGTCCGGACGCGCAGCAGCCAGCAGCAGGCCAGGTAGGCGATCAGCGCCGTTCCCGCGCAGGCGGCCAGCCGCAGGAACACGCGACCGGTGCCGAACACCTCCGGCAGCAGCCGGTTCATGCCCATGCACGTCCCGGCGCAGACCAGCGCGGCGGCGGCGATCCTGGCCAGATCCGGCAGGATCCGCCCGAAGCCCAGGCCGTGGAAGCGCTTTCTCAGCAGCAGAAGCAGCGTGACCAGGCCCGAATATCCGGCGATGGACGTGGCCAGCGCCAGGCCGTTCGCGCCCATGAATATCCGCAGGATCAGATTCAGCACGACGTTCACGGCCACCACCAGGCAGGAGACGCGGAACGGCGTCTTCGTGTCCTGCAGGGAATGGAACACGCGGTTCAGGAAATCGCGCAGCCCGAAGGCCGGCACGCCCACCACGTAGAACGCCAGCACCCCGGCGGTGACGCGCACGGAATCCATGCCGAACTGGCCGCGCATGTAGGCGAACTTGATGACGTCGGCCGACATCACCACGGCGATGGCCACGATGGGCAGCGCCACCAGCGCGATCACCAGCACGCACCGCCGCAGCGTTTCCAGCATGCCCGCCCGGTCCTTTTCGGCGGCCAGACGGCTCATCCTGGAAAACATCACGGTGGTCAGCGGCACCATCAAAACGCCCAGCAGGAACGTGATCAGCCGGTAGGCGTAGCTCATGGCCGAAATATCGCCGGGGTTCAGCCCGGAGGCCAGCGCGTGGTCGATCATGTGGTTCAGCTCGCTGACACCCATGGACAGCATCGCCGGGCCGGCCAGCTTGACCAGCCTGTGGAAGCGCCTGTCGCTGAAATCCAGCGTGGGCGTGTAGCGGAACCAGCCGTTCAGGAAGGGTATCAGGATCAGAAACTGCAGGATGTTCGCGGCGAATACGCCCCAGCCCACGGCGGCGATGCCGTATTTCGCGGAAAACACCGTGCAGGCCAGCATCACGCACACGCTCAGCGGGAAGCCCGTCAGCTGGGCGGCCACGTATTTTTCCGCGGCGTTCAGCAGGCTCGCGACGCCGATGGAAGTGACGTTGAACGTCAGGGACAGCAGCATCACCCGCACCAGCCGCACCGTCAGGTCGGCCTTGCCCGGGTCGAAGCCCACGTAGATCAGCCTGACCAGCGGCCGTGCCAGCAGGAAGAACAGCGCGGATATGATCAGCGCCGCCAGCGCGAACAGGTTCAGCGTGTTGCTGGCGAAGCGGTTGGCGCGGCGCAGGTCGCGGCGCTCCCGCTCCTGCACGTACAGGGGGATCAGCGTGGCCGATATGCAGGAATTGAACAGCAGCACCGGCAGGTAGAACAGGCTGTACGCCGAAACATAGGCGTCGTTGGCCATGCCCGTGCCGAAATAGTTGGCAAGGATCATATCGCGCACGAAGCCGATGACCTTGCTGAATATGATGACCGCCGTGACCAGCATGGTGGTCTTGAATACGCGTTGCGTGCGTGCCAAGGCGATGGACCTCCGTATTAGGGAGTAGGGAGTAGGGAGTAGGGAGTAGGGGGACGGGGGAACGGGGACCGCGGACCCCACAGCCAATCCTAGTATAGCACGGCCGGGTTAAGGGCGTGTGATTCACCGCGCGTTCGATTCGTTTTTTTATTCCGCCCGGGAAAAACGCCTGTTTCCCGTGAAAAGACATTTTTAACGCGCGTTACTCCAATTCCTCACATTGATGCACTATAATAAAGCACGAACGGTTTCAGGCAAACCGGATCATCGTTGTTCGGAAGGGATGTTGACTATGAACCGAGTGTACAATTTCGCTCCCGGCCCGTCCACCATGCCCCAGGAAGTGCTGGAGACCGCCGCGCGGGAGATGCTGTGCTACGGCGACAGCGGCATGAACGTCATGGAGATGAGCCATCGCTCCAAGCAGTACCAGGCCATTTTCGATGAGACCGAGGCCGTGCTGCGCGATTTGATGCACATTCCCCAGGAATACTCCGTGCTGTTCCTGCAGGGCGGCGCCACCGGTCAGTTCGCCGCCGTCCCCATGAATCTTATGACGGGCAGCGGCCGCGCCGACTATGTGGACAGCGGCAATTTCGCCCACGGCGCGATGGTCGAGGCCAAAAAATACGGCCAGGCCCGCTGCGTGGCGTCCTCCCGGGAGGATAATTACACCTATATCCCCGAACTGAACCCCGCGGATTTTGACCCGGAGGCCGATTATTTCTACATCACCACCAACAACACCATCTTCGGCACGCGCTACGCTTCGCTGCCGGATACCGGCAAGGTGCCGCTGGTGGCCGATATGTCCTCCAACATCCTCAGCGAGGTCTATGACATCACCCGCTTCGGCGTGGCCTATGCCGGCGCCCAGAAGAACGTGGGCCCCGCGGGGCTGACCATCGTGATCGTGCGGCGCGACCTGCTGGGCCGGGCCATGCCCACCACCCCGAAGATCATGGACTGGACGGTCATGACCGACAAGGGCAGCATGCTGAACACCCCGCCCACGTACGCCATCTACATGGCGGGCCTGTGCATGAAGTGGCTGAAGAAGCAGGGCGGCGTGGAGGCCATCGAAAAGGTGAACATCGAAAAGGCGAAGCTGCTGTACGACGTGCTGGACGACAGCGATTTCTACCGCGCGCCCGTGCAGAAGCCCTTCCGCAGCCGCATGAACGTGACCTTCACCACCCCGAACCCCGATCTGGACGCCGAATTTGTCAAGGCCGCCGCGGCCCAGGGCATGGTGAACCTGAAGGGCCACCGGCTGGTGGGCGGCATCCGCGCCAGCATCTACAATGCCATGCCAGTGGAGGGCGTGGAAAAGTTGGCCGCCTTCATGAAAAAGTTTGAAACGGAGAATAAGTAAATGCTGAACATCAAGAAGCTGAATTCCATTTCCCCGGTGTATCACGGCATTCTCAACAGCGCGGATTACAACGTGACCAGCGAGGCCGACAACCCCGACGCCATACTGGTGCGCAGCGCCGACATGCACGGCATGGAGATCAACGACAACCTGCTGTGCGTGGGCCGCGCCGGCGCGGGCGTGAACAACATCCCGCTGGACGACATGGCCGATCACGGCGTCGTGGTGTTCAATTCCCCGGGCGCCAACGCCAACGCCGTCAAGGAGCTGGTGCTGGCGGCGCTGCTGCTGGCGTCGCGCAAGATCTCCGACGGCATCGAATGGTGCAAGACGCTGCAGCCGGGCGAGACCTCCATCGAAAAGCAGGTGGAGGCCGGCAAGAAACAGTTCATCGGCCCCGAGCTGGCCGGCAAGACGCTGGGCGTCATCGGCCTGGGCGCCATCGGCCTGCAGGTGGCCAACGCGGGCGTCGCGCTGGGCATGGACGTGCTGGGCTATGACCCGTACATCTCCGTGGACCACGCCTGGCGGCTGTCCCGCTCCGTCAAGCACGCGATGAACCTGGGCGAAGTGATCGAAAAGAGCGATTACATTACGCTGCACGTGCCGCTGATGGACAGCAACCGCAACATGATCGACGCCTCGGCCATCTCCCGCATGCGGCGTTCGGCCGCGCTGCTGAACTTCTCCCGCGGCGGACTGGTGAACGTGGAGGACGTGAAGGAGGCGCTGGAAAAGGGCGACCTGCGCGTCTACGCCACCGATTTCCCCGAGGAGTCGCTGATCGGCGTGAAGAACGTCATCCTCACGCCCCACCTGGGCGCGTCCACCCCGGAGAGCGAAGACAACTGCGTGCGCATGGTGGCCAAGCAGATGGACGATTACATCAAGTACGGCTCCATCGTCAACAGCTGCAATTATCCCAACTGCCCGCTGGAGAAGCCCGCGATGCCGCGCATCGCCATCCTGCACAAGAACGTGCCCAACGTGATCGGCGCCATCACCCAGCAGATGTCCAGCGAAGGCCTGAACATCGAAAACATGACCAACCAGTCCCGCGGCGCCTATGCCTATACGGTGCTGGACGTGGACGCCAAGCCCAGCTACATGCTGCGCGACAAGCTGCAGGCGCTGGACACGGTTTACCGCGTGCGGCTGCTGATGCCCTGATTGTGTGGCGGGGGAATGCTTCCCCCGCCACTGCCGCCCCTTTCAGATTTTGCCTGAGTTTTCAATTCCGGCCGCAAAATCTGAAAAACAGGTTTTTTATCCGGGAAACGGGATTTCCCTCCTGAAAACAACCTGCGGCCTCGGCGTACATGCCGCCGGGGCCGATTCAATTCATGAGATTGGAAGATGAGCCGATGACCAACGCGCTGAGAACCGCCGAGATCCTGCTGCCGAAGCCCGGGCTCGATCTGTCGAAGTGGGCCGTGGTGGCCTGCGACCAGTTCACCGCCCAGCCGGAATACTGGGACCGCGCCGAAGCCCTCGTGGGCGGCGCGCCCAGCGCGCTGCGGCTGATCCTGCCGGAGATATGGCTCGCGCAGAGCGACGCGCGGGTGCCGGCCATCCACGCCGCCATGCGCGCATACCTGGACGGCGGGCTGCTGGTCCCGGCGGTGAAGGACGGCTTCGCGCTGGTGGAACGGACCACGCCCTCGGGCGTGCGGCCGGGGCTGGTCGTCGCGCTGGATCTGGATGAATACGATTTCAACCCCGGCTCCCGCAGCCTGATCCGCGCCACCGAGGGCACGGTGCTCTCCCGCGTGCCGCCCCGGGCGCGGGTGCGCGCCGGCGCGTCGGTGGAGCTGCCCCACGTGATGATGCTGATCGACGACCCCGGCATGACGGTGATCGAACCGCTGATGGCCCGGCGCGAGGCGCTGCGGCCGCTGTACGATTTCGAACTGATGCTGGGCGGCGGGCGCCTGCGCGGCTGGGCCGTGGAGGGCGCGGATACCGGGCGCGTGTCCGCGGCGCTGGACGCGCTGAACGCGAAGGCCGACGGCCTGCTGTACGCCGTGGGCGACGGCAACCATTCGCTGGCGGCGGCGAAGCAGTGCTGGCTGGACATCCGGGAAAGCCTGACGCCGGCGCAGCGGGAGGACCATCCCGCCCGGTTCGCGCTGGTGGAGCTGGTGAACCTGAACTGCCCGGCGCTGGCGTTTGAGCCGATCCACCGGCTGCTGACGGGCGTCGATCCCGCGGCGGTGATCGGGGAATACCGCGCGTACCTGCAAGAAAACAGCGCCGACGAGGGCGCTGGGGACGATCTGATCGCCTTCGGCGGCGACGGGGAATGGCGCTTCAAATCCGAACGGCACCCGCTGGCGCGGCTGCAGGCGTTCCTCGACGGCTACCTTTCCCGGCATCCCGAGGCCGCCATCGACTACATCCACGGCGCGGACGCGCTGCGGTCGCTGGTGGGCAGCCGGCCCGACGCCATGGGTTTCATGCCCCGGGCCCTGGGCAAGGGCGAGCTGTTCGACGCCATCCGCCGCGGCGGCCCGCTGCCCCGCAAGACCTTTTCCATGGGCGAGGCCCCGGAGAAGCGCTATTACATGGAAGCGCGCAGGATCGTATAATCCCTTCTAACGAAAAACACCTCCGCATAGTATGATCGCAGACGGCGGCGCGATCATGCCGCGCGGAGGTGTTTTTTGTGCAGATTCCCTGGGAACTGGTCCTCTCCTTTGCCATCGGCCTGGCGCTGCTGGGGCTGATCGGCTATCTGCTGCTGGTGCCGATGCGATTCATGTGGCGGCTGCTGGCCGGCGGCGTGATGGGCGCGCTGGCGCTGCTGGTGATGAACCTGCTGGGTTCGCTGGCGGGCTTCCGGGTGGAGATCAACCCCTTCACGGCCATGGCCGTGGGCTTCCTGGGGCTGCCCGGGGCGGCCCTGGTGGCGGCGCTGCAGCTGTTGATGTGATCCCGGAACAGGCGCGAAGGGGCTGTCTCAAACCGTTTATTCGCGGTCGGTCTTCTGCAAATGCCGATCGACGGAACAACGGTTTTTGAGACAGCCCCTTCGTCGGGTGCGGGGGAGATTACTTGCTCTCTACCGGCGCGATGGCGGCGACGGCCTGGCTCGCGGCGGCCAGCAGCACGTCGTCATCGGGGTATTCGTCCGCGGAGGCGGCTTCGCAGTTCACGTGGATCACGAAGCAGCTGTCGTGGACGGTGTCGAAATAGATGTTCAGCGCCTTGGTGAAGCGGTTGGGGTCGTGGGTTTCCCCGTCGTCCGCGTGCGCGTCCACGGCGTCGTCGGGCAGCGCTTCGGCCTCGGCGTCGGCGTCGGCTTCACCTTCGGTATCGGCATCACCTTCGGCCTTCTCGGCTTCATAGGAAGCGCTGGTGTAGACGAAATAGGTGCAGCTTTGGCCGCCCGCTTCGGCCTTGAGGACGCCGCCGCTCTCGCAGCCTTCCGTGCTGCCGATGGCGGTGGAAGCGTATTCCGCCAGCTTTCCGGCGGCGTTATGGCTGGTCGTGACGGTGATTTCGGTGACGGCGCCGTCATCGCCCTGGGGCTTGAAGGTGTACAGGGGGATGTTGACGTCGGCCAGCGAGGTGCCGGCTTCGCGGGTATAGCCCTCGATCTCGCCGATTTCGCCCACCTTGTAATAGCGGGCGCCGCCGCGGGAGGCGCTGCCGTTGACGATCAGCCAGTTGTCGCCATCCACGGCGACCTTGCCGTCGCGCACCTTCAGCGCGCCGTCGTTGTAGCTGAACAACAGCCACGCGCCGACGGCG
Source organism: uncultured Eubacteriales bacterium (assembly GCA_902764285.1). Classification (GTDB taxonomy): domain Bacteria; phylum Bacillota; class Clostridia; order Christensenellales; family Aristaeellaceae; genus UBA2862. The sequence continues at coordinate 21,689 of CACWVN010000025.1, forward strand.
ACCACCGCCAGAATCACGCACAGCGTGATGATATCCTTTTTGCTCAAATAGGGCTTTTTGGCGGTCTGCCGGCGATAACCCTTGGACGCGGCGCTCTTCTTAGCCAAGACAGGTCATTCCTTTCATCGATGCGGCGTTTCCGGGACCGCCGGCCCCGGGACGCTGCGTTATTGGATTGTACATGATCGGGAAAACGGAACGTTTTCCATGTCAGCGGGTTCCGCAGGAACGCGTCGGCGATCATTCCCAATCATTATATCACATTTTCCGCCGTTTGTATCGCGCTTTGCAAAATAAAAAACCGGGCCGAAGGATTCGGCCCGGTTCGTTCCGGTTCGGGATCAATCGCCTGCCAGCACGGTGCCGGGGATCAGGTATTCGTCGGCGCCGCAGCCGGGGCAGCCGGTCAGCCCCTGCGCCAGCGCATCGTCCCGCAGGATGAACCGCGGACTGCCGGCGAAGGCGGGGCAGCTGTCGGTGGTGTGGCACAGGTTGTTGTCATCCAGCCACAGCACCGGCAGACCCACCAGCTCCGCCGCGGGCGGATTGCAGTTGCCGCAGGCGCGCTTGCCGGCGGCCAGACCCTCGGAGAGGGTGTGGGCCGGGGCGTGGCTCATGCCCTTGCAGTCGGGATTGACGTGATACGCCTTGCTGGCGTCGTAGTAGTAGACGGTCATCTCACCCACGGATTTCAGGGGTTTCGCCGGTGAAACCGCTTCGGGCGTGGGCTCCGGGGTCGGCTCGGGCGTGGGCTCAGGCGTGGGCTCCGGGGTCGGCTCGGGCGTGGGTTCCGGCGTCGCGGTGGGCGAGGGCACGATGGCCTCGCGATAGGCGTCGGCATGGCAGTCGGCGCAGGGCTCGCAGCCCGCGGCGACGGCGTCCTCCAGCGACATCAGCCGCCAGCGGCCCTGGAAGGACGGGCATTCGTCGGTGGTGTGGATGCGGTTGGCCTCATCCACCCAGGCGATGTGCTCGATATCCAGCACTTCCGCGCCGGGCAGGCCGCAGCTCTGGCAGGCGTTCTTGCCGGCGGCAATGCCCTCCGCCAGCGTATGCGCCGGTGCGCTGTCCATCTCGCGGGGATGGGCGTCCGAACTGATATGATAGGCCTTGCCCCCGTTGTTGTAGTATACAGTGGCGGCGGCGGCGGGTTTGACGGTATAGGCGACCTCCGCGGGCGCGGCTTCGGTCTCGGCGGGCGCGGCTTCGGTCTCGGCCGGCGCGGCGTCGGTCTCAGCGGGCGCGGTCTCGGTCTCAGCCGGCGCGGCGTCGGTTTCAGCCGGCGCAGCCTCGGTCTCGGCGGGCGCGGCGTCGGTTTCAGCCGGCGCAGCCTCGGTCTCGGCCGGCGCGGCTTCGGTTTCAGCCGGCGCGGCTTCGGTCTCGGCGGGCGCAGCCTCGGTTTCAGCGGGCGCGGTCTCGGTCTCAGCGGGCGCGCTCACGGCGGTTTCCGTTTCTTCGGGGTTCTCCGGATCGGGCGTGAAGGAACCGTCGGCGTGCAGCGTGCCGTCGGACAGCGCCTGGGCGGTTTCGGCTCCGGGCGCCTCTTCGGGCAGCTGGA
>CACWVN010000026.1 GCA_902764285.1 uncultured Eubacteriales bacterium
CGCGTTCAGCGCGTCCGCGCTCAGCTCCGCGTAGAACCATCCGTTCTCGTCCGTCGGTACCCACGTCTGGATCGCGTCGTTCCAGTAGATATTCACCCACGCCGAGGCCGACGCGTGCCCGCCGATCCGCAGCGGGCTCCCCACCGCCGTATACCCTTCCAAAGCCTCCAGCGGCTGGTCGTTCACCGTTATCCCGTCTATCCAAGCCCGCGTATCGCCAGATACCGACACTTCAAACGTAGTCAGCTCGTTTCCGACTGCGTCGATCGCCGTCACCGTGTACACTTCGCCGCCCGTGAAGCTCGATCCCGGGGACCAGATCACGTTCCCGTCCTCCCACGTCTGAAGCTCGGCCATGAGCTCCTCGCCCCGGAGGATGCGCACCGTCAGCGCCGGCGCGGCGTGGATGATCATAAAACCGCTGTCCGCGTAAAGCTGTTCCACTTCCAGACGCCACCACGCGAATGGCGCCGTCTCTCGCAGCTGTCCGCCATCGCTGTACGACAGCCGCAACGGCCGCGGCTCGCCCGCGGGATTCGTCGCGCCCGCGTTCAATTCCGCATTGAACCAGCCGTCCTCATTCGCAACCACCCATGTCTGGATGCCGTCACTCCAATAGATATTGACGCACGAATTCGCCGCGGCAAACCCGCTGATCTGCAGCGGACTCCCCACCGCGGTGTAGCCTTCCAGCGCATCCGACGATTGACCGTTTACCGTTACTTCGCTGATCGACGGCCGCGTCTCAGCCGACACCCTCGCCTCCACGGGGTCCGATTCGTTTCCGGCAGCGTCTGTCGCCGTCACCGCGTATACTTCGCCCTCCGTGAAAGCCGTGCCGGGGCCCCAAATCGCGCTCCTGTCTTCTCCCACCTGCAGTTCCGCCAGCAGTTCTTCGCCCCGGCGGATTCGCACAGTCGACATGGGCGTCGCATGGATGACCATGATGCCGCTGTCCGAATACACCTGTTCCACCTGCAGCGCGAGCTTCACGACCGCCTCGGCTTCGGCGGAATTGCCATGCGGGTCGGTCGATTTCAGCAGATAGCGGGTGCCCACCGCAAACGGTCCGTCCGGCAGCCAGCTGAACGCGCCGGTCTCCTCATCCGCGGTGAAATAATCCAGCACTGTGCCGTTTTCATCCCGCACCTCCACGGAAGCGCCCTTTTCAGCGGTGCCGGACAGGACCTCGCTGTTCTCAGACAGCGGGTCGATATTCAGGAACGTGGAGGCATCCCAGGTCACTTTCCCGGACTCCGCCTGCGGCTCTTCTTCAAAGCCATAGGTATAGCATACGCGGAATACGCCCGTCTGCCCCTCCAGGGGCAGGCCGACCGCCTCGGTGGAAGGAATGATAGTAAAGGCGCCGTCTTCGCCGACTTCGGCCTGCCCGCATTCCCTGATGCTGCCGTTCCAGAAAGCCGACACCTTCGCCTCCGCCAGCGCCGTCCCTTCGATCCGCAGGGGGCCCTCGTCATCGGCCGGCACGACGCGTATCTTTATGGGCTCGTCCAAAGGTCTGCGCCTGACATCCAGGCTCAGCGATGCCTCTTCGCGGTTCTTCTGCGAAAGCACTTCGACGGTCTCGCCCACCCAGAGCGCTTCCGGCAGATCCACCACCGCCGTGCCGTCGTCGCCGGCCTCCACGGGATCCAGCCTTTCCCCGTCGACCATCAGCGTCACCAGGGCGCCCGGCGCCGTGTGCACGACGACCTGCTTGCTGAAATCATCCACCGGATCGACGGCGACACTCATGTTCGGAGAGAACGATGTCTTTCCTTCGTTCCCGAACGCGTCGTGCGCGACGACGGTATATTCCCGGCCGTCATAGACGCGCTCTTCAAACGTCCATTCGCCGTCGTCGACTTCGCCGGTGGATACGACGGTCCCCTCTTCCCCGCGCACGACGACATCCGTCACGCTTTCGCTCAGCAGGACGGTAAGCGCCGCCTCTTCAAACATCGCCGGGGATTCCACGACCCTGATCTGTGGCGGCGTATAATCGGCCATGACGCGCCACTCGACCGGATCGCTGCTCTGGTCCGCGTAGCCGACCGAATACGTCGTTTCGCCTTCGGGAATCTGCAGATTGACGATGACGTCTCCGTCTTCCCCGATGGTCGTGTCCATGACGTCGCCGGTGCCGGCACGGGTGATCGTCAACTCGGCCTCCGGCTCGCCGGAGATCCGGATGCCGCATTCGCGTTCATCGCCCCAGACGCGCATTTCATTCGTGTCTTTATCGAAGGAAATGGCCCCGTCGGCGGAATCGATATCCACAGAAATGGCCGCGTGCCTGCGCGGTTCGACCGGCGGCAGCGTAAAATCGAGATCCTGCCGCGTGATATTGCCCGCTTCGTCCTCGATCTCCAGGGCATACCTGCCCGCGGAGAGCGCGTCCTCCGGGTTCGCCCTGCCGCCATCGAGATTGAAGGTGAACGCCCCGTTTTCATCCGGCTGCGCGCGCAGGATCTCCTTGCCGCTGGCGTCCACCAGTCGGACGACAGCGTTCGGCTCCGCCCGGCCGGTGTAGCTCTGGTTCGTGATAAAGAAGCCGCTCTCCGGGGTATCCAGGGAGAGCTCTGCCCTGTCGTCGAATACGAACGCATCGGAAAAGACCGTCGTTTCTCCGATTCTGAACTGGACGTCGTTCAATTCATCCCGCTTCAAATTGTCCGGATCCAGGACGATGCCCATCGGAACCTTTCCGTCCGCGTAGTATTCACCCTGCAGCGCCCGGTTGACGATGACCTTGACTTCCGCCGCCTTATCCAGCGTAATGGCGTATTTCAGCGACCGATCCTCGCCCAGGTCGGCCATGGAGATCAGGTTCGAGCCTTCCTTGAATTTGAAACCGCGCTCTACGCTGGCCTGGGGCACGTGCCCGTTCAGCAGAAAGCGCACGCCGAAGAAGCCCAGCACGCCCACGGCGCCTGCCGCGGCGATGATGGGCACGAGTTTTGAACGTCGGGAGGGCTTTGTCACGTTGTCGATCTTCTGCAGCCTGTACTTTTCCAAATCCACGTACAGCGCCGCCATGGAGGGATAGCGATCGTCGGGATTGCGCTTCAGGCAGCGCATCAATATGCCGGACAGCGTGGGATCCAGGCCCTTGATCGGGGGAATCTCCCGGCCACCCTCCAGGCGCTTCTTGCGCGCGGCGGCAAAATCATCGTCCGTCGGACGCCCCGAAGCCGGCAGGAACGGCAGCCGGTCATTGTTGAACATCGAATAGATGACCAGCGCCAGCGAATAGATATCGGAACGGGCGTCGCCGCCCCTGCCCTCGTAGATCTCCGGAGCCATGTAATCCAACGTTCCGACGATCATGCCCGCGCTGACGAAGCGGCCGTTTTCGCTTCGAATCGACACGCCAAAATCGCCCAGCTTGAAATAATCCCGGCTGGGCTCGGCATAGAATATGTTTTCAGGTTTGACATCCAGGTGGACGATCCCGCAGCGCTCGCAGAAGCACAGGCCGCTGACCAGCTCCGACCAGATGCGCAGCGTCAGCCCCTTGCCCTTGAAGATGCGGTATTTTTCCGGGGCTTTCAGAAACGCGTCCAGGCGGACGAGCCGCTCCATGCGGATGATGACATCGTACCCATAGGTGTCCTGACGGGTATAGATATAGGATTCCTCGAAGCAGACGATATGGCTGTCGCTCTTCAGGCGCTCCATGATCTCGATTTCGGTCTGGGCATACTTCAATTCCTGGTCGATGCGCGCCTTGACGCGCTCCATGGACCCGCCGCATTCCTCCAGCATGCTGTCCAGCTGGCTCTGGTCTCTGGGAATGGAAATGATCTTCAGCGCGGCGTCCACTTCGTCGGCGTGCACCAGATATACGATGCCCGAATTGCCCCGGCCCAGTATCTGCGGCGGGTCATCCAGCAACCATTTTCCAAAAAACGGTTCATAATTTCTAATGCGCTCTTCTATGCTCAGCATATGTATCCCCGCCATCGAAATGCTTCGTTATTTTTTCAGGAAACGGAATAGCTCGATGCAGCGCCAGATCAGCCCGCCGACAGCCGCGGCCGAAAGCGCCGCCAGGCCCGCCCGCAGGATGTTCATCCGGCGGACCCGGCGCTGGTTGTCGTCCCGCTCGCCGGCCTTCAGCACGTCGATCACGATCACCGTGACGTTGTCGGACGGAATGCCCATATACTCCGATTCGCTCAGCGCCCGGCGGACCAGCACGGCGGCAGCGTCCGCGGGCGAGGTGTTGGACCGCAGCAGATCGCGAATGACGTCATCGGGCACTTCGTCGCTCAACCCGTCGCTGCAGATCAGATAGCGGTCGCCGGGCGTCAAATCCATCCGCTCGCTGACCGTGGGCTTCAGCCGTTCCCCATTCATGGGCATGCCCAGATGCCGGGTAATGACGTTTTTCAGCGGGTGCTGCCAGGCCTCCTCCGCCGTGATTTCGCCTCGATCCACCATCTGCTGTACCTCGGAATCGTCCTTGGTCACGCGGGTGAGCTCCCCGTCGTGCAGCTGATAGACCCGGCTGTCGCCCACGTTGACGGTCCTGAAATACCAGTCCTTCATCACCAGCATGGCGATCGTGCAGCCGGAATCGCCGGAGGGCCTGCCCCGTTCCAGCGATATGGCGTCCACGCGCTCGGACATATCGGCGACCAGATCGTTCAGGTATACCGTGCTGTCCGGCTGGGCGCAGTTTTGATGGAACTCCTTCAGCATCTTCACGGCGCGCAGCGAAGCCTCCTCGCCGAGCTCCGCGCCGCCCATGCCGTCGCACACGGCAAAGATCTGCGCGTCATCGGTGTACACGGCATGATACCGGCCGCCCTTGTTCATCTGCTCGCGCTCCATGAAAAGGCCGTTGACGAAAAAGTTGTCTTCATTATTCGGCCGATGCCCGATATGGCTGTATACGGCGGCGCTAATCTTCAGACCCATCTCGTTTCTCCCTCCGGCTTCTTTGAAATCAGCGGCGTTTTCGGATCGTCAGGCGGCTCTTACGGCTGAGATTGTCGATGGAGGCATCCTTCAGGCGGCCCAGCCTGCGCGACACGATGAACAGCAGCAGCAGCCCGGCGATCGCCAGCACGCCGAATATGGCCACCATCACGATCTGCCGCGTCCGCGCCTCTGAGGTACGCTCGATGCGCCATTCCGGCGCAGGCGCGTCGCCCTCCCATGCCGGCGCGTCGAGCGGCTGATCGTCCGCCAGCAGTTTGACCTCAACCTGTCCCGTGCTGAAAGCGTCGTCGCTGATATCCACGCGTCGGCTGAACTTCCAGCACGCGGCGTTTTCGCCCAGCCGCATGTACGGCCCGGCTTTTTCTTTCTGCGCGTTCAGCGCGTCGTCGTCGCGCACCAGTTCCAGGTCGAAAGACTGGCCGCCGAAATCGAGCGTCGCTTTGGGTTCGCTGCCGTTCGCGTCGATCACCCAGCCGGTGATATCGTAGGCCTTCGTGCTGTCCAGCGCGCCGTCGGGTTCGGGGCAGATCAGCATGCCCACCCGCTGGGGGGTGCGCCGGATGGCCACATCAACCGGTTCCGCGGCGTTCCCGGCGGCGTCAACGGCCGTTATGCGCAGGGACGCCGCCGCCTCGTCCGCCAGCCAGTCCTCCAGCGCAAACGGGACCGACCCGGCTTCCGCGGCCTCGGCGGTCAGCGCGTCCAGCTCCGCGCCGTCCGCGTCCAGCAGCTGCGCGGTCACGCCGGCCTTCTCACTGACGCCGACCGTCAGCGTATCCGCGGTGTCGAGTATCTCGGGATCGACGGTGATCACGGGCCGCGCGGTATCGACGACGACGGTCGTTCGGGACGCGGCCTCTTCGTAGTAGCCGTCGGCGTAGCGAACGACAATGCTGTGCTCGCCGTCCGCCAGACCGGGAATTTCAAAATCGATCGCTTCCGTGGCAGACACGTTCTGCCGCTTGTCCAGGCTCTCGCCGTCCACGATCAGCTCGATATCGCCGGGCTTGTTGGGGATGGCGGTGATCGTCAGGGACTCCCCGTTGGCCATGTCGGGAATCCCCTTGACGGTGATCCCCGCGTCGCTGCTCTTTTCCGCGACGACCTGGGCGGTTTCCTTCACCAGCCAGTCGGTGCCTTCGCCTTCCGAAAGGAAGCCGGCCGTCACGTCAAAGGCCTGCTCCGCGGCGACGTGGCGCTCCAGATCGACGGAAAAGCTGCCGTCCGCCGCGGCGACGGTTTCAAACAGCTCGCCGCTGCCGGCGTCGACGACGCGCACGACGCACATCGGCGCAGCCCTGCCGGAGACCGCGTCGTCATACTCGTTGAGCGCATCGACCGCCAGGTTGACGCTCCTGTCAAACGTGAAATCCGCCACGACAGGGGAAAGACTGCCCTGCGCATACGACGCCTCGATGACCAGATTGGATTCGGTGGATCTGGCCGCGTTCGCATCCAGCAGCGCCTTGTAGACCTCCGCCGCGGAGAAGGACGCCTTCCATTCCCCGTTCCCATCGGATTCGAACGCGTCGGGCTTCAGCAGGACCTTCGTGGTGCCGTGAAGGACCACCCTGAAGGCGATCTCCCAGCCGGGCTGGGCCGTGCCGGCCAGTTCAAGGCTGCCGCCCCAGAGCAGGTTCCTGCGCTCATTGTCGATGGCAATTCCCTTCACCGGAGCGGTCTTCAGCACCACGGGCTCACCCGTATTGCCCAGCGCGTCGCGGGCCACCAGCGTGAAGAAAGCGTCGCTTTCGAACAGCTTTCCGCTGTACGGCTGGGATATCCCGCTCTCCGCGCCGTCGACGGTCCGGTAATACACCGCGCCGTCCTCCGCATGCGCGTCCAATTGAAGCGTCATCTGGATATCCTTGATGAAATAGATCGTCTTGTTCTCTTCGTTCCAGATGCCGGTCAGGCCGTCTGCGCCGACGGAAACGGAGGTTATTTCGGGCCCGACGAAATCCAGGTCCCAGGTCTGCTCGCCCTCCGCGAGGCGGACGCCGTCGCAGTCGTGCCAGAGCGCGACCGTCAGCTTTTCGCCCTGCGCGAGGTCCATGCCGGACAGCGCGGCGCGCTTGACGCCGGCCTCCGCGTTCTCGAAATCCAGCGGCGCGGCCTCGCCGTCGTCCACCTTCCATTCGCCCTGGACGTCTTCGCTCACGGCCAGCGCCCCGGTTTCCAGGTTGTTCGGGCCAAGGACGACCGCCTCGCCGGGAGCGGGCGCAGTCTCTGAGCCGGAAACGCCCTCGATCGTCGCGACGGGCGTCTCCAGCCATGCGATCTCAAACGTCCGGGACGCGCTGTTGCCCGCCTCGTCCGTCAGTATCACGTCAAAGCCGGCGGCGCTGTCCGGAATGCTGAACGTCGCCGCTTCCCCGTCCGCATCCTCGGGAACCAGCTGCACCGCTTCACCCGTCAGCGCCTGCTCGCCCTCGCGGAAGCGGCAGCTCAGCTCGACCTGCGCACCGGTCTCGCCGGTGACGCGCAGCTCCAGCGGCAGGTCGGAATCGTTTTCCGTATAAATGGTTTCGTTCGTTATCGCCGCGGGGCGCAGCGCGCCCGCCTCCTGAACGAGCTCAATGCCGGCCGGTTCCGGCGCGAGGGTGTCCACCGGTATGGCCAGCGTGGATACCGCGGAAAGCGCCGGATACGCGCTGTACGACGCGGAAACGGTCAGCTGGCCTTCCGCGCAGCCATTCAGTTTTTGGATGCTTATCGGGCGGCTCTGCCATTTACCCGCCTCATCGGTACACGCCTGTGCCTTGGCGCTGAAATCCGGTTTTCCGGAACACGTCAGCTCCAGGTCGATCAACTGGCCGGGCTGCGCCTGGCCGGACAGGACCAGGCCGCCCTGCAGAGCGTCCCGGTTCAGCAGGCCCTCGTAAGCATCAAAAGCTATACCTCTGAAAGAAGCAAAACTGGCCGAAGTCTTTTCCGTTTCACCGCCGTCGGTCTTTTCAACCACGCGGATATGGCACGCCGCCTCCGGCGTCACTTCCATTATGCATTTGTAAGTGAAAACCACCGGCGGCTGTTCGGACGTCTCATCTATTCCTCCGGATCCCGGCGCCGGAACAGGGAGCGTAAAGGCCGGCGTGAACGCCTGGGGCGTGACCTCGTTCGCCGAATCATAATTGACGTTGCTGTCAGCCGGCGGTTCGCCGCGGTTTTCGTTCCCGGCCGTCTTCTCAGGCATGGCGGTGACAAGCTCCAGGCTCAGCAGCGATTCCTCGCCGCCTTCCGGCCCGCCGAACACCTGCAGGCGCTCCAGATACGGCTGGATGGCCGCATCCGCCTCCTCCCGGGAAAGCCCCTCGTACCGGACCTCAACGCTGAATTCCTGCTCGCCGAAGGGGATCTGCTCCGGCACTTCATCGCCGTTCCACCGGATTTCGACGGCGGCAGGCTGGGGCGCGGCCGTCTGCTGTGCCGCGGCCGTCCAGGCCGCCTGCACCGCTGAGGCCGTTTCATTGATGCCGGGAACGGCGCCGTTTATCTGCTCCGTCCTCGCATCTCTGGCCCTGGTCCAGCATTTCTGCGCAAATGATTCCTGGGTTCCCTCCATATACGCGCCGAGCGCGCCGGCCGCAAAAACGGCGGCCAGCGCGACGGCGATAAGGGCGATTCGGCGAATATGAAGTCTGTTCATGTGCGCACGCTCCAATCAGATTTCGAAACGGATAATCATCGTGGTCCTGCCGACTACGACCGTATCCCCGCTGTGCAGGGGCACGCGCGCGTTGGCCGTCAGGGGTTTGTCGTTGACCGTCGTGCCGTTGGAGGACTTCAGGTCGGTGATGAACAGTTCGCTGCCTTCGCGCTCGATTTTCGCGTGCCGGCCGGATACGGTTTCATCCTGAACGACCAGGTCGCAGCCCGCTTCGCGGCCGATGGTGATCTCCTTGACCACGCTGGCCGTGCGCTGGTTGGATACGCCGGCAAAGGCGCGGGTTTCGCTGATGTTCAGCGTCACCGGCTTGGGCGGTTCGACGTCCTTCACGATCCGCACCGTGCCGGTGGGCGCCGATGTGGGATGCGTATTGATGCGCACGGTGCCGGTGGATCCGGCGACCGCGGTGGGAATCACCGGGCGCCTGGCGGCGTCGGGATTCGGTTCCGCCGCGCCGGGCGTGCCGATGCGCCGCGTTCCGCCGGGAGAAACGGGCTGGCTCGAGCCGCCCTGCGGCGCGCCGGTTCCCGCCGGATCGATCTGCGCCGGCTGGATCCCGCCGGGCTGCTGGCGGCGCACGGTCGCTTTCTTTCCGCCGCCCCCGTTCTGCCGGATGGTGCCCGCCACGGCGAGATCGGTGAATTCGGTATCGCGCTCCTTGTCGTCGTCCTCCACTTCGATCAGGCCCTGTTTTTTCAGCTTGGAGCGCTTGGCGAGGAACGTGATCAGCCAGATGATCAGCGCCAGCACCAGCAGCACGGCGGCCACCAGCAGCCAGAACATCGGGTTGCTGAACAGATCCGGCGGCGTGCCGAAGGTGTCCTCAAAGCCCTTGATCCAGGTTTGCGGCCAGACCAGCGGCACGGGCGTGGGCGTGACGGGCGGTTCCGTCGGCTCGGGCGAAGGCGTGATCTCGGGCGGCACGGTGGGCGTGGCCGTGGGCACCTCGGTGGCCGGCGCCTCGGTGGGCGGATCCGTCGGCCGGACGGTCGCGCGAACCGGCTCGGGCGAAGCGGTCGTCCAGACCATCGTGCCCCTCGTCCATCCGAACTTGCTGTAGCCCAGCTTGTCCTCATACTGGACCTTCACATAGCCGCCGCCGCTGAAGCCCTCGTCCCAGGGAAGCGTAAGGCTGTAATGGCCGTTGGCGCCGACGCGCACCTTGCGGCTGACCATCGCCTGCTCGCTGCCGTCGATGCCTTCCTTTACCCACAGCGCCTCGACGATCGTCTCCGGCTCAGCTTCGCCGAACACCACCATCTCCGGGGCGATGACCCGGCTGTCCTCTACGTCCTGGATATCGACGGTTATCTGCGCGCGCGCCGATTCCCCGACGGTGCCGGTTTCGGGATTGTCAAAAGTCGCTTCGTGGCCCAGGGCGTCCACGACGTGGACGCTGATGACCTCGCCCTTCTGCAGATACTCGTTTTCCTGCAGCGGGATGACCACGGTGCCCGATTCGCCGGAATTATCGGCGCCGGAAATGAACTGGGTCGTACCGTGGTACACGGTTACGCTGGAATTCGGCTCGGTATGTACGATGATCTGGGTGCTGTCCTCGGTCACCGGTTCGATGGTCGTCTCATCCACGCCCTTGTCCATTTCGGTGTCCCAGTTGATTTCGGAACCATACACCTTCCTCTTGCTGTAGCCGTATCCATCGGTATAGTAGGCGCTCAGATAGCCGCTGCCGGCGCTCGCCTCGGTTTCCGGGATGTTGCAGCTGAACAGCCCGTTGACGGTGGTGGTCACAAATTCGACGGGATCTTCGCCGATGCGCTGCCAGGCGACCGTCACCTGGGTATCGCTTTCGGCCGTGCCGGTGACTTCCAGCGTCTGGGAATTGACCGTGCCGCCCTGGATGCCCCGGACGTCCAGGCTGATCTCCTGGCGGATGGATTCATCGACGGTCTGCATGGCGCTGCCGGAATTGCCCGCGGCGTCCACGGCCTCCACGCCGATCCTCTGGCCCTTTCGGAACTGGATGCCGCCCTCGGCGGAATTCCAGATCGCCTTGCCCTGGTCGTCGGCCGTCGTTTCGAACAGCATCTGCTCGTCCACGTAATACCTTACCGTCGCGCCCGGCTCGGTGCGCACCACTACGGCGCGGTTGTCCTCGGACACGTCCTCGATGCCCAGCTGTTCCAGCACGGCGTCCGGCGTGGGGCTCGGCTCCGGCGTGGGGCTGGGTTCCGGCGTGGGCGTGATTTCCGGCTCCGGCGTGGGCAGCGGGACCAGGCTCCAGTCGATGCCGTACTGATAGACGTTGCTGGGCATCCACGAATCGCCGGTCCGGACCATGGCCTGCAGCGGATAGTTCGCGCCCAGCACCACTTCATGGATTTTGGCGTCGTTGTTCAGCGGCATGATGACCACCGCGCCGTCCCGGGTAATCGCCTGGAGGTTCACGATGGACTGGGCCAGATTGGCGGCGTTGCGGGTCTGGAAAACGCCGCCGGAAAGGGCCGCCATGTCGTTCATGTCGTTCAGATTGTCCTGGCCGCGGTCAAAGGCAACGGTGTACACCGGGATGTGCGCCTGGGCGACCACCTGGCTGGTCCTTTCAAAGGTATAATCCGCGCCGCCGTTGGCGTTCGGCTCGTCCGTGCCGTCCGTCAGCACGATGACCTGCGAATACGGAAAGGACGCAGAGCGCTCCTGGGCGAGGGTCATCGCCCGGTAGATGCCCTCGTAGAGCTGGGTTTTACTGTCCCTGAACGCGAGGCTGTCGATGGCGCCCATCAGGGTGCCGTAATCGTTGGTGGTGTCCGCGAGAACGTTGACCGAATCGCCGAAGGTAATGAGGCTCATCGCCTCGGTGCCGTTCAGGCCTTCCACGAAGCGGCGCAGCGCGTCCTTCAGCGCCTCGCCGTCCGCCTTGCTGCCCTTGTAGCTCGAGCTGACGATGGAACCGGATATATCCACGCAGACGACGTAGTGGATGCCCTGTCCGCTGTCGCCGTAGCGGTAGACGTTCGTCGCCGGGAACTGCTCGTCGCTGATATTCAGGGCATAATCCCCGTAATAATAGCTTTGCGAGGCGGATTGCCGCTGGGAATCCGCGGCCGTGACAAACAGTATCAGGCTCGACCCGTCCTGCCACACCCGCGTGATGTATACGTCGGTGGGCACCGCCGCCATTGCCGACTGCGCCAGCAACAGCATGAACACCACAAACAAAACCGCGCTCAACAACCTTTTCATCGACGATCTCTCCCCTGTACGCACATTTATGACCCGCAAAACGCCATGCAGGCCAATCAGACAAGCGCTCCTTTAACGGCCGGGCGTTTTGCCGCCACGCCGGCGTCGCACTCGTCTGGATCCGTCCACCGCCGATCGGACGATCGATCCGACGCGGCGGGAACGCGGGTTTGCCCGCGCCAGGCCGGCGCAAACGGCGTTTACCCAATCTTTTCCTACTTGTCTTTATTTGGATTAATTATACTTAATTCAGCTGGTTATGTCAATTATTTTTACAGTTTAATGCTTTTTTCATAATAATTTGTCCGAAGGGGATTCCAAACCGGCCGCATTTGTGTTATTATTACCATATATGTATATAGGTCGGGCATGGTATTGTCCGCATCTGGAGGGAACAGCTTTATGAACAGGCGCTTCGCGCCGCTTGCGGCGCTGTTGGTGTTCGTGTCGATACTCTGCGTATGCCTGGGCGGGTTGGCGCTGGCCGATTCCGCGGACGCCGCGCCGCCGCTCGCCACCCTGCCGCCGTCCTATCCCCACGAGGAGAGCGAATATCAGATCCTGCTGTACGAGAGCAACGATTCCGTGCGCGGGCTGAAGAAGGCGCTGAGGGATTACGGCTATTATCCCAGCGGCAGTTCGTCGGACGCCATCAAGGCCCTGGAGACAAAATACCTGGACGATCTGACGATGCTCGCCCTGGAAAACTGCTGCGACAACGAGCGGAACAGCGGCGTCGACGGCCTGGTTTTCGATGAATACGGCGTGCTGGCGACCACCTATTACGCCATCATCGAAGGCAGGGTCGCGGATCTGAACGCCCCGGAGGTCACCCAGAGCCCCGAGGCGAGCTATGAGACAATCACCTGGAACGCCACGGGCGAAGCGGTGCGCCATGTGCAGCAGCGGCTGCGCGAGCTGGGTTATCTCGAGAATTTCGAGACCGACGATTCCGGCATGTGGATCTACGACGCGCTGACGAGGCAGGCGCTGGACGATTTCCTGGAGAACAACGGCATATCCTATGACCAGCGCGAAAACGGCGGCATCACCCAGAGCATCCAGGCCATATTGGACCAGGAGGATCTGAAGCCCAAGGCCTCCCCGGAGCCCTCGCCCTCCCCGGAGCCCTCGGCCACTCCCGCGCCCTCGGACAAGCTGCACGATTACTGGCTGAAGCCCGTATCGGTTTTTGGCATCCAGATGCCGAACCTGGTGATCTGGCTGATCGGCCTGGCTCTGGTGGTGCTGATCGTGCTGGCCATCATCCACTTCTTCGTCCCTTCGGCAGACGGCGACGGCTCGGGAAAGGGATCCGTCCGCAAGGCCGGGTTGACGCCCGTCACCTTCACCATCACATACGGCAGCAAGACGGAAAAATACACCTGCGTCATCCCCAAGATACTGCGCATCGGCCGCAACGTGGGCAAGTTCCCGCTGAACCTGGAGGACGACAAGATCTCGCGCCGCCACTGCGAAATCTACTATCTGAACAACCAGCTGATGCTGCGCGATTATTCCGCCAACGGCACGACGGTGAACGACAGGTTCATCAACAACGGCGAATGCAAGCTGAACAACGGCGACCGGCTGGAGATCGGCGGCCATATCATCATCGTCAATTATTGATCCGGAGATAACGACATACAGAAAGGATCGACGCAGACATGTCCAAGTCTGATTCCGAAAAGCAAACCTTCTCCCGCAAAAACGCCGTCAGCTGGCTGATCGGCGCGGGCCTGCCCCTGCTGTTCGCGCTGGTCGTCATCGGCTCGCTGGCGGGCGTCGTTCCGCTGCTGATCACCGTACTGCTGGTGATCATCGGGCTGGGAATCCTGAACCGGAAGCGCCCGGATTTCTTTGCCGCGCTGAAAAAGAAGCGCCCGGACAAGCCGGATTATTCCTCGGTGCGCATGGAAGTGGGCCCGCGCCAGGCCTCGAAGCGGACCTATATGATGCTGGTCGGCCTGAACGCCTACAACCAGTACCGGGTGACGATCAACGAATCGCCGTTCACCATCGGCCGCGACAAATCCTGTTCCTTCCAATTGGATAATGACCAGGTCAGCAATCACCATCTGACCATCAATTTCAATGAGGAAGACAAGCTGTGCTATATCACCGATAACAATTCCTCCAACGGGACCTTCCTGAACAGCGTCCGCCTGCCCGCGCGGCAGAAGAAGGCGCTGCACCAGGGGGATTCGCTGCAGATCGCCGGCATCATCTTTTCCGTGGAATACGTCCACTACTGATTTTTCGCCCACGACACCAATAGCTGAAGGGGAGAATGCGAATGTACGCTGCATGGCTGTTCTTCGGGGATCACTTCAAAGACGTCTTTTTCCCGGATACGGAGAGCTGGACGAGCCAGATCGTGATCAGCCAGGACGAAAGCGGCTGGTCTTCTGACTCGATCTTCCAGATTCGCGCGCTGGACGGCAACATCTTCCTGTCGCCGCCCGCGTCGTTTCTGTGGGTCACGGACCGTTCGGGCACGGAAAGGCAGATCCAGCTCGAGGAGCACAACGTGTTCTTCTCCGGCGACGGCGAAGTGACCATCATCCTCAAGCGTCTGACCCGCGAACACCTGTGCTTCTCCAAATACCTGCCCGAGGGCAATATGCTGACCATCGGCCGCAGCCCGGAAAACAACATCTGCGACATGGATCAGCGCCTGAGCCTGTTTCACGGCTATATCACCTTCACCGGCGGCACCAACGCCGAATATTCGGACCAGTCCTCCAACGGCACCTATCTGAACGGCCGGCGCGTGATGAACAACACCGTGCTGATCCAGTACGGCGACGTATTGACGATGCCCTCCGGCCTGAAGCTGATCTATCTGAACAACCTGATCGCGATCAACCGCATCGATACGCTGCAGCACGTGCAGATGCGCAAGGCGGCCGCGCTGCAGCCCCTGCCCATGGACGATCTGCCCGAATCATTCCCCAGCCTGTACGTGCAGTATCACCGCGCGCCGCGCATGCTGCACAAGTCCGCCGACGACGTCATCCAGATCGAACCGCCGCTGGCCAAGCAGGATAACAACAACCCGCCCACCTGGCTGCAGCTGGGCCCGTCGATGACCATGGTGCTGCCCATGCTGATGGGCACGATGCTGGGCGGCATGGGCGGCGCGGGCAGGCTGCCCGCCGGCCTGATCATGGTGGGCACTTCGTCCGTGCTGGCGGTCATCTGGGGGCTGATCAACCGCCGCTACCGCGATAACCAGGCTACGATCGTCGAGGGCAGGCGCGTGGGCATGTACCAGCAGTACATCGCCGAAATGGAGCAGGAGCTGCGCGAACTGAACAACCAGGAATTCCAGCGGCTGACCGGCAATTTCCCGAACGTGGGCGAATGTCTGAACCTGGCCTCGGACGGCACTTACCGCCTGTGGAACCGCATGCCCACCCACCCCGATTTTCTGAATGTCCGCATCGGCCTGGGCACCGTGCCGCTGCCCAGTGAGATCGGAACCGAGCGCAAAAAGCTGTCGTTTATCGACGATCCCCTGCGCGACGAGGCCGATCGCCTGAAAAAGCAGTATTCCGTAGTGCACGACGCGCCCGTCGTCGTCGCCCTGCGCAAGGAGCCCGTGGTGGGCATCCTCGGCGGCGAGGAGGCGACGATGTTCGCCCAGGGGCTTTTGATGCAGATCGCCGCGCTGCACAGCTACCACGACGTGCGCATCGCGGTATTCGCGGAAGAATCCGCCGCCTCCCAGTGGGCGTGGGCGCGCTGGCTGCCCCACGTGTTCGCCAGCGAGGATCGCCAGATGCGCATGGTGGTATCGACGCCGTCGGCCATCCACGACGTCATGAACCACATCGGCGATATCATCAATATGCGGCGCTCTTCCGAAGAGGAGAACGACAACGGCATCTCCGACACGGAGGAGATCGACGAGCGCATGCTGCCGCTGCCGCACCACATCATATTCTGCACCAACGCGCGGCTGCTGGAAAACGAGACCGCCATGCGCCAGCTGCTGACCAACCATCTGGGCATCACGCTGGTGATGATCGCGAACAGCATGGAGCTTCTGCCCAAGGAATGCCACCTGGTGTTCAACGTGGCGTCCCGGCCGGGCTTCCTGCACACCAGCGACGGCGATACCACGCAGGTGGATTTCGAATACCCGAACCGCAACCTGCTGCTGACCTTCGCCAGGAACATCGCCCCGCTGCGCGTGAAGGACGCGGCGGAGAACGCCGCCATTCCCACGCTGGTCTCCTTCCTGGACATCTACGGCGTGCGCAGGACATCGGATCTGGACGTCTGGCGCATGTGGTCGGAAAACCACACCTACGACGGCCTGCGCTCGGTCATCGGCTATACCGCCGGGTCGCAGCCCTTCGTGCTGGATATCTCCGAAAAATACCACGGCCCGCACGGCCTGATCGCCGGCACCACCGGTTCCGGCAAATCGGTCATGCTGCAGACCTACATCCTGTCGCTGGCGCTGAATTACAGCCCCACCCAGGTGCAGTTCATACTGATCGACTACAAGGGCGGCGGCATGGCCGACGCCTTCCGGAACCTGCCCCACACCGCGGGCATCATCGACAACCTGCAGGGCGATCGCGTCATCAGCCGCGCGCTGGCTTCGCTGAACGGCGAGATCCACCGCCGCGAGGTGCTGTTCCAGGAAGTGGGCGTCAAGGATATCATCGAATACACCAAGCTGTACGGCGACGATCCCAACGAAATCCCGCTGCCCCATCTGATCATCATCACCGACGAATTCGCCGAATTGAAGAGCGACCAGCCCGAATTCATGAAGGAACTGGTCAGCGCCTCCCGCGTCGGCCGTTCGCTGGGCATCCACCTGATCCTGGCCACGCAGAAGCCCTCGGCCTCCGTCAGCGATGAGATTTGGGCCAACTCCCGCTTCCACCTGTGCCTGCGCGTGCAGACCGTCGCCGATTCCCGCGACATGCTGAAGCGCCCGGACGCCGCCTACATCAAGGGCACCGGCCGCTGCTTCATCCAGATCGGCAACGACGAGAGCTTCGACCAGGTGCAGACCAGCTACGCCGGCATGCCCTACAACCCCAACGAGCCCCGGGCGGAGGAGCTGCCGCAGCTGCTGAGCGAGATCGGCCAGACCATCAGCCCGCCGAAGCGCCGGAAGCAGAAGAGCAAGGAGCGCGTGACCACCCAGATGGAGGCCGTGCTGGAGCGCATCAACGAAGTGGCCGAATCCCACGGCATCAAGCACCAGCGGCAGATGTGGCTGCCCGAGCTGCCGGAGCACGTCTATTTCAGCCGCCTGTCGGCGTTCCACTGCGTCGATCCCGAAAAGGGCGATTACAAGAACGCCCCGGAGGGCGTGCAGTTCCTGCTGGGCCTGGCCGACGACACGGCCCGCCAGCGCTACGTGCCCTATGTGGTCAACCTGTCCGAAAAGCGCAACCTGCTGCTGGTCGGCCTGTCCGGCTCGGGCAAGACCACCGCGGTGCAGAGCATCGTCTATTCGCTGGTGAACCAGTATGATCCCGCCCATCTGAACATCTACGTGCTCAGCCTGACCAGCCGCACGCTGGAAAACCTGCGCGCGCTGCCCCACGTGGGCGACGTGGTGTTCGAGGATGAGGTGATGGAAGTCAAGCGCCTCGTGAACCTGCTGGAAAAGGAGGAACAGCGGCGCAGCGACCTGTTCTCCGCGGCGGCCACGGACAGCTTCATCGAATACAACCGGGCACAGGAACAGGCCGGCAAGCCCACCGTGCCCGCGATCGTCGTGTTTATCGACCGCTTTGAGCAGATCCGGAACATGCTGGAAAACGACGAGGCCATGTACCAGCGGCTGTTCAACCTGCTGCGCGAGGGCAGCAGCCGCGGCATCCATTTCATCGCCACCGCGATGGCCAAGAACGAACTCCCCTACAAGCTGCACCCCTTCTTTGCCGGCATCGCGCTGCAGCAGAACGACCGCAGCGATTATTCCGACGTCATCAACGCCCGCGTGCCCATCGAAATGCCGCAGATCGCCCGCAACGCCGGCCGCGCGCTGGTCAGCGTCTCCAAGGACGTGCTCTTCGAAATCCAGGTCGGCCTCGCCGGCTTCCCGGAGGGCGCCGCGAGCGAGCTGCAGGGGGATCCGGAGACCGGCATCATCGAGATGGCCTTCCCGCCCGCGCCGCCGCTCACGGACAGCGCGCGCGCGGACCAGCTCAAGGCCTTCGCCGGCCGCCTGGACGAAAACTGGCAGGGCCCGCGGCCCGCGCCCGTGCCGAGGGTGCCGGCGGATCCCACCTGGGATCTGTTCTCGAAGCAGGCCTCCTATGCGGAATTGCAGAAGACGCCCTTCAGCCTGCCGCTGGGCTACGATCTTACCAGCGGCGAACCGGCCGTCCTGGACCTGGAGGAGCAGTACGGCCTGTTTGTGACGGGCCCGAAGCGTTCCGGCAAGACCAACCTGATGATGTTCCTGGCGCGGCTGATGCTTGCCCGCGGCGCGGAAGTGCACGTCATCGGCGATACGGAATGGGCCACGTTCGCCAAGGAGACCGGCGTGCACCTGTATTCCCAGAGGCAGGAAATCATCGATTTCGTGCACAGCTTCCAGGAGACCATCCTCGCCGACCGCTCGCCCAAGAAGCGCGTCGCCAAGGAACAGGGCAAGGCCGCCCTGCACAAGCTGGCGCTGGAGCTTTCGCCCTACACGATCATCGTCGACAACGCCCAGCGCTTCAACACCGATTTCAACGAGCTGGAGATGGGCGAGGAGCTGAAATACATGCGCACGGTGCTTTCGCAGATGTGCGCCCGGGCGGATCATTACAACATCCAGCTGTTCTTCTCCGCGCCGTTCACCGCGCAGACCTACTTCCTGCAGGAGCCGCTGAAGAGCCTGATCGCTCACGGCTGCGGCGTTTCCATGGGCGGCAAAGTCAACGACTGCAACCCGCTGGGCATCGCCAACCTGATGCCTTCCACCTTCGCCCGGGCGCAGCTGCCCATGGGCCAGGGCTATCTGATCTTCGACGGGAAACTGCGCCAGATCGTCGTGCCGCTGTCTGAAAGCGTCGAAGGATAGACGAAAGGAACCGTATGCTGCCTGTACTGATCTTCGAGCCGGATGAGAAAAGCCGCGCCGCGCTGCTGAACGCCCTGGCCGCCATGGATGGCCAGGGTCTGCCGAAGACGCGCGTCGACCTGTCCACCGGTTCGTTTGAGATCATGGAGCGCGCGATCCGCGAAGCCTCCGGAATCACGCTGGCCATCGTGGGCATCCCGCGCGGCCAGAGCGAAAAGTGCACCGGCCTGGGCAGCACGGTGATGCAGCAGAACCGCAACAGCTATACGCTGTTCTGTCTGCACGACCCCGAAGACCTGGAGGCGCTGCTGGACAACTGCATGCGGCCCGCGGGCATCGTCACGGCGCCGCTGGCACAGGCCAGCCTGACCCGCAACCTCCGGCGCATCCTGGAAGATTACCAGAGCACCGTGGAAACGCCCGCGGACGACCGTTGCATGGTGATCGAGGGCAACGGTAGCGCCTATCGCATCCCCTACGACCACATACTGTATCTGGAAGCGCTGAACAAGCTGCTGACGATTCACACCGAACGCCAGAGCATCACGGTGCGCCGGTCGCTGAGCGGTCTGGAGGAATCCCTGCCGGAGCAGTTCCTGCGGTGCCACAGGGCCTACGTCATCAACACGCAATACATCGATCGCGTCAATTTTACCGACATGATGGTAACGCTGCGCAACGGCGACGCGCTGCCGGTATCCCGCGGCCAGCGCGGCATCCTGAAGCAGATGGTCGACGCGCAGAAAGGGGCGAGTCTATGAACGCCGAAACCATCGGCTATAACTGCAGCCGCGCCGAATGGGAGACCCTGCGGCTGCTGCTGAAGCTGCCGCTTCCCCCCGGGATGTCGCTGCTGGAGCTGGACGCGCAGGCCTGCCAGGCAGCCTATGACACGCTGTGCGAATCCGGGCTGCTGGTGCCCAGCGGCGACCGCGTGGTCGTCGACCGGCTGTTCGCGTTTCTGCTGTCAGAGCTTTCGGAGAGCCGCCTGTGCCTGCGGGTACAGGCCGACGGCCGGCATCTGCTGCTGTATCGCACGCCGCGGCTGGCGCTGCTGTGCGAATGCACGCTCGCCCACTGCTGCATGATCCCGTTCCAGGAGGCGCGGCAGGCCGAGGATTCCCTTCAGTCCAGGCTGCGCCAGTGTGAGCCGCCGGTCGTCGTATCGCTGCTGGAGGAAGACGCCCTGCTGGAAACGGCGGAGGCCGAAAGCCAGGATCAGGCCTCGACCATCGCAGCCGGCATGTTCCAGCGCTTCTGCGACCTGAACGACAAACGATAGGGGGAGGACCATGGAAACCATTATCGTTGAAATCTACATTCCGGCCATCACATCGTCCTTTGATTTCCGGCTGCCCGCCACCGGCCGCGTTTACGACGTGACCTGTGAGATCGTGCGCATCCTGGAGGCCACGCAGCAGAACCTGCTGTTCGACAAGGAGCTGCCCGTGCTGTGCGACGTGGAGCACGGATACAATCTCGATCCCGCCAGCTACATCGCCCAGACGGAGCTGCACGACGGCTCCAGGCTGATCCTGGTGTAGGCGTCCCCGTGCCGCGGCCGGGTCCCCCACGCCCCGTCAGTTCTGACGACACGCGTATCAGACGTTTGCAAAGAAAAATGGGCTCATCACGGAAAGCTGCGGGATCTCGCGCATGAGGATTTCCACGATTCCGCGCTGATCGGAAATAGAATGTACAGATCCTTCGCCCTGCTCAGGATGACAGCCGTTTCGCTTCGTTGTCATCCTGAGCAGGGCGAAGGATCTTTCTGTACGAATCGAAAGCGTACGACGTCCTGACAATCCCGCCATTTCCCGTGAAAAGCAAAGATGAATACTTCCCTCGTTTTTCAACGAATTGAGGCGGCGAGGATTGCCCTCGCCGCCTCAGTGCATCCGCGATGTCCGTCGGTCAGCCTTCGCTCTTCGCGCGAATCTCTTCGACCGCCGCGTCGGCCTTCTCCTTGAAGGCCAGCGATTCGCTGTCCTGATAGCCGATGCAGAACACCTTTTCAATCTGATCCGCATTGAACAGGTAG
>CACWVN010000027.1 GCA_902764285.1 uncultured Eubacteriales bacterium
GCCGCCATCGACCGGCTGAACGACGCGAATCTGCTGGCCGATTTCGTGCTGAACGATTCCGACGTACGGTATTGGTCGTTTTGCCGCCTGAAGGAGCTGCGCGATGAAAAGGCGCTGGCGAAGGTGGTGACGAAGCAATCTTCGCTGGACCTCAAGTACATCTATGAATCGATGGACCTCATACAGGATCAGTCGCTGCTGGAGCAGATCGCGAAGACCGCGCTCAGGGAGGAAGCCCGCTGGAACGCCGTGCGAAGGCTTAACGACCAGTCGGTTTTGCGGGATATCGCCTTTCACGACCCGAACGCTACGGTGCGCGCCGCGGCGGCGCAGTTCATGACCGACCCCGACACTCTGGCGAAGGTCGCCGCGGAGGATTCGGATCCCAAGGTCCGGCGGATCGCCGTCTCCAACGAGCACATGGCCGATGTGGCGCTGCTGGGCCGGCTGGCGCTGAAGGACAAAGACGAGGACGTCCGCAAGGCCGCCGTCATGAGCAAGTATCTGACCGATTCCCATGTGCTGACGCAGTACGCGCTGCACGAGCCGGAGAAGAGCAACCGCTTTGACGCCCTCCTTCATCATGCCCTTGACGACGAGGAGGACCTGAAAAAGATCATCCGTGAAACCGACGATGGCAACATCCGCACGCACGCCGTCGGGCAGCTCCGCGATCCCGCGCTGCTGGCCGAGATCGCCCTCACGAGCGACGACGTCTCCTGCCGCCTGTACGCCGTCTGGAACCGGTGTCTGTCTGACCAGGCGACGCTCGCCCGGATCGCCATTCAGGACGACTGGGGAAAGGTCGGCGAAGCGTGTATCAAGGACAGGTCCGGCAAGGACAGGATCACGGACCCGGCACTGCTGCGGCGCATCGCCACGGAAGCCGCATCCCCGATCGCCCGTCGGCTCGCCGTCGAGCGCCTGGGCCCGGACGTCGCGGACGCGCTGGAGCAAATCGCCTTGCAGGACGCGGACAACTACGTGCGGATAGCCGCCATCCAGAGTTCGGTTTTGACCGATCCGGACCTCCTGTATAGAATCGCGACGGCTCCGGACGACGGCGAATTCCTGTCATCCCGCATGGAGGCGGCGCTAAAGCTGTCCCGCCGCGAGCCCGACCGGGCGGTGGCCCCGCTGGCCGCGCTGCTGAACGAATACCGGGCCTCCGGCCACGTCGCGAGCAGAGAGTGCAAGGACGCGGCGGCGTTCCTGATAAAGCAGTACAGGGCCACGGACGACCCAGCGATCCGGAGCGTCATCGCCACGGTGCCGAACGGGGAATATGGCTACCAGTACGTGGACGTGGACAACTGCAACGAGCACACTGACGACTCGGTCCACTTTGACATTCCCCGTTGACCGCGCGCGGCAGGCGTTCCCCCGCCGCGTCGATTTAACCAAATACGATTGCAGCGCCTCTCAAAAGGCCGTATAATGAAGGTCGATGAGAGGTGTTTTTCATGTATATCGCGTCCAACTGGCGGGACTATGAGGTCATCGACACCGGCGACGGCGAAAAGCTGGAGCGCTGGAACGACATCCTGCTGCGCCGCCCGGACCCGCAGGCCATCTGGCCGAAGCAGAGCCCGGCGCTGTGGGAAAAGGCCGACGCCTGGTATCACCGTTCCCAGAAGGGCGGCGGCGAATGGGAGTTCTTCAAAAAGCTGCCCGACCGCTGGACCGTCGATTACGGCGATCTGAAGTTCTACGTGCGGCCCACCGGGTTCAAGCACACCGGGCTGTTCCCGGAGCAGGCCGTGAACTGGGACTGGATGGCCGGGCTGATCCGCGCGGCGAAGCGCCCGATCCGCGTGCTGAACCTGTTCGGGTACACCGGCGGGGCCACCTGCGCCTGCGCCGCGGCCGGCGCTCACGTGACCCACGTGGACGCCGCCAAGGGCATGGTGCAGTGGGCCGGGGAAAACCGGCGGCTGTCCGGGATCGACGAGACGCGCGTGCGCTGGATCATCGACGACGCGCTGAAGTTCGTGCAGCGCGAGGCGCGCCGCGGCAATTCCTACGAGGGCATCCTGATGGACCCGCCCAGCTACGGGCGCGGCCCCGGCGGCGAGGTGTGGAAGCTGGAAAACGAGCTGTTCGGGCTGGTCGCCGCCTGCGAAAAGGTGCTGGCGAAAGACGCGCTGTTTATGCTGATCAACAGCTACACCACCGGGCTGCAGCCGGCGGTGCTGAACAACATGCTGGCGATGGCCGTGGCCCGCGGCCGCGGCGGGCGCGTGACTGCGGACGAGATCGTGCTGCCCGTCGCCGAAGGCGGCGTGCTGCCCTGCGGGGCCAGCGGCCGCTGGACCGGCGAAAACGGCTGAGATGCCGGTGCGACGCCATGAATCATAAGACACTTCCCCTCGGCTACCGCATCGCGGGCACCATGGATTTTATGCGAAACCGGCGGCAGCTGAAGATCGTCGCGTATTCCGCGCTGGCGGCCGTCGCGCTGATGGTCATCTACGGGCTGCTGGCCCATCCCGTCGGCGAAGCGCTGGCGCTGCTGCGGCGCCAGTGGTACCTGTGGTTCGCGCTGGCCGGCATGCTGGTGGCCTACATCCCGCTGCACGAACTGACCCACGGCGTCGCCATGTACGCGCTGTCGGGCGTAAAGCCGAAGTACGGCCTGAAACTGCCCTACGCCTACGCCGGCAGCGACGCGTATTTTGACAAACATTCCCACGTCGTCACGGCGCTGGCGCCGGTGGTGATCTGGGGCATCGCGCTGGAAGCGCTGTGCCAGGCGCTGCCGGAGGAGTGGTGGTGGCTGATCTGGGCGGTGCAGATCTCCAACGTCTCCGGGTCCACCGGGGATATCTACTGCGCGATCCACCTGGCGCGCATGCCCGGCGAGATCCTGATCCGCGATACCGGCACGCGCATGACGATCTACAAAAAAGTGAGGAATGATAAGTGACGAGTACAGGTTACCCGGCCATTCATACTCCTCACTCCTGACTCCTCACTCCTCACTCTGAAATAGGTGATTTATGGTACTGCTTACGCTGCAAAACGTGTCCAAGAGCTTCGTGATGAACGAGGTTCTTAAGGATGTCAACCTGACGCTGCAATCCGGGCAGCGCATGGGTCTGGTGGGCGTGAACGGCAGCGGCAAATCCACGTTGTTCCGGATTATCAGCGGCGACATGGAGCCCGATTCCGGCACGGTTTCGCTGGTGAAGGGCACGCGCGTGGGCATGCTGACCCAGGACGCGGACATCCAGAGCGACCTGACCATCCAGCAGGAGCTGGAGCGCGTGTTCGAGCCGGTGCGCCAGATGGAGGCGCGCATCCGCGAAATGGAGCACGAGATGGCCGAAAAGCACGGCGACCCCGAGGCGTTCCGCCAGCTGTCCAACGCCTATTCCCGGCTGGTGGACCGCTTTGAGGACGCCGGCGGATATGAATGGCCCAGCCGCATCCAGGGCGTGCTGGCGGGCCTGGGCTTCGCACGGGGCCGGGAGACCCAGCCGGCGAACCTGCTGTCCGGCGGCGAAAAGACGCGGCTGTGCCTGGCGCGGCTGCTGCTGACGCAGCCGGAGCTTTTGATGCTGGACGAGCCGACGAACCACCTGGACCTGGCCTCCACCCAGTGGCTGGAGGAGACGCTGAAGAAATACCGCGGCACGGTGCTGGTGATCAGCCACGACCGCTATTTCCTGAACGCCGTGTGCGACTGCATGGCCGAGCTTTCGATGAAGCGGATGACCCAGTACGACGGCAATTATGACCGCTTCGCCGTCCAGCGCCAGGCGAACCTGGAGCGCCAGCTGAAGGAATACAAGCTGCAGCAGGCGGAGATCGCCCGGCAGGAGGCCATCATCGCCCGATACCGCATGTACAACCGGGAGAAGTCGATCAAGCTGGCGGAGAGCCGCGAAAAGCGGCTGGAGAAGATCGAGCGCGTGGAAAAGCCGCAGAGCGAGCAGAAAGTGCGGTTCAGCTTCACCGCGCGGCGGCGCACCGGCGACGACGTGCTGATGCTGCACGGCCTTGCGAAGGGCTTCGATGGACGCACGCTGTTCCGGGGCTTCGACCTGCACCTGCGCGCAGGCGACCGCGTGGCAGTGATCGGGCCCAACGGCGTGGGCAAGTCCACGCTGTTGAACATCATCGCAGGCCAGCTGCCCGCCGACGCCGGCACGGTGGAATTCGGCAGCAACGTGGACCTGGGCTACTACGACCAGCAACAGGCGCAGCTGCACCCGGAAAAGGACGTGCTGAACGAGCTGTGGGACGATTTTCCCCGCCTGGAGATGGACCGCATCCGCGGCGTGCTGGCGCTGTTTCTGCTGACCGGCGACGACGTGTTCCAGCCGGTGGGCACGCTGTCCGGCGGCGAGCGCGGGCGCGTGGCGCTGGCGAAGCTGATGCTGCGGCAGGACAACCTGCTGCTGCTGGATGAGCCGACGAACCACCTGGACATGGACAGCCGCGAGGTGCTGGAGGCCGCGCTGGACGACTTCGAGGGCACGATCCTGACCGTCAGCCACGACCGCTATTTCATCAACAAGGTGGCCACCCGGGTGATCGAAATGACACCCGACGGCGTCACGGAATACCTGGGCAACTACGACGATTACCTGGAAAAGAAGCGGCAGATGGAGGCCGGCGAGGCCGAGGCCGCGCAGGCCGGCGCGACCCGCACCCAGCTGGACAAGGAGAAGCGCCGCCAGCGGCTGGCGAAGGAATCGGCAAAGGCGCTGCGGCAGCAGCTGGTGCGCTGCGAGGCCGATATTGCCGCCACGGAGCAGCACATCGAAGAATTGGAGGCCTCCATGGGCCAGCCGGAGATCTATTCCAACCCCGCCGAATCCGCCCGCGTGGCCCGGGAACACCGGGAGGCGCAGGCGAAGCTGGAAGCGCTGTATGAGGATTGGGCGGAGCTGAGCGAAGCGGTCTCCGAAAGCTGAACGCACAAAGACCGCCGCCCGGATCAAATGTGATCCGGGCGGCGGCTTTTTGCGTTATCCGAAAAGCCGGCTACATGATCGCCTGTCCCTGCAGATACCACATGGCCGTCAATACCGACAGCGCGCCCAGCGGGACGGCCGGCAGCGCGGTGCCGTCCTCCTTCCCCAGCGCGGAAAGCGACAGATACAGCGGCAGGCAGGACAGGAGATAGCGCGGGCCGCTGATTATCCAGCCGTGCAGGTAGGTCATCAGCAGGTACGCGCCGCCCAGCGCGATGAACGACGGGCGCAGGCCCTTTTTCAGTCCGGCGAACAGAAGCGCCAGCGCGGCGAAATACAGCGCCAGCTGCGGCCAGTAGATGAACACGCCCAGCCCGGGGTATTCCAGCGCCAGCGAGAAATGCTGCGCCAGGTTATGCGGTATCCAGTGGGACGTGTTGTACCACGGCGCGGCGGCCTGGTAGGCCAGAAAGGCGAAGGGATTTCCGCAGACGGCCGCGTTCAGCGCCAGGTACGCGCACGTGCCCGCGGGGATCAGCAGCGCCGCCAGCATGCGCGGCGTCTTTTTGCCGCCCCGGATATCCAGGCAGATCTCATACACCATGGGCACCAGCAGCGCGATGCCCTGGGCGCGGGTCAGCGCCGCCAGGAAGCCCAGCGCGCCGGCCCACAGCCAGCACCGCTTCGCGATGGCCAGCATGCACAGGGCCGCCAGCGCGATGAACAGGCTCTCGGTATACGCGCCCGCCATGAAAAAACCGTAGGGCATCAGCGAGAAGATCGCCAGCCCGCGCATGGCCCGACGGTCGCCGAGCTCCGCCTCCAGCAGCGCGTACATCGCCGCGGAAGCCGCGCCGAGGAAGAGATTGGAAACGATCATGCCCGCCGTCACGGCGTCCGGAACCAGCACGCGCATCGCCCGGATCAGCAGCGGGTACAGCGGGAAGAACACGATGTTGTTGGCCGTCTCGCCCGCGCCCTGGTAGCCGTGCAGCGCGATCTCCACGTAGTGGGGCACGTCGCCCGCCTGGGCCACGCGGTCGTACAGTGCGGCAAAGAAACCCGTCAAGGGCTGGCCGTCCGCCAGGCGGTTGGCCGCGAACCCCAAAAACAGGATCAGCCAGTGAACCGCGATGCCCAGCAGCGCCGCGGCCAGATATCTGCGCCAGTTCGTCCGGTTCATGCCGCGCCGCCTCCCGGAAACAGTATAACGAAAAGACCGCTCAGCGTCGCCAGCACGCACAGCAGCGCCAGGCACAGCGGATAGGGCGGCTGCGGCGCGCGCCATTCGCGGCCCTTCCGCGCCAGGCGCAGCGCGAGCGCCGCGGCAAAGGCGGCGGGCGACGCCCATGTGGGCAGGAACAGCAGCACCGCGCCCGGTACGGCCAGGAACAGCGCCATCCAGCGCTCGCCCAGCAGCCGCCGGACGCTCCACGCCGTCCACGCGCCCATGGCCAGCGCGACGTATCCGCTGAAGGGCCACATCTCCGGCAGCCAGAAGGATATCCGGCGCCACACCGCCGGAATATCCAGCAGCGAAACCGGCTCCACCCGCATGTGATGGTTCAGACCGGCGATCATCATCTCGATCAGCATCACCGCCGCGGCGGCGGCCATCGTCCGCAGCGCGTCCGCCGGGATGGAAACACCCATGTCCCGCAGGAACCGGATCAGCAGCGCGGCGACCAGCGCGATCATGCCCAGCCCGCCCAGCGCGCCCAGCCATTCGCCCATGTCCGCCACCTGCCTTTCTGATCTCATATTACGGGTATTATACGATATTTGCCGGCGGATTGCAAACGGCAGAAATAAAATGATCCCCCGGGCGCCAAAGCGCGCTCCGGGGGATTGGTCCAAATCATTCCGTCAGCTGCGGCGGGGTCTTGTTCAGGATATCCATGAATTCATCGCCGGTGATGGTCTCGTGTTCGTACAGGTACTTCGCCAGCGCGTGCAGCTGCGGCAGGTTTTCGTGCAAGATGTCGTAGGCTTTGTGGTACTGCGCGCTGATGAGGTTGCGGACGACCTCGTCGATGCGGCTGGCGGTCTCGGCGGAGCAGGCCAGCGTGGTGTCGCCGCCCAGGTACTGGTTGGTCAGCTGCTCCATGGCCACCATGCCGAATTCATCGGACATGCCGTAGCGGGTGATCATCGCCCGGGCCAGCCGCGTGGCCTGTTCGATGTCGTTGCTGGCGCCGGTGGTGATCTGCTTGAAGATCAGCGCCTCGGCAGCGCGGCCGCCGGTGAACGTGGCGATCTTGTTCTCCAGCTCCTCCTTCGTCAAAAGGAAGTGCTCGCCCTCCTCCACCTGCATGGTATAGCCCAGCGCGCCGGACGTGCGCGGGATGATGGTGATCTTGTGCACCGGCGCGGAATGGGACTGCTTCGCCGCCACCAGCGCGTGTCCGATCTCGTGGTAGGCCACCACCATCTTCTCCTTGTCGGACATCACGCGGTTCTTCTTCTGGTAGCCGGCGATGATGACCTCCACGCTCTCCTCCAGGTCGGCCTGGGTCACCAGCCGACGGCCGTCGCGCACGGCGCGCAGCGCGGCCTCGTTGACGATGTTCGCCAGCTCCGCGCCCGAAGCGCCGGAAGCCGCGCGGGCCACCGCGCCGTAATCGATGTTGTCCTGGGTCTGCACGTTCTTCGCGTGCACCCGCAGGATGGCCTCGCGGCCCTGCAGGTCGGGCAGCTCCACCGGCACGCGCCGGTCGAACCGGCCTGGGCGCAGCAGCGCCGGGTCCAGCGATTCGGGCCGGTTGGTGGCCGCGAGGATCACCACGCCCTTGCTGCTGTCGAAGCCGTCCATCTCCGTCAGCAGCTGGTTCAGCGTCTGCTCGCGCTCGTCGTTGCCGCCGATGCGGCCGTCGCGCTTGCCGCCGATGGCGTCCACCTCGTCGATGAACACGATGCAGGGCGCCTTCTCATTGGCCTGCTTGAACAGGTCGCGCACCTTGGCCGCGCCCATGCCCACGAACATCTCCACAAATTCCGAGCCGGAGATCGAGAAGAACGGCACGTTCGCCTCGCCCGCCACGGCCTTGGCCAGCAGCGTCTTGCCCGTGCCCGGAGGGCCCACCAGCAGCGCGCCCTTGGGCATCTTGGCGCCGATCTGCTCGTATTTCTTCGGGTTGTGCAGGAAATCCACAATCTCGGAGAGGATCTCCTTGGCCTCGTCCTCGCCGGCGACGTCGTCAAATTTGATGCCGCTGGTGGATTTCACGTAGACCTTGGCGTTGCTCTTGCCCATGCCAAACATCATGCTGCCCGCGCCGCCGCCGGCCTTTTCCACCATCTTCTTGCTCAGATACTGGCCCAGGCCCACGAAAATCAGGATCGGCAGCGCCCAGGAGATCAGGAACGACAGGATCGGCGACATCTCCTCGACGATCTGGCTGGAGAACTTCGCGCCGGAGGCATAGAGCCGCTGGGTCAGCTCCGGGTCGTCCATCAGCCCGGTCTTGTACAGCGCGCCGTCGGCGTCGGAAAACAGGATCTGGTTCTCCTCCACCATCACCTCGGCGATCTTCTTTTCCTCGGTCATGCGGATAAATTCGCTGTAGTCCACCTCGGTCACCCGCGGGCTGAACAGCAGCGGCGCGAGGAAGCTGTTGAACAGCACCAGCGCTGCCAGCGCCAGCAGGTAATAAAACATAAGCGGCTGCCGCGGTTTTTTCACTTCGTTCATGGAATTCCCTTCTTTCGTCGCGCAGGGTAGAACGCGCCTGCACTGGCGTTATTATATACCGCGATTGTTAATTCAGTATCAACAAAGTCAAAGATGGTCTAAATTCTTTTCGGCGCATAATCCCGGCGGATGTACGCAAAATGAATGGGCAAATAAATGCGAAGGAGCGTGCGCCATGAACCCCTTTGAAATGAAACCCGCGAAAATCGAAACCCTGTTCATGAACTGGGCGGACATGTCCCCTGCGCCCTATAACGGCCGCGAAGTGGACCCCTATACGAAGACTCGCATCATCCTGATGAACGGCACGGAATTTGAGGCCGTGTGGTTTTCCCACCAGTTTTTGCGCCATGCGGCGGACAACGACCTGCGGCGGGCGCTTTCGCTGATGCGCCGCCAGGAACAGCAGCAGCAGAAGCTGATCGGCGCGCTGAAGCCGCCGGATGAGGACATCCTAGCCCACACGATCAGCTACGAACAGCTGGCCGTCGACCTGACGGCGGCCCTCGCCCAGCGGGAGGACAACGCCTATGTGAAGGAAGCGCTGGATTTCGCGCTGCTGGAGGACTTTGACCACCTGTACCGCTACGCCGACCTGATGGACTTCGACCGGGGCGTGCACGCCGAGCAGCTGGTGGGCCGGTACACCGAGATCATGCCCGGACGGCCGACCATCGCCCACCATCGGCACCCCTATGACAGCGTGAATTATCCCCTGCTGTACCAGCAGGTTTCGCCGGTGACGAAGCTGTGCGCCGCCATCATCACCGCCGCGGAGCAGCAGACGATGAACTATTATATGAATGTGGCCCCGTTCTACCCGAAGGAATACGGCCGGCGGCTGTACCGGGAGATCGGCATGGTGGAGGAGCAGCACGTGACCCATTACGGCAGCCTGCTGGACCCGAACCCCACGTGGCTGGAATGCCTGCTGAACCACCAGTACGCCGAATGTTACCTGTACTGGTCGGCGATGGAGACGGAGAGCGATCCGCGCATCCGCGAGATCTGGGCGCGGATGTTCGACCAGGAGGTCGCCCACCTGCACGAGGCCGCGCGGCTGCTGATGGCCTACGAGGGCCGGACCTGGCAGCAGGTGATCCCCGACGGCGCCTTCCCCGCGCCGCTGGAGCTGAAGAGCAACATCGACTACGTGCGCGGCATCCTGCGCGACACCGTGCAGCTGACCGCCGACCGCGAATCCTGGACGCCGGTGGATCAGCTGGGCGAGGACGCCGATTTCTTCCGCTACCAGAGGGAAGTGAACGGCGACGCCGAGCGCGTGGCAAGCCACGAGATCATCGAATGGGAGATCGAGCGCGAGGGCCAGGATTACCGGTTCGAAGTGGACGAAAACCCGGTGAAGGCGCTGCGCAGCCGCAAACGCGACAACACCGCCGTGGGCCGCGAGGCCAAATCGGCGGTGCTGAGCCGGTGACAGGTATGGCAAAGGGGACGGCATCTGCCGTCCCCTTCTTTATCCCTTTTACGCCCGGTTTTTCAGCCATTCCACGATCTCTTCAAAGGCCATGCTGTGGCTGGCCTTTACCAGCACGCAGTCGCCGGGGCGGATGATCCCGCCGATGCCGTCCAGCAGCGCGGCCTTGTCCGCAAAGTACAGCGACTCGCCGCCCGCGCGCTTCGCGCCCTCCGCGATGTGCCGGGCCAGCGGCCCGCAGCCGATCGTCAGGTCGATGCCCTTCTCCGCGGCGTATTCCCCCACGCCCCGGTGCAGCGCTTCCGCCTGCGCGCCCAGCTCCAGCATGTCGCCCAGCACGCAGACCCGGCGTCCGCTCATGCCGGCCAGCGCGTCCAGCGCCGCCTTCACGGAATTGGGATTGGCATTGTAGCAGTCGCTGATGACAGTGACGCCTGAAAACTGCAGGACTCGGGCGCGGTCGCCCACCGTGCGGTAGTTGGAAATGCCCGCGGCGATCTGCTCGCCGGTCAGGCCCAGTTCCAGGCCCACGGCCGCTGCGGCCAGCGCCGCGTACACCAGCGGCCCTGCCACGTACCCGGGAATGGCCACCTCGAACGCGCCGCCAGGATGGCGCACGGTGAACCGCACGCGGCTGTCGCCGTAACCGCTCTCCGGCACGTCCACGCGCACGTCCTCCGCGCGGATATCGTTGTCCGGCCCCAGGCCGTAAGTCGCGCGGCGCAGGTTCGGCCGGCAGTCCTTCAAAAGGTCGTCGTCGCCGTTCAGCACCGCCAGGCCGCTCGCGTCCATGCCCTCGAAGATCTCGGACTTGGCGCGCAGCACGCCCTCCCGGTCGCCCAGGAACTCCAGGTGGGATTCGCCGATCACCGTGAACACGGCGATGGAGGGCCGCACCATGGCCGTCAGCCGGCGCATCTCGCCGAAGCCGCTGATGCCCATTTCCACGACGGAGACCTGGTTCGCGTCGTCCAGCCGCAGCAGCGTCCACGGCACGCCCAGCTCGTTGTTGAAGTTCTTGTCCGTCCTGTGGGTGTTGTAGCGCTGCTCCAACACCGCGGCGATCATTTCCTTCGTCGTGGTCTTGCCCACGCTGCCGGTGATGCCGACCACGGGGATATCGAAGCGGCTGCGATGCCAGGCCGCCAGCGCGCCGATGGCTTTCAACGACGAATCCACGACGATGCAGGGCTGCTCCCCGGGTCCGGCGGGCTCGCGCTCGCTGATGCAGGCGACCGCGCCCTTGCGCAGACAGTCCGCGATAAAATCGTGGCCGTCCACGCGCGCGCCCCGGAAGGCGACGAACAGCGCGCCGGGGTTTGCCAGCCGGCTGTCGCTGGTGACGGAATCCACCCGCGCATCCAGCGCCGCGGGATCGCCGAAGAAGCGCCCGCCGACGGCCCGGACCGCGTCCTTCACGAAGAACGGCTTCATCGGCGGCTCACGCTCCCCACGGCGTCGTCCACGATGGTCTGGCACAGCTTTTCATAATCGATGCCCACGGCGGCAGCCTCCTGGGGCATCAGGCTGGTGGGCGTCATGCCCGGCAGCGTGTTGATCTCCAGGAAGCAGATCTCGCCCGATTCGGTCAGTATGAAATCGGTGCGGGAATAGGTCTTCAGGCCCAGCAGCCGGTGCACCTTCAGCGCGGTCCTGCCCAGCTGCGCCTCGATTTCCGGATCGACGGGCGCGGGGCAGATCTCCACGGCGGCGCCGGCCTGGTACTTGTTCTTGTAATCGTAAAAGCCGTGCTTCGGCCGGATCTCGATGGAGGGCAGGTTTTTGTCCAGCAGCACGCCCACCTGGATCTCCCGGCCGTGCACGTACTGCTCCAGGATCACCCGGCCCAGCTTGAGGTTCTCCTCCAGCGCGGCGACGAGCTCGTCCCGCGTATGGGCGATGGACACGCCGATGCTGGAGCCGCTGTCCACGGGCTTGACGACGCAGGGCAGCGCGGTCTCATTTGCGATTTCGTCGACGCTCTGCCGGTCAAACCGCGCGATGCGCCATTCGGGCGTGCGCACGCCCGCGGCGCTGGCCAGGCGCTTGGTCAGGTCCTTGTCCATGGCGATGGCGCTGCCCAGATAGCCGCTGCCGGTATAGGGCACGCCCATCAGGTCCAGCGCGGCCTGGATGCGGCCGTCCTCGCCGCAGGCGCCGTGCAGGCCCAGGAACACCACGTCCGCCAGCCGGCACAGTTCGAACACGCCCTGGCCCACCATGCTGGGGCTCTTCCACTTGCGGGACGCCTTCACGGCCTCCAGATCCGGTTCCTCCTCGGCCACGCGGGCTTCGGGGATCGGTGGCAGTTCATCAAACAGCCGGTCCAGGGGCGTATCCACGTCTTCCAGACCGTAGAACATATCCACCATCACCGCCCGGTGCCCCATGCGCCGCAGGGCGCTGCAGATCAGCGCGCTGCTGGTGATGGACACGTTGCGCTCCATGCTCAGTCCGCCGCACAAAACCACTATTTTCATCGGCCAAAACCGCCTTTCATAATCCTGAAGCGGAACGGAACGGCGCGCGCCGTCCCGGCACCGTATTGGATTATACCACAAAATCCCCTTCGAAACAGCCAACTTCGGTTAACAGCCCTATTTTTAACAGTATGCGCCCGCGGACGCCGCCGTGAATCAATGGAACGCGCCGCGCGACAGTCCGGCCGTCTTTTGCGACATTCCGCGCGTTAGGCATTGACAGGGCGGCATTTTTTGAATACAATCTGGTTAGAATCCAAAGTGTTGGGAGGGATCGTCATGGCGCTTGGAAATACGCAGATGATACTGGCCGAACGCAGGCAGCTGCGCGAAGGAGACGTGGAAATCTCCGAACGCGCGTTCAACCTGGTCATCGGCGGCATGCTGCTGTACGGATTCGGTTTGAATTACCTGATGGTGACGCTGTTCGGACAGCAGGCCGCGCGGATGGTGGCCGGTATGAACCCGCTGGTCTTCCTGATCGGTTATTTCGCGCTGGTGTTCGCCGGCAGCGCGCTGATCTCCCGGCCCAGCCCGGTGCTGAGCTTTCTGGGCTACAACCTGATCGCCGTGCCCATCGGCCTGGTGCTGTGCGTGGTGCTGCAGGGATACTACATTGAAACCATCCGCAGCGCGGTATTGATGACGGCCATAATCACGCTGTCGTTCATGATCGCCGCGACGCTGTTCCCCGGCTTTTTCCTGAAGCTGGGCCGGGTGCTGTTCTTTTCGCTGATGATCCTGATCGTCGGCGAGCTGGTCAGCCTGTTCCTGTTCCGCAGCAACAGCGTCGCCTATGCCTGGCTTGGCGCGGGGATCTTTTCCCTGTACATCGGCTATGACTGGGCGCGCGCCAACACCTGCGCCCGCACGGTAGACAACGCCATCGACCTGTCGGCCTCGCTGTACCTGGACATCATCAACCTGTTCCTGCGGATACTGAGCATCATGGGCAAGCGCCGCGATTAGCGCGGCGAATCCATGCAGCG
The DNA here is from genome assembly GCA_902764285.1 of uncultured Eubacteriales bacterium. Classification (GTDB taxonomy): domain Bacteria; phylum Bacillota; class Clostridia; order Christensenellales; family Aristaeellaceae; genus UBA2862. The sequence goes on from CACWVN010000027.1 coordinate 13,521, forward strand.
GCGCGGCCGTTTCGGCCGCGCCGCTGTTTTTTCGTCCGGCCACAGTCCGCGGAACTTCGCCGGAAATTAATTGAACATTCCCCGGGAATATGCTATACTGAAGGGTGTATGAACACTTTTCGGTTGAGGCGATGCATATGGTGGAGATCAGAGAAGTCAAAACCCGTTCAGAGCTGAAAAAGTTTGTCGATTACCCGAACGCGCTGTACAAGGGCGTGCCCCAGTACGTGCCGGCGATGATCGGCGACGATCTGAGCGACTGGAACCCCAAAAAGAACCCCGCGTTCTCCTACTGCGAGGCCAAATGCTGGCTGGCGTGGCGGGACGGGAAGATCGTGGGCCGCATCGGCGCGATACTCAGCCGCCGGGCCAACGAAAAATGGGGTCTGAACCGCATGCGCTTCACGCAGGTGGACTTCATCGACGATCCGGAGGTTTCCTCGGCGCTGTTCAAAACGGTGGAGGATTTCGCCCGCGAAAAGGGCTGCAACGAGGTGCACGGCCCGCTGGGCTTCTCCGACCTGGACCGCGAGGGCATGCTGGTGGAGGGCTTCGACCGCCGCAGCATGTTCATCACCTATTACAACCATCCGTATTACATCGAGCATATGCAGCGCCTGGGTTATGTAAAAGACGTGGACTGGGTGGAACTGCTGATCGACGTACCCTACGACGACTATCTCGTCTCGCGCATGGACAAGCTGGCCGAGCGCGTGATGCGGTCCAACAAGCTGCACATCGCCGAGCTGAAGAGCCGGAAGGACTACAAACCCTGGATCGAAAAGGTGTTCCAGATGGTGAACACCTGCTACGCGGGCCTGTACGGCACCGTGCCGCTGGACGAGACGCAGATCAAGCGCTACGCCGCGAAGTTCATTCCCCTCATCAACCCCGACCTGGCCTGCTTCGTTACCGACGACCAGGACAACCTGGTGGCCTTCGGCGTATCGGCGCCGTCGATGGCCGAGGCCCTGAAGAAGAGCCGCGGACGGCTGTTCCCGCTGGGCTGGATCGGCGTGCTGAAGGCGCTGAAGACGAACGACACGCTGGATCTGTTCCTGGTGGCCGTGGCCCCGGAATACCAGAACAAGGCCGTGAACGCCATACTGATGAACCACGTGCTGAAGGGCTGCCACAAGATGGGCATCCGGAAGGCGGAGACCGGCCCGCAGCTGGAAACCAACCACAAGGTGCAGAACCAGTGGAATTTCTTCAAGACCGAACAGCACAAGCGCCGGCGCTGCTTTGTGAAGAAGCTGGATTGACCCGCGCGGGCGCGCGTGCTATAATATGTGAAATCGATTCGCAACAGGATATAGGGAGGCAACCCATGGAACAGCAGATTCAGAAAAAACGCATTTTCTCCGGCATCCAGCCCACTGGCAACCTGACGCTGGGCAATTACATCGGCGCGCTGCGCAATTTCGGCCTCTTGCAGAACGAATACGACTGCATGTATTCCATCGTCGACCTGCACGCGCTGACGGTGCGCCAGGATCCGACGGAGCTCAGAAAGGCCTGCATGCGCACGATGGCCATCTTCCTGGCCAGCGGCCTGGACCCGGAAAAGAACATCATCTATTTCCAGAGCCAGGTGGCCGCGCATCCGGAGCTGGGCTGGATTCTGAACTGCTTCACCTATATGGGCGAGATGAGCCGCATGACCCAGTTCAAGGACAAATCCGCCAAGCATGCCGACAACATCAACTGCGGCCTGTTCACCTATCCGGTGCTGATGGCGGCGGACATCCTGCTGTACCAGACCGACCTGGTGCCCATCGGCGCGGACCAGAAGCAGCACCTGGAGATCGCCCGCGACATCGCCGAGCGCTTCAACGGCGTCTACGGCGACGTGTTCACCATCCCGGAAGGCTACTTCCCGAAGGTGGGCGCGCGCGTGATGTCGCTGCAGGAGCCGACCCGCAAGATGTCCAAGTCGGACCCGGAGGAGACCTACATCGCCATCCTGGACAAGCCCGACGTGATCCGCAAAAAGATCCGCCGCGCCGTAACGGACTGCGACAACCGCGTCGTATTCGACCCGGAAAACAAGCCCGGCGTGGCCAACCTGATGAGCATCATGTCCGCGCTGACCGGCCGGAGCATGGACGACATCACCGCCGAGTATGACGGCCAGGGCTACGGCAAATTCAAGGACGCCGTGGCCGACAGCGTGATCGCCGTGCTGGAACCGATCCAGAACGAATACGACCGCATCAGCGGCGACAAGGCGTATCTCCAGCAGGTGATGGATTCCGGCCGCGAGCGCGCCGGCGCCATCGCCCACCGCACGATGCTGAAGGTGCGCAAGAAGCTGGGCATCGCGCCGTGGAAGCTTTGATGCAAAGGGGGAGCAAGCTCCCCCTCCGCTGCCACCCCCTGACGGATTTGACTTGAATTCGTCCGGAATTCCGGTCGTCAAATCCGCAAGGTCGGTATTTTTTCTTCAGGCGAATGAAGCTGCCCTTCGAAAAAATACCACCGTTCCCGACGTACACGCCGCCGGGAACGATTTATATTTCATCCCTTTCTCCAAAAAGGAGCATCGAAATGCCATTCCATCATCTTCCCGTCCTTCTGAACGAATGTCTGGACGGGCTGGCCATAAAGCCCGGCGGCGCGTATCTGGACTGCACGCTGGGCGGCGCGGGCCATTCCTCCGAGATCCTGAAGCGCCTGGGCGAAGGCGGGTTGCTGGTCGGCATCGACCGGGACGCCGACGCCATCGAGGCCGCTTCGGCGCGGCTCAGCGCCGTCGATTCCCCCGCGCGGTTCGTCGCGCTGCGGGGCAATTTCCACGACGCGCCGGCGCTGCTGGCGTCGGCGGGCATCGACCGCGCTCTGGACGGCATACTGATCGACCTGGGCGTGTCCAGCCACCAGCTGGACGTGCGCGAGCGCGGCTTTTCCTACCACGACGACGCGCCGCTGGACATGCGCATGGACCGGGAACAGGCGTTGTCGGCCCGGGAGATCGTGAACCAATGGAGCGAGGATGATCTGAACCGGATCCTGCGGGACTTTGGCGAGGAGAAGTGGGCGCGGCAGATCGCCCGGGTGATCTGCGACCGGCGAAAGGAAGCGCCCGTGGAGACCACGTCGCAGCTGGTTGCGATCATCGACGCCGCCATCCCGAAGAAGTTCCGCCAGGGCGACGGTAGCCACCCCGCCCGGCGTACGTTCCAGGCGCTGCGCATCGCCGTGAACGACGAACTGACGCCGCTGGAGCCGGCGCTGCGGGCGCTGGCCGGGCTTTTGATCCCCGGCGGGCGGCTGTGCGTGATCACGTTCCATTCGCTGGAGGACCGCATCGTCAAGAACACGTTCCGGAATATGGCCGATCCCTGCACCTGCCCGAAGTCCTTCCCCGTTTGCGTATGCGGGAAAAAGCCCGTCGTAAAGCCCATCACCCGCAAGCCGGTCACCGCGTCCGCGGAGGAACTGGAACGGAACCCGCGCTCCAGGAGCGCCAGTCTGAGGATCGTGGAGAAGCTATGAAGTATCTGGAAACCCCTTCCGGCAGCGTGCCGCTGCCCGCGTTCTTCCCGGACGCCACCTACGGCGCCATCCGGGCGGGTTCCTTTGGCGACGTCTACGCCGCGGGGCTGGTGGGCTGCGAGATGAACAGCTATCACCTGATGACCAAGCCCGGCGCGAAGCTGGTGAAGAGCCTCGGCGGGCTGCACGGCTTCACCGGGTACAGAGGCGCGATCCTGACCGATTCCGGCGGGTTCCAGCTGTATTCGCTGATCCGCGAAAACCCGGAATACGGCGAGATCCGCGACCGCGAGATCATCTTCCGGCCCGACCGCGGCAGCGAAAAGATGACGTTCACGCCGGAAAAGTGCATCCAGGCGCAGTTCCAGTACGGCAGCGACATCATGATGGCGCTGGACATGTGCACCCACCCGGACGACCCGCCTGAGGTCCAGCGCCGAAGCGTGGAACTGACCGTGAAGTGGGGCGAGCGCTGCCGGGCGGAGTTTGACAAGCTGGCGGCGAAGATGGAAAAGAAGCCCAGGCTGTTCGGCATCGTGCAGGGCGGCAGCGACCCGGACCTGCGCATGGAATGCGGGCGGCGGCTGGAGGAGATCGGCTTCGACGGCTACGGGTTCGGCGGATGGCCGATGGACGCCAGCGGCGCGTTCCGGCTGGACATTTTGAAAATGGCCGCCGACGCCATGCCGGACGGCAAAGTCAAGTACGCCATGGGCCTCGGCCGCCCGGAGGAGATCGCCGCGCTGGTACGGATGGGCTATTCCCTGTTCGACTGCGTGATCCCCACCCGGGAGGCGCGCCACCAGCGGCTTTACACCTGGATTCCCGGCATGGACACGTCCGAAGGCGTCCGCCGCGCCGACGGGAAGTTCTATCGTTTCCTGTACATCCTGGACGACGAGCACCGCCGCGAGGGCGGCCCGGTGGACGAGCGCTGCGACTGCGAGCTGTGCCGAAACCATTCCCGCGCCTACCTGCACCACCTGTTCAAGGTGAACGACCCCTACGCGCTGCGGCTGGCCACCGCGCACAATTTGCGGTTCTACGGCCGGCTGATGGAGCTTTTACGCGATGAGTGACGCGATGCTGGAGAAGCTGCTGCAATCGAAGAACACCCGCGGCGTGTGCCCCGACACCGTGCGCCGCGTGTGGGAGGAATGCAGCCGGAAATACAAAAAGGCCAAGGACGCGGAAAAGGCCGCCCGCGAGGCGCTGCACGGCATCACCGGCGCGTTCATGACGCCCGGGGAAGCCCGGCAGTTGGCCTATGATATGCACGCCTGGCACTGCGATCCAACCGACTTCGGTCTGGAAAGGATGCTCAGCCGGCACGCGTCGACCCGGGAACGCCTGCCGCTTGAGGCCATGGACGCGCTGTACGCCCGCATCTTTGATATCACCGGAAAACCCGACCATGTTCTGGATTTGGCCTGCGGCATCAACCCGCTGTACCTGGGTGCGCGCGGGATAAAAACGACCGGAGTCGATATTTCAGGCGACGCGGTCGAACGCATCAATGCGTTCGGGGAGATCTACGGCATGCCGGTCAGGGCGTTTTGCGCCGATCTCCTGGGCCCGGGCGCGATCCCGCGGGCGCGGTTCGACGTCGCGCTGCTGTTCAAGCTGCTGCCGCTGCTGGAGCGGCAGAGGACGGGCGCGGCGATGGACGTGATGAACGCGATCGACGCCGGCTGGCTGGTCGTCTCCTTCCCCACGCGCACGCTGGGCGGACGCAACGTCGGCATGGCGGCGCAGTATTCCGGCTGGATGGAAAGCCACATCCCGGCGGGGCGATCCGTCGCCGCGTCCTTTGAAATGGCAAACGAGCTGTTTTACGTATTGAAGTGAAATTTCGAGGGAATGGATATGATCCGATTGGCCGCGGCGGGCGACGCCGAACAGCTGGCCGCGCTGAACGAGGCCTTTAACGGCCCAGGCGAGGCGACGCCGGAGCACGTCGCGGAATCGCTGCGGAACAACCGGCAGGAAATCGTCGTCGTCGCAGAGGAAGGCGCGGAGCTGGCCGGGTTCGTATGTGTGCAGATCAAACGTTCGTTCTGCTATGAGAACCCGACGGCGGAGATCACCGAGGTCTATGTGAAGCCCGCCTTCCGCGGGCGGGGCATTGCCGGAAGGATGATCGCCTTTGCAGAGGCGTATTGCGCCAGAAATGGCTCGATTTCGGAATTTGTCCTGCTCACCGGTGAAGACAACCGCGCCGCGCAGTCCGTATACCGAAGGCTGGGCTACGCGCAGGATCGGGAACTGCACTTTACCAAGCGGCTGCGCGGATGATCCGTGCGCCGTCAAAGGAGAATTTGCCCATGCCCAAGCTGTACGTGGTGGCCACGCCCATCGGCAACCTGAACGACCTGACGCCGCGGATGCGCCAGGCGCTGGAGTGCGCCGACCTGATCGCCGCGGAGGACACCCGCGTGACGATGAAGCTGCTGAACCAGTTCGACCTGCACCGGCCGATGCTGTCCTGCCACCGGCACAACGAAGAGGCGAAGGCCCCGCAGATCGTGGAACGGATGCTGGCGGAGGACCTGACCGTGGCGCTGACCTGCGACGCGGGGACGCCGGGCATCTCCGACCCGGGGCACCTGCTGGTGCGCGCGTGCTGGGAGGCCGGCATCCCCGTGGAGCCGGTGTGCGGGCCCTCTGCGGCGGTCACGTGCCTGTCGGCCTCGGGGTTCGACGCCCGGGAATTTGCGTTCTACGGCTTCCTGCCCCGGGAAAAGAAGGCGCTGAACGACAAGCTGGACGCCGTTCGCCGCGCGGGCGCGCCGGTGTTCGTGCTGTACGAATCGCCGCACCGGATCGTGGAGCTGGCGGAGACGATCGCCGGGAAATGGCCGGAGTGCCTGCTGTGCGTGTGCAGCGACCTGACGAAGAAGTTCGAGCGCATCTACCGCGGAACCGCGCCGGACGTGCTGGCGCAGCTGAAGGCCAATCCCGCCGTGGAAAAGGGCGAATACTGTCTGGCCGTCGATATTTCGATGCTGCCGCCCATGGAGGCGCCCGTGCAGCGCCCGGAGGCCGCGGCGTTCATGCTGGCGCGGATGCTGGACGGCGCGGAGCTGCGCGAAGCCGCCGACGCCGCGTCGGAGGCGGGCTATCCCCGCAACGAAATCTACCGGGCAAAGCTGAAAATCGCGGATATGTTTGATGGAGAATGACCCGCGCCGAGATTTAACGCGCTATTTCGGTGTAAAATGATTCGAAAAGCGTCAAAAGAAGGTTGCGTTTTGTGCTGAACCGTGTTATAATACCTGAGTGTGTTTTGATGAAAGGATTGCGCAGCGCAGTTCTTTCCCGCAATTCATAGATTTTTTGTCTGTACTTAAGGAGGCTGTTCCATGTCCGCTCTCGCCATTATCGTCGATATCATTCTGATCCTGATTTCCATCCTGCTCATCGTGGCCGTGCTGATGCAGGAAGGCCAGCGCCAGGGCCTGGGCGCGATCGGCGGCGGCGCCGAAACGTTCTTCGGCAAGAACAAGGCCAAGAGCATGGAAGGCCGTCTGCAGAAGATCACCAAGATCGCCGCTGCGGTGTTCATCGTGCTGGCCATCGTCGCCACCATCATCACTTCCCGCGGCCTGAACAAGACGCCCTCCGCCAGCACCGTGGCCGAGGCCGTTGAAACCGCCGCCGAGGAAGCCACCGAGGGCGCCGCTGAGGAAGCCGCTGACGCCGCCGAGGGCGCCGCTGAGGAAGCCGCTGACGCCGCCGAAGGCGCCGCTGAGGAAGCTGCTGACGCCGTCGAAGGCGCCGCTGAGGAAGCCGCTGACGCCGCTGCCGGCAACTGATCTGATCCGAATGATTCCGGGCAGGGTTCCCTGCCCGGTT
>CACWVN010000028.1 GCA_902764285.1 uncultured Eubacteriales bacterium
GCCGAGACCCAGCATTCCCGGCCGTAGTGGCTGCAGCGGTACCAGCACACGCCCTTGCCGTCCAGCCGGCCGTCGCCCAGCCAGCCCAGCGCCTCGCCGCCGTACAGCATGCCCAGGCTGTCATAGCCCGCGCCCGGGCCGGCGCGCAGGATCAGGTCGGTGCCGGCGTTGGCCGCGCGCACCTCGCCGGAGATCTCCGGGCGGCCGTTCATCCACGCCGCCAGGCCGTCGGGCAGCACGGCGTCCAGATACTCGATGCACATGTACCCGCGCAGGCCCTGATAGCCGGCCTCCACGAACCAGTGTTTGCCGTCGTACCAGGCGTCGGAGGAATAGAGCGTCACCGTCGCGCCCAGCGGCGCCCGGGCCAGTTCCACGGCGTTGGTCGAAGGGGATTCGCGCAGCGACACGAACGTGCGGACGTTCACCACCACGCCGTCGATGGGAAACCGCAGCTCCTGCGGCGCATCCGGCGCCGTCGCTTCCGCCTCCGGCTCCAGCCACGACCAGGGCTGCTCCGGCGCCGGCGTCAGCTCCGGCAGGGCGGGTTCCTCCGCCGGCCGGCCGCCCCAGGCGAAGCCGCAGTCGTTGGTGATGTTGTAGAGGCCCGCGTCGGGCAGCTCTTCCCATTCGATGTCCATGCCGCGGCACGAGAGCCAGTCCAGGAAGCCCGCGGGCAGCATGGTCTTCGGCGTGCCGGGCAGATACAGCCGCAGCTGCGCGCCCAAAGCCACCCCGTAGGCGTGGCTGGCGTAGTAGAGCAGGTTATCCTCGATGTAGGTTTCGCCGTCCGGGGCGCCCTCGTCCAGCGCGTCCACCGTGGCCAGGTATTCCCATTCGCTGATCTGCGTCAGCGGCGACAGCCGCCCGGTGAAATCGCAGTAGTACACGATCGCGTCGCAGCCAGTGCCCTCCAGCTCCGAAGCGCCCATGTCGCTGTCGGAAAAATAGCCGCGGAATGTGCCGTCCGCATTCAGCGTCAGCTCCGTATTCCACGCGCCGACGCCGCTGCAGAATTCATACACGCCCGCAAAATCCGAATAGCTCACCTCGGCGAAAGCCGCCGGGAGCGCCAGGCACAAACCCAGCGCCAACACCAAAGCCGCGAACCGCTTCATGTCCATCCCATCCTTTCCCAATTTGGACGCGCCGCCGGCCGAGCCGGTTCCCGCGCGTGAGAAAAAACAGCGCCCGACCGAGGTCAGGCGCCGTATGGCAGTTTAGAAATCGGCGTTGCCGGTGGTGCGCGGGAAGGGCAGCACGTCGCGGATGTTGGCGATGCCCGTCAGGTACATGATCATCCGCTCGAAGCCCATGCCGAAACCGGCGTGCTTCGCGGTGCCGTACTTGCGCAGCTCCAGGTACCACCAGTAGTCCTCGGGGTTCATGCCCAGCTCTTCGATGCGCTGCTTCAGCACGTCGTAGCGCTCCTCGCGCTGGCTGCCGCCGCACAGCTCGCCCACGGCGGGCACCAGCAGGTCGGCCGCGGCCACGGTTTTGCCGTCGTCGTTCATGCGCATGTAGAAGGCCTTGATCTCCTTGGGCCAGTCGGTGACGAACACCGGCTTGCCGAAGTGCTTCTCGGTCAGGTAGCGCTCGTGCTCGGTCTGCAGGTCGCTGCCCCAGGAGATCGGGTATTCGAACTTTTCGCCGGACTTCTGCAGGATGTCGATGGCCTCGGTATAGGTGCAGCGCACGAACTCGGAATCGCGCACGAAGGCCAGCCGGTCGACCAGGCCCTTGTCCACGAAGCTGTTCAGGAAGGCCATCTCCTCCGGGCATTCCTCCAGCACGGCGGCGATGATGTACTTCACCATCTCCTCCTGCAGGTCCATGTCGATCGACAGATCCGCGAAGGCGATCTCCGGCTCGATCATCCAGAACTCCGCGGCGTGGCGCGGCGTGTAGGATTCCTCGGCGCGGAACGTGGGCCCGAAGGTGTACACGTTGCGGAAAGCCATGGCGAAGATCTCGGCGTTCAGCTGGCCGGACACCGTCAGCGACACGGGCTTGCCGAAGAAATCCTTGCTGTAATCGGTCTTGCCCTCGTCGTTGAGCGGCAGGGCGTCCGGGTCCAGCGTGGTCACGCGGAACATCTCGCCCGCGCCCTCGCAGTCGCTGCCGGTGATCAGCGGCGTGTGCACGTACAGGTAGCCCTTGTCGTGGAAGAAGCGGTGGATGGCCTGGGCCGCCACGCTGCGCACGCGGAACGCGCACTGGAACAGGTTGGCGCGCGGGCGCAGGTGCTGGATGGTGCGCAGGTACTCCAGCGTGTGGCGCTTCTTCTGCAGCGGGTAATCGGAGGGGCTCTCGCCCACCACGGTCACCTGCTCCGCCTTCAGCTCAAAGGGCTGCTTCATTTCCGGCGTCAGCGTCAATACGCCTTCGGCCTCGATGGCGGCGCCGGTGGTGATGGACTTCACGATCCCGTCGTAATCCGGCAGCTTGCCGGCCTCCAGGATGATCTGCAGGTTTTTGAAATAGGTGCCGTCGTTCAGCTCCACGAAGGCGAACGCCTTGCTCTCGCGGATGGTGCGCACCCAGCCGCTGACCTTCACGCCCGGGATGTCCGCTTCGGGCAGCTTGGTAAACAGGTCCTTGATCAGATAATGTGCCATGGTTCTCCCCCGTTTCAGGCGATAATCGGTTAATATCCCCTATTATAACCGATCGAATGTTAAGTGTAAAGCACAGCGCCGGCCACGCCTTTTCAAAATATGGATTCTATGGTAAACTGAAAAGGATGTTATGGATAGACGTTCGGGGAGTGAATGCCATTGAAACTCATCACCTTTACGGTGCCCTGCTATAATTCCGCGGAATACATGGACCACTGCATCCGCACGCTGCTGCACGCGGGCGAGGAATGCGAGATCATACTGGTGAACGACGGCAGCACCGACGACACCGGCGCCATCGCCGACCGCTGGAGCGCGGAATACCCGGGGATCATCCGCGTCATCCACCAGGAAAACGGCGGCCACGGCGAGGGCGTGAACCAGGGTCTGATCCACGCCGAAGGGCTGTATTTCAAGGTGGTGGATTCGGACGACTGGCTGGACGAGGACGCGCTGGACCGGCTGATGGAACAGCTGCGCCGCGCCGCGCAGATGAGCGAGCCCGTCGACCTGTTCATCTGCAATTACGTGTACGAGCACGTGGCCGACAACACCCAGCACGCCGTGCGCTATCGCAACGCGCTGCCGGTGGACCAGGCCTTCGGCTGGGAGGACGTGGGCCGTTTCAGCGCTTCGCAGTTCATGACGATGCACGCCGTCGTCTACCGCACCGAAGTGCTGCGCCAGGCCGGGCTTTCGCTGCCGAAGCACACGTTCTACGTGGACAACGTGTTCGTATACCAGCCGCTGCCCAGCGTGAAATCGCTGTACTACATCGACTGCGACCTGTACCGGTATTTCATCGGCCGCGCCGACCAGTCGGTGACGGAGGAAAACCTCATCCGCCGCATCGACCAGCAGATCCGCGTGACGAAGATCCTGGCCGATTCCCATGACCTGGAAGCGCTGGAACGGAACAACAAGCGGCTGGCGCTGTACATGTACCACTACCTCTCCATCATGCTGATGATCTGCACCATCTACCTGATGATGTCCGGCACCGCGGAAAACCTGGCGAAATCCGACGCGCTGTGGCAGTGGCTGAAGGAGACGCACCCCGCCACCTACCGCCGCATGCGCTATCGCAGCGCCAACGTCGCCTTCCTGCTGCCGGGCAAGACCGGCCGGGATATCGACCTGTTCTTCTACAAGCTGCTGCGAAAGATCTACAAATTCAATTGAAAACCGGGGCGGCGAACGGCCCGGCCGTTCCCCTGCCCCGCGTCCCTTGCCAAAGGAGCGATCGCCATGCAAAACAAGGCTCCCGCTGAAAACAAAATGGGCGTCATGCCCATCCCGAAGCTGATCATCAACATGTCGCTGCCGATGATCCTTTCGATGCTGGTCCAGGCGCTGTACAACGTGGTGGACAGCTATTTCGTGGCCCGATTCGAACAGGACGCGCTGACGGCGGTCTCGCTGGCGTTCCCGGCGCAGAACCTGATGATCGGCCTGGCGACGGGCACGGCGGTGGGCGTAAACGCGCTGCTCAGCCGCGCGCTGGGCGAAAAGAAGCCGGAGCTGGCCAACCAGGTGGCGGAAAACGGCGTGTTCCTGGCGCTGGTGGGCTACGCGGTGTTCCTGCTGTTCGGCCTGTTCGGCGTGCGGACGTTCTTTGCCTCGATGACGGACAAAGCCAAGATCATCGATTACGGCGTGGATTACCTGACGGTCGTGTGCTGTTTCAGCTTCGGCATCTTCGGCCAAATCATGTTCGAGCGGCTGATGCAGTCCACCGGTCGCACGATCTACACGATGTTCACCCAGGGCATCGGCGCTATCATCAACATCATCCTCGACCCGGTGTTCATCTTCACGCTGAACCTGGGCGCGAAGGGCGCGGCCATCGCCACGGTGATCGGCCAGATCGTCGCCTTTGCGCTGGCGGTGATACTGAACCGGATGAAGAACGACGATATCCGGCTGAACCTGCGCGCCTTCCGGCCCGACTGGCGGCTCATCGGACGCATCTACGCCATCGGCATACCTTCGGTGATCATGATGGCCATCGGTTCGGTCATGACGTTCCTGATGAACATTATTCTCATCAACTACACCTCCGCGAAGGAGATTTCCGCCACCGTGTTCGGCGTCTACTTCAAGCTGAACAGCTTCGTGTTCATGCCCGTGTTCGGCCTGAACAACGGCATCATCCCCATCATCGCCTACAACTACGGCGCGCGCAACCGCCGCCGCATGATGCAGGCCGTGAAGCTGGCCATCGTCTACGCCGCCAGCTACATCTTCCTGGGGCTGCTGGCCTTCATGATCATCCCCGGGCCGCTGCTGGGCATATTCAACGCCTCGCCGGAAATGCTGGCCGTGGGCGTGCCGGCGCTGCGGATCATCGGCAGCACGTTCCTGTTCGCCGGCGTCTGCATCGCCATGGGTTCGGTGTTCCAGGCGCTGGGCTACGGCACCTATTCGATGATCGTCTCCTTCGCCCGCCAGCTGGTGGCGCTGCTGCCCGCGGCGTACATACTGGCCCTCATCGGCATGAACGCGGGCAACGACACGCTGGTATGGTATTCGTTCCCCATCGCCGAGATCGCCTCGCTGATCACCACGCTGGTCCTGTTCCGGCGGCTGTACAACCGGGTCATCAAGCCGATCCCGGAAGGGGCGCAGTAAACGGCATTCAGATGAATTCCGCGGCGGGCAGAACCCGCCGCGGCGTTTTTTTGTTTCGGCAGGTTTCGATAAGCATCGCCCGCGGATTCATTTTTTCCCATGTTCCCGGCCATAATATCCTCCGGACCCATGGAAAACCAATTCTGGAGGGAATCATTATGACCATTGGCTTCATACTGCTGCTCGTCGCGGGCGGGCTGATCCTGTTCGGCGCGGGCCAGCGGGTGCTGGACCGCCTGCGGCTGACCGACCGGCAGGCGATCCTGTTCATCGTGTTGATCATCGCGGGCGGCTTTCTGCCGGAGATCCCGGTGACGCGGTCTTTCAGCTTCAACATCGGCGGCGCGCTGATCCCGCTGATCCTGTGCGTCCGGCTGTGGATCAAGGCGGACACCGCCGTCGAACGCGCGCGCAGCCTGGTCGCCGCGGTCATCTCCGCCATCGCGGTGTTCCTGCTGGGCCGGTATCTGCCCGACGAACCGGAGGCGATGATCGTCGATCCGATGATCGCCTACGGCCTGGCGGCCGGCGCCATCGCGTATGTCTTCGGGCGGTCCCGGCGCGGCGCGTACATCGCGGGCACGCTGGGCGTGATGATGGCGGACATCGCCAACTGGATCTACGCCCGGTCGATGGGCGCGGAGCAGCGGCTGGCGCTGGGCGGCGCGGGCGGCTATGACGCCGTCGTGATCGCCGGGCTGCTGGCGGTGCTGCTGAGCGAGCTGGCCGGGGAGATCATTGAGCGCGCGACCCGCGGCCGGCAGCGGCCCACCCGGGAATTCGTCAACGGCGATTTCGTGAGGAGGGAGCACCGATGAAGCGTTTTCTGCTGATGATCTGCGCGCTGATGCTGCTCTGCGGCGCGGCCCGGGCCGAGACGGACGGCGACTGCGTGTACACGCTGCTGGACGAGGACGGCGCGGCGCTGACGATGCGCGCGGGGCGCATGTACGAGGGCGACGAGTACATCTCCGGCGACGACCGGCTGTACCGCGTGGTTTCGGTGGACGACGCGGCGCAGACCGCCACGGCCCGGTATGTGGGCGAAGCGGTTCCGGATGAAACCGCGCTGGCGGCGTTCTACGCGCTGGCTGAAAAGGGCGGCGGCCGGAAGCTGATCGCCATGTATTCCACGCACAGCGACGAATCCTACGTGCCGGACGACGGCACGTCGTCCAAGTGGAAGGGCGCGGGCATCTACGACGTGGGCGAGGCGCTGAAGGAAGCGCTCGAGGCGCGCGGCATCGAAGCCGTGTATTCGAAGGAGACGTTCCTGCCCCACGACGCGGACGCCTACGACCGGTCCCGCCGCACGGCGGAGGAGCTGCTCAAGAAGAACCCGGACGCTCTGCTGGATATCCACCGCGACGCCGTGCCCGCCGAGCAGTACGAGACCGAAGTGGACGGCGAGGAGATCAGCAAGGTGCGGCTGTTCGTGGGCCGGAACAACCAGAACGCCGCCGAGAACAGGGCCTTTGCCCAGCAGATCAAACGGGCCGCGGATAAAAAGTATCCGGGCCTCATCAAGGATATCTATATCGGCCGCGGAAACTACAACCAGGAGCTCTATCCGCACGCGCTGCTGCTGGAATTCGGCACCCACGAAATCGAAAAGGAAAAGGCCAAGGAGGCCGCGGCCTACATGGCCCGCGTGCTGGAAGACGTGCTGTACGGCAGCGCCAGGGCCGAGTCCGGCAAGGGCACCGAAAAAAGCGCAGTGGCGACCGGCATCGGCTGGGTCGTGGCCATCGCGGCGCTCGCCGCCGTCGCCTACGCCCTCGTATCCACCGGCAGCCTGAAGGGCGCCTGGCAAAAGCTGGGCCGGAACGTCAGCGAGCTGACGGGCGGGCTGTTCGGCAGAAAGGACAAGCGCTGATTTGCACGGCAAATCAGCGCTTCAATTCGTTGAAAACGCGGTTTCAGCGGGAACGACTCGGGAAGAAATCTATTTCACAAGTGAACGCACGCGCTCGGCGAAGCCGCGGCGCTCTCCGTCAGAAGCACCGCTCCCTGCGCGCCTTCTTGCACTGTTCGATGTTCCCGCAGCGATAGCACAGCTCGTTGTCGCAGATGCCGTCGTTGTCGAAGCAGGATCGGATGTTGCTGACCGTGGTCTCCGCGATGTTGTTCAGCGCCTCCTCGGTCAGGAACGCCTGGTGGGATGTGACGATCACGTTCGGCATGGAGATCAGCCGCGACAGCAGGTCGTCGTTCAGGATATGGCCGGAGCGGTCCTCGAAGAAGATGTCGGCTTCCTCCTCGTACACGTCCAGGCAGGCGGCGCCCACCTTTCGCGCCTTGATGCCCTCCAGCAGCGCCTCGGCGTCGATGAGCGCGCCGCGGGAGGTGTTGAGGATCACCACGCCCTTCTTCATCTTTTCGATGGCCGCCGCGTCGATCATGTGCCGCGTCTCGTCCGTCAGCGGGCAGTGCAGCGAGAGGATGTCGCTGCGCTCGAACAGTTCGTCCAGCGGGACGTAATCGATGCCGCTGTCCTTCGCCGGGAAGCGGTCGTAGGCGATCACGTTCATGCCGAAGCCCCGGCAGATATCGACGAAGATGCGGCCGATCTTGCCGGTGCCCACCACGCCAACGGTCTTGCCGTGCAGATCGAAGCCCGTCAGTCCGTTCAGGGAAAAGTTGAATTCCCGCGTGCGGTTGTAGGCCTTATGGATGCGGCGGACGGAAGTCAGCAGCAGCGCCGCGGCGTGCTCGGCCACCGCGTAGGGCGAGTAGGCCGGCACGTGGACCACGTGCACCTTTCCGTAGGCATGCTGCACGTCCACGTTGTTATAGCCCGCCGACCGCAGCGCGATCAGCTTCACGCCGTATTCGTACAGCCTGTCGACGACCGCGGCGTTCACGGTGTCGTTGACGAACACGCACACGGCGTCGCATCCCCGCGCCAGCGCCACGGTATCCTCGTTCAGCTTGGTTTCCAGAAAGCGGAATTCAACGCCGTTCAGCCCGCCATAGCGCTCAAACGAGGGCTTGTCGTATTCCTTCGCGTCGTAAAACGCCGTCTTGATCATTTGGATCACCTCAGCTATGATTTTTGAACCGGCGGCGCCGTTTTATTCCGCCGGCCCGCCATAAAAGCAATTTCCCGTGCGCTCACGTCCGGGAAACCAAGGGCCTCAAACCGGCTTGAGGCTCGCGTACGTCGCTTCCAGCCCTTCGCGCAGCGTATACCGCGGCTGCCAGCCCAGCGCCTCCAGCTTGGCGGCGTCAAACACGGCGCGGGTGATCTTCGTATAGCCCGCCTTTTCCGCCTCCGGCGGCAGGTCAAAGACGACCTTCACCCCGGCGATGTCGGCCAGCGTCTCGGCGTATTCGCGGATGGAGGCGACGGAATCGCGGTTGGCGACGTTGTAGGCCTGGCCGCGCCCGCCCGCCGCCAGCAGCGTCAGGATCGCGCCCACGGCGTCGGCGGCGTAGCAGAACGAGCGCACCTGGCTGCCGGCGCTCTTCATCACGATGTCCTCGCCCGCCAGCGCCTTGCGCAAAAACTGCGCGTCGGCCCGGCTGTTGGCGGAGGTCAGCGTGGGCCCGTAGACGTGGCACAGCCGCGCCACCACCGCGTCCACGCCGTACTGCGCGGCATAGGCGGCGCAGAGCGTCTCCGCCGCGCGCTTGCTCTCCGGGTAGCAGGACCGGGGCAGCATCGAATCCACCCAGCCGTGGTCGGTCTCGGAAAAGCCGTTCGGAAGATCGGGATTCTCGCCATAGATCTCGCCGGTGGACAGGAACAGCAGCCGCGCGTTCTCCTGCCCGCGCAGGTATTCCAGCAGGTTCATCGTGCCCACCAGGTTCGCCTGCATGGTGCCCACCGGGTCCTTGGAATAGGCCAGCGGATGGGCGCTGCAGGCCGCGTGCACGACGCAGTCTACGGGCGCGTCGAAGCCGATGGGCTTCGCGGCGTCATAGGGCAGGTAATGGAAGTACGGCCGTCCGAAGCTCTCGCCGAAGCGCGCCCGGACGCCTTCCTCGCGGCGCCCGGCGGCATAGATTTCGATGCCCGCGCCGCGGGTTTCGTTCATGAAGATCAGCGCATCCGCCAGGAACGAGCCCACCAGCCCCGTGGCGCCGGTGATCAGGAACCGCTTTCCGTCCAGCGCGCCGGATTCCCCCGCGCCCGCACAGGCCGAAGCCAGCGAACGATCATAGATTTCCCGATTGAACATGTCGTACCTCACCTGTTCCCTGATTTGCTGCGGGCGGGCGCCGCATCGGCGCCCCTGCGGGGAATTAGAGCAGTCTCCTGTTCCCTGATCGGCTGCGTGCTTGCCATTCGGCGGCCCGCAGCTTCGCGGCGGGTCAGCCATCCGGCTTCGCCGGTGATCTCGCCGCTCCTCGGCCTTCGGCCTCGCTCCCGACCATTCCTGTTCCCTTTCTTCTACTCCCTGTCCATCCTCAAATACGCCTTGAACAGTTCCAGATCGTCCTTGCTGGTCAGCTTGATGTTCTTGTCGGAACCGGCGGCGAAATACAGCGTCTCGCCCAAGTCGACCATCATGGTGTTGGTATAGGCCGAGCCGTAGATGCCGATTTCCTCGGCAAAGGCGCGGCGGTAGGCGTCGCGCAGCAGGCCGTAGCGATAGGCCTGGGGCGTGGCCACCTTGCGGATCGTCTCGCGCGGGATGTATTCCCGGGTGGTGTATTCATCCTGGATGCGGAAGATCTGTTCGTTGTAGGGCGTGGAAGTGACGCCGTTGCCGTGCAGCCGGCACACGCGCAGGCAGTCCGAAAGCACGCTGGAATCCACCATCGGGCGGATGCCGTCGTGGACGATGGCGATGTCGTCGTCCCGCAGTTCGCCCTCCAGGTGGTAAACGCCGTTGCGAATGGATTCCTGGCCGGTCTCGCCGCCGGTGCAGATCCATTTCAGCTTGGTGATGCCGTACTGGCGCGCGTAATCCTTCAGCGTCTCCTCCCAGCCGGCGAGGCACACCACCTCGATGGCGTCGATCTCCGGGTGGCGCTGGAAGCCCTCCAGCGTGTAGATGATGACGGGCTTATCGTAGATGTGGATGAACTGTTTGGGGATGTCCATGTGCATCCGGCTGCCCACGCCGCCGGCGATGATGATGGCAACGTTCATGTTCGGCCCTCCTGGCTCAATCGGGGAATTTGCGGCGGCTGCCCAGCCGCTCGATGATGTAATCGCAGGCCGCGTCAGTGGCGCGCCCGGTCTCGTAATAACCGAAGTATTCCCGGATGTCGGTGCAGTTCCGGCGCACCTTTTCCTCGGTAAGGCCGCGGATCAGCGCCTCCAGCGCGTCCTGGTTCTCCGCGGTGAAAAACGGCGCTTCGCGCACGTCGAAGTACACACCGCGGGTGGATACGTATTCCGCCCAGTCGGCGATGTAGAACAGGGCCGGCTTGTCCCGCAGGATGTAGTCCAGCGCGCAGGAGGAATAATCCGTCAGCACCATGTCCGCCGCCAGCAGCAGCTCGGCCATGTCGTCGTACGCCGTTACGTCCACGATGCGGTCCTTCACCGAATCCAGGTCGATGCCCTCGGTGAAGTAGTGCGTGCGGTACATGCACATCCACGGGCCGCCGGTCTTCTCCTCCAGGCAGCGCAGCGTACGGTCCAGATCCATCTGCGCCCGCTTGGGGAGCACGGCGTCGTTGTCCCGGTATGTGGGCGCGTACAGCAGAAGCTTCGTGCCCTCCGGGATGTTCAGCTTCGCCCGGACCCGGGCGATGTCCGCCGGATCGTTTTTGACGAGGATGTCGTTGCGCGGCGAACCGGCCCTGATGTACTCGCCGTGATAGCGGAAGGCGGTGCGGTACATGCGCTCGCCGAAGGCTGAAGCCGTCAGCACGCGGTCGCACTCCTCCTCGATGCGATGGCCGTCATCCAGGCCGATGTCGTAGCAGATCTTCTTGATCGCCCGGTCGCCGTGCCAGGTCTGCACGTAGAACTGCCGGCCCTTCGGATGGCGCAGCACGTTGACCTTGGTGAAATTATCCACCCATACCCGGGCGGTGCCCAGTTCGCAGAAGGCCTCCTTGGAGAGGATGTACAGGGGCTTTGCGTAATCGGGCAGGTTTTCCGGCACGTGTCTGGAATGATAGGTATCGAACAGCCAGACGATCTTCGCCTTCGGATAGCGTTCGTGCAGGCGCTCGGAGATGCAGCGCGGGTTGTCGCCGTACTGCTTGCCCAGATAGCTGCTGAACACCACCTTGTCCGGGTCGATGCCCCGGATCGTGCGGCTGCCCCACACCAGCAGGCGCCGGTACAGGTTGGCCAGCGCGGGATACTTAGCGGTAAAATCCATTTCGTTCCTCAGACCGCGGAAGCGCGCTCAGGCGGGATCGCGGCTTTCATACACTTCAAAGTTATGGGCGACGCGCTTTTCCGGCGGCGGGAGCTGCATGTAATCGCCGTACAGGTTCTTCAGATACTTGTCGGTGTCCGCCGGGGCGTTGTACCGCTTGCCCTCGAATTCCACCTGAATCGGCGTGCCGTAGCCCTCCCGCTCGATGTACTCCTCCAGCGTATGCTCACAGCTGGTCACGACGCCCACGTACGGGCATTCGTCGTATTTGTACTTCTTCGCGTGCTTGAGCAGCAGCCGGTTCCACAACCGGTATCCCGTCAGCTTGGCGAAGGGGTGCGCGATGTGCCGCAGCACGGTGGCGGCGTTGAACATCGGCGAGATGGGAATGCCCCTGAAATACGCCAGCTTGCGCATCACTACCAGCGATTTCGCGATCACGTAGTGCCGCTTGACCTTTTCCCATTCCGTGGGCAGGCCCTCGATGGGAAAGATGTCCACGAACAGATTGGTGTAATAGGAGCTCTTGCCGTCGGGCGAGCTGCTGTGGAGGATATAGCGGGTATCGCACAGCCTGGGAAAGGATGTGCCGTGCCGGATCGGCCCGTCGGGCGAGGCGATCACGACGTGATCGTTCAGCCGGCCCCCGGTCATCCGGATCAGCCGGTCGCAGTCCGGGCGCGGCATGTTGATGTCGATATCGTCGTCCCAGGGAATATAGCCCTTGTGGCGCACCGCGCCCAGCAGCGTTCCCCCGGACAGATAGTACGCCAGGCCGTGCCGGCCGCAGTATTCCGCCAGCGCGTCCAGCATTTCCAGCTGGACGCGGCGCATCTCTTCCCGGTCCACCCGCCGTCCCAGCAGGCTCTGGTCGATGCGGCAAGTATCCACAAACATGTTTGTTCTGCTTCTCCTCTGTAGCGCTCCTGCGACGTCCGGAGCCGTTTATCGTTCCTCCCGCCCACGGCCTCGCCGCGGACGGATCGCGTTCACCCGTACCCCATTATAGAGCATTCACGCGCAAATTGCAAGGTTTGGACGCGCCGCGGTTCCGCGCCCGGGCGCAAAAAAGGAACGCGCCGAAGCGCGTTCCCCCTCTGCGTCCGTCTGTACCCGTCAGGCCGTCTTTTTCACGGCCAGCTTGTCGGAGACCATGGCGATAAATTCGCCGTTGGTGGGCTTGTCCTCCCGGGCGAATACCCGGTAGCCGTACATCTGGTTCACGGCCTCCAGCCGCCCGCGGGCCCAGGCCACCTCGATGGCGTGGCGCATGGCCCGCTCCACCTTGCTGGCGGAGGTGTCGAATTTCCGGGCGATGCCGGGATACAGCTCCTTGGTGATGCGGTTGATGACATCGTGGTCGTCCATCACCATGCGCACGGCTTCGCGCAGGTATTGGTATCCCTTGATGTGCGCAGGGATGCCCAGCGTGAGAAACAGGTTGGTGATCTGCTCGTCCACGGTTTCGCTGGCCGGCGAACCGGCGGGCGCGGCGGCGATGGTCTCCGCGGGTTCGCGGGCGATATCTGCGATCCGCTCGTACAGCAGGTTCATGTCGAAGGGCTTGACCATGTAATAGCTGGCGCCCAGCTGGATCGCGCGCATGATAAAATCGTCCCTCGCCAGCCCCGTCAGCACGATCACCTTCGGCCGAAGCGCCTCGGGCATGGCGTTCAGCGCCTCCAGCGTCATAAAACCGTCCCGCCGCGGCATGATGATATCCATCACCAGGATGTCCGGCGAGTGCTGGCGCACCGCCTCGGGGATCTCCACGCCGTCGGAGACCGCCGCCACGACGTCGATATCCGGCTTGCGGCCCAGGAAATCCGACAGCACCCGAAGTATGCTCAAATTATCATCCGCCAGCATCACGCGTATCCTATCCATGTCAACCTTCCTTTCGCGCCCTTTCGCAGCCGTTTGGCAGTATATATGCGCGTCACCGCCGGATTATACCGGCGATGGCGCGTTTTGTCACGTTGGCGCCTTCATTCCCAGGTTCCGTACAGCCGCCCTCGCTGGCAGCCACAGCGCGGCTTGGCCGGGCGGCGGGGCTCCGGCAGGCATCGGGGTTCCCTCCGGGGCCGGCAGGGCGGCGGGCACGGCGGGCAGCCGCAGCCGCGCGGCTCGCGGCGCACGCATACCACCAGGCTGCCGCAATCATCCACCCCCAATATCACTTCGGCGCATTCCCCCGGCCGGCATGGGTTTTCGATCGTCACGCGGCGGCATTCCATCATGGGCCGGGGCGGGCCGCCGCAGTCCCTGTCGAACACCGGCACCCGCACGCAGTTCTCCCTGCCGTCGCAGGACCTCAGCGACGGGTACAGCGGCATGGTTTCATAATACATCCGTCAGCACGCCTTTCCGACGGGCGCGTCCGCGCCCGTTTGATCGACCGTATCGGTCTGTATTATCGCTATGCCCGCGGCTGGCGGCGGGTGCGCGGATAAAGCCGCACGGATGACCCGTTTCATGATAGCGCTTTGCCACTGGAAAGCGCTGCGGTCCCGTTGAATTTACCGCGGGGATATGTTAAAATGATCCCGCTGTATCAGGAGGCTGTCTCATGAATCCCACGCTTCGTTCAGAATTGAAAAACAGCCTGTTCATCGTCGCGGGGCTGCTGATCGCCGCCGCGGCGTACAAGCTGTATCTGATCCCAAACCAGGTGGTCGCCGGCGGGTTTACGGGCATCGGCCAGCTGATGAACCACGTGACCGGCATCAGCGTCGGCACGGTGAACATCCTGCTGAACGCGCCGCTGTTCATGGTGTCGCTGAAGCGGATCGGCATCAAATTCGGCGTGCGCTCGCTGATCGCCATGTTCGGGCTGTCGATCCTGATCGACCACCTGCCGCTGCCCGCGGCCACGGACGACATGCTGCTGGCGGCGGTCTACGGCGGCGCCATCAGCGGTATCGGCTTCGGGCTGGTGCTGCGCGGCAGCGCCACCACCGGCGGCACCGACATGCTGGCTTCGCTGCTGCACCGGCTGATCCCCGTGCTGCGCGTCAGCTACGGCATCTTCCTGGTGGACGGGCTGGTGATCATCGCCTCGGCCTTCACGTTCGAACCCCAGGCCGCCATGTACGGTCTGATCAGCACGTTTATCTGCAACGTGCTGGTGGATCTGGTGCTGGAAGGGCCCAATTCCGCCCATTCCTATTTCATCATCTCCGACCACAGCGAAGAGATCGCCGAGCGCATCATGAAGGAGATGGATCGCGGCGTCACCGCGCTGAACGCCGTGGGCATGTACAGCCACGCGGAAAAGCAGGTGCTGCTGTGCGTGGTGAACCGCTTTGAATCCATGCGCCTGCGCCGCATCATATTCGCCATCGACCCGAAGGCCTTCGTGATCGCCAACAAGGCCCACGACGTGTTGGGCGAGGGCTTCAAGCATATGTAACCCGTCACGCGAAAAGTCGGCCTGTCCGGAATCGGACAGGCCGGCTTTTTCATGCCTTTCGCGCCGGGAACCGGGCCGTATGCGCCCGGCCGTCGTCGGTCATGCGGATGAAATCCCCTTCGACCTCCGCGCCGTCGAGCGTCACGCGCCGCGCCGTCCGGTCGCATTCCAGCCGGTACCGGCTGGCGCCGAAGCGCACCGTCACGGCGGCGCGATCCCATTCGCCCAGCAGCGCGTTCAGCCGCACGCGATCGCCGCGCCGCTCATAGCCCAGCAGCGCCAGCAGGCACAGCCGCATCCAGGCCGCGGAACCGGTGTACCACGTCCAGCCCGCGCGCCCGGCATGCTGGCCGGAATAGATGTCCGCCGCCATCACGTAGGGCTCCCCGCGGTACAGCGCGGCCTTCTCGGGCGCGTCGGCGTGGTTGTAGGGCAGCAGCATCCGCAGCGCTTCATGCGCCCGCGCGCCGTCGCCCATGCGGATCAACGCCAGCAGCAGCCACAGCGCCGCGTGGGTATACTGCGCGCCGTTTTCCCGCACGCCGGCGGGATATCCGCGGATATAGCCGGGGTCGACGCCGCGGCCCTCGAAGGGCGGCGTCAGCAGCCGGATCAGGCCGTGTTTGCCGTCGACCAGCATCCGCCAGGCGGCGTCCATGGCGCTGCGGCAGCGCGCCGCGTCCAGCCCCGCCAACACGGCCCAGGCCTGGCTGACGGCGTCGATCCGGCATTCCGGATTCGCCGCGCTGCCCAGCGGCGCGCCGTCGTCGGTGTAGGCCCGCAGGTACCATTCCCCGTCCCAGCCGTACGCCTCCACGGCGTTTCGCATGCGGCGCGCCAGTTCCCGCAGCCACACGACGTCGCCCGCGGACGGCGCGACTGCGGCGTAATCCTCCGCGCAGGCGGCCAGAAATTCCGACAACCACACGCTCTCGCCGCGGCCCTTCGCGCCCACGCGGTTCATGCCGTCGTTCCAGTCCCCCGCGCCCATCAGCGCCAGGCCGTGCGCGCCGGTCCGCGCCGCGCGGCGAAACGCACGCATGCAGTGTTCGTGCAGCGTGCCGGCGGTCCTGCCCGGCCGCATCTCCCGGTAGACGTCCTCGCGGTCATCGGGAATCGCGACGTCCTCCAGAAAGGGCACCGGTTCCTCCAGCACGGCGGCGTCGCCGGTGGTCCGCACATAGGCCGCCGCCGCATAGGGCAGAAACAGCATGTCGTCGGATATCCGGGTGCGCACGCCGCGGAAGGGCTCATGCCACCAGTGCATCACGTCCCCCGCTTCGAATTGATGCGCCGCGCAGCGCAGGATGTGCCCGCGCACCCGCTCCGGCTCCTCCGGCAGCAGCGCCAGCACGTCCTGCAGCTGATCCCGGAAGCCGTAGGCTCCGCCGGGCTGGTATAAACCCGCGCGGCCCAGCACCCGCGAAGCGCGGATCTGATGGCGCAGGAAGCCGTTCGCAAACCGGTTCAGCAGATCGTCCGGCGTTTCGATCACCAGCGCTTCGCTCAAATCCCTCCACGCCTGTTCCGCTCCGGCCAGAACCGGTTCGTCGTCCTGGCGCAGCGCGCGTACACGCGCGGATGCCGTCGCGATATCCTCCGCCCAACCCAGCGCCAGCCGGGCGTCGCAGGTCTGCCCGCGCTTCATCCGAAGCGGTATTTCCAGCGCCCATCCGCCGTCCCTCGACGTCATGCCGATGCCCTCCGGGCACATGACGCCGCCCCGGCCCAGGAAGGCGCTGCGCTTCGGTCCCGGCTGCGCGCCGGCGTCCGGCGAAGCCAGGTAACCCACGCCGGCGCACGCGCCGGTGGCGAAGCAGGCGCCGTCCGCCGGCCAGCAGTTCAGGAGGGCGGCGTCCGAAGCGTCCGAACCCATCAGCCAGTCGACGAAGCACACCAGCCGCCAGCCTTCGCCCGGCAGCGCGCGGTTTTCCAGCCGCGCGTCGATCACCGCCTCCGGCCGTCCGCCGCGCAGGCAGAAACAGATCTCGCCGCCGAGGCGGCGCGCCTGAAACGCGAAGCGAACCGAGGCCGCGCCGAACGTGACGCGAAAGGGCATCTCCGGCGCGTCGCCGGGCAGCAGCCGGACAACCTCGCCGCGGCTGGGATTCGTCAGATACAGCATCCAGCCCCAGCCCTCCCGAAGAGCGTCGTTGCCGTAGGGCGTCAGCCGGGCCTCCCGGCTGTTCCCGTGCCAGCAGAAGCCTCCGCCGCGCTCGGACAGCAGCATGCCGAAATCGTCGCCGGCGAGGATATCACACCACGGCGCGGGCGGCAGCCGGTCGGGCAGCACGTCGACGGCATAGCTGCCGTCGGGCAGGAAGCCGCCGAAGCCGTTGTCGGCTTCCCGGGGCTGCGGCTTCAGCGTGGAAGCGCCGATCCCCGGGCGCTTCGGCGGAGCAGTCTCCGGGCCCTTCAGCGCCGACAGGGCGGCCCGCGCCTGGGCGTAGAAATCCATGCCGCCATCGAGGCACAGCGACGCGGCCCGGCGCAGCGCCGATCGCTGCCGGGGTTCCAGCAGGGCGCCGTCGATGATCTTCACGCCGCCCGTGCCCGGCCGGCCGCCGGCAGCCACCGCGGTCAGCATGTCCCGAACGGGCCTGGCATAACCCTCGCCGCCGTCGTCCACCAGCGCCAGATCGATTTCGATCCCCGCAGCCTGGTAAAACGCGCAGGCGCGCACGGCCTCGCGCACCTCGGCGGCCTGATCCGGCGCGGTCGCGAAAAGCGCCATCAGCGGCCGGTCGCCGGACAGCCCCATTGACCACAGGTCGGCGCGGTCAACCGCCTCCTCCGGCCCGTGGACCGGTTTTGCCTGGGCCGCCAGGCGCCCGTCGTAAAGCAGCGCCGCCAGCTCCTGCAGCACGTAATACCGGTCCGGCCGAAGCCCGATGAAGCCCAGCATGGCCCGCGCCCGCGCGCCCGCCAGACGTTCGGCGCGATCCGCGGCTTCCGGCGCGCGGTGTTTTTCCAGCCAGCGTTCCGCCGACTCACCCGGTTCCAGAAGCGCCATCGCGAAATGCAGGCGCGCCTGTTCCCCGGGGCGCAGCGTCATCCGCGCCCGCAGCGCGCTGACGGGATTCAGCACCGCGCCCAGCGCGCCGCTCCATTCCGCCGCGATGCCGCCCGGCCGCCCCGTGTCGCCCAGCCGGCCGACCAGTTTTTCGTAATCCGTCTCAAAGCTGATCGCCCCGGGCGCGCATACGCAGTGAACCAGCGCCGGGAATTGATCCCGCCCGTCCCGCGGCCTGCGGCGAAACAGCAGGGCGTCCGGCGCGGGCCGGCTGCTTTCCACAAACAGGCTGTTGAACACCGCGTGGGCGCGCCATTCCGCGTCGCGCGCCAGCGCCACCGGCGCGACGTCGGCCACGTCGATCCGCGCCGGACGCCCACCGGCGTTGCGCAGCCGGATTTCCCGTATCAGCGCGCCGTCCTCCGGGGACGCGCAGACGGTCATTTCCGCGTCGATGCCGCCCAGCCGCGCCGAAAACCGCGCCAGGCCCGGTTCAAAACCCGCCCGTCCCGCCAGGACGATGTCCGCGCCGGTGTCCGCGTCCCGCAGGTGGACGCAGGCCGCGTCGGCGCGATCCAGCAGGTCGCCGGAAAACCGCGTGGTGCTGACGCCGAACCGCGCGTAATGCACCGCGCCGCCGGCGGTGACCAGTGCCGTCGCGCCGCCGCCGTGCAGAAGCTGCGTTTGCGCCGGATGCCGCGCCGTCCGGGCCGCGCGGGAGGACCGCCGTTCCGGCTCCCCGGACGGCCGGCGCTCCGCCGGCGCGGACCGGCGGCCGGCCCGCTTCGCGGGCTTCTCCTCCAGCAGCGGGGCCAGCGCCCGCGCCTGGGGCAGGTTCATAAAATCGGATCGCAGCGAATCGCCGGTGAGCGCGTTGCACACCGCGCACAGGATCATGCCCTGATGGTGGGCCATGTGGCTCTTCACCAACGTGGGCCGGCCCTGCGCGTCCGGGCGCAGGTAGTCCGCGGCTTCATACAGGCCGCATTCATCGGCCCAGCCCATATCGCGCATCCGCGCCAGGTCCTCCGCCGCCTCGGCCGGGGCGACGGCCAGCGCCAGCGCCGCGGCGTAAGGCGCGATCACATCCTGCACGGCTTCGCCGCCCAGCGCCAGCGCCGGCAGTCCGAAGGCGCGGTATTGGTAATTCATGTCCTCGTCAAAGGCCACCCAGCCCGATTCCGACACGCCCCACGGGCGCTTCATCCGCCGGCCCAGCCGCCGCTGGACGCGCACGGCGTTCCGCGCGCTCTGGCCCAGCAGCGTCCGTTCCGGCGCGCGCATGAACAGCTCCGGCATCAGGTATTCGAACATCGTCCCGCTCCAGGAAACCAGCGTCGCGCCGCCCTCGACCAGCGCGCAGGGCCGGCCCAGCTTCCCCCAGTGCCCGGCGGGAATCCGGCCCAGCATCATCGCCGTAAAGCTGAGAATGCGCGACTCGGAAGCCAGCAGGTCGTAGTGGGATTGGCCGAGGCCGCCGCCGTCCACGGCCATGCCGATGGCGAACAGCCCGCGCCGCGCGTCGTACAGCGCCGAGAAATCCATGTCTCCGGCCAGCGCGCGCATGCGCCCGGCCAGCTCCGGCCCGGTTTCCTCCGCCGCGGCGCACAGCAGCAGCGACGCCGCCAGGTTGCCGCTGTCCACCGATGAGACGTAGCGCGGCTTCAGCGCCGTCAGGCTGTCGATATCATACCAGTTGTACAGGTGGCCGCGCCATTTCTCCAGGCGTGAAACGGCCTCCAGGGCGGCGGTCATCCGGCCGTGCATGGCGTCGGCTTCGATAAAGCCCAGCCTGTGCGCCGCCAGGCAGCCGACCAGATAGAGCCCGATGTTGGTCGGCGATGTGCGCCGGGCCGGCGGCGCGGGCGGATCCAGCTGCACGTTATCCGGCGGCAGCGCGCCATCGCCGGATACCTGCGTTTCAAAGAAGCGCCAGGTATCCCGCGCCAGGTCGATGAGCATGTCCCGCTGCGCATCGCTCAGCGTCGTTTTTTCCTCGACGGGCGTGCGCTCCATGTCACGGATCCAGTCCGGGCCGATCCAGAACAGCGCGGCCAGTGCCAGCGCCGCCAGCGACCAGCCCTGCACCAGCAGTCCGGGCAGCATCAGGATCGCCGCAGCCCGGGCGGGAACGCGGAGGTTCAGGCCGCCGCCGCGCTCCGCGTCCGCCGCCGTCACCCAGTCCATCAGGTGCCGGCCCGAGACGCCCAGCCGCCAAAGCGTTCGCAGCGCGGCGTCCAGCGCGCACCAGGCCGAAACCGGCAGCACGGCCAGCCGCGCCGTCGCCCGCCGCCATTTCAGCCGGTCCGCGCCGGGCGGCGTCAGCAGCGCTTCCAGGTAGATGACAGCCAGCGCCGCCAGCAGCGCCCCGGCGCCGCCCGTCCATACCGCCGCCAGCAGCAGCGCCAACAGCGCCGGCGCGCGAAGGCTGCGCAGCAGGTTGTCCGCCATGCGCAGCCGGTCCGCGAAGCCGATCCGCCGCCCGCCGGGCAGGGGCTTTCGGGAAAACAGCATCGGCAGCAGCTGCCAGTCGCCGCGGATCCAGCGGTGCTGGCGGCGCATCCAGCCGGAGAGCCCCGCCGGACAGCCGTCGAACAGCGCCACGTCGCCCAGGAACCCCGCCCCGGCGATCGCGCCTTCGATGAGATCGTGGCTCAGCACGCGGCCTTCCGGCAGCGCGCCGTCCAGCCGGCGATGAAAGGCCGCGACGTCGTAGATGCCCTTGCCCGCATAGATGCCCGTGCCGGTCATATCCTGCCACAGGTTGGAGACGGAAACGGGATAGCTGTCCACGCCGCCGGCGCCGGCGAACAGCTCTACGAAGGCGTTCGAACAGTCCGAGGCCAGCAGCTCCATTCTCGGCTGCAGCACCGCCGGGCGGAGTCCCATCGGCCGCGTATCGGCGTCCAGCGTGACCACGAAACGATAGCGCCCCTTCAGCCGTTCGCAGGCCGTACCCTCCGCTCCGAAGGCCGCCTCCGCGCCGTCCTCGCCCAGCAGCAGGCGGTTCAGCGCCGTCAGCGCGCCGCGCTTGCGGTCGCGGCCCATCCATACGCCGTCCGCCGCCAGGCGCTCGCGCCGGCGGTGAAGAAAAGCGTATTTTTCGCGCCCCGCCCGGGCGTTCATATCGGCGATCCGCCCGCGGGCGCATTCCAGTATCGCCGCGTCCGCAGGCATGTCTCTCTGCGGCGCGTCCGCGAAATCGCCCAGCAGCAGGTATCCGATGTTTTCGTCCTTCTCCAGGCATCCCAGCGCCTCCAGCTGGCCGCAGATTGCCGCCGCCCTGTCCGGGTCGGACAGCAGCGCCGGTATCACCACCAGCGTGCGGCAGTCGTCCGGGATCGCGTCCAGCTCCAGTTTCAACAGCCGCGACGGTTTCACGCGCCGCGGGAAGCAACGGTTCGCCACGGCGCTGCCCGCCGCCCACGCCGGCGGCAGGCATGCCGGCCAAAGCCAGGGCGATCCGGCGCAGGCCGCCAGCGCCGCGAATGCCACCACGGAAAGGGCGATCAGCGCCGCGCCCGTGCGGACGCCGGAAGGATCAGGCACCATCCGGGGCAGCCGCATGTCTGCCCGGTTCATCTTTTCCAGCAGCGCGCGGCGGCCTTCGTCGTCGTACAGCCACCAGCATACCGTGCCCTCCCGGCCGTCGCGGCGTCGCGCGGCGTCCCCCGCGGCGCGGGCCACGGCCAGCTCCGTCGCGTTCAGCCGGCGGGCAACGGCGGAAACCTGGTTCCGCACCGCCGCCCGCGATTCGTCGTCCATGCGGCCGTAGACGCCGGAAGGATCGGCCCGAAGCTCCCGATCCACCCGGGAAACCTCGCGGAAGCAAGCCTGCCAGTCCAGTTCGTCGATCACGCGCCGGGCCGCCAGCAGGTTGTCCAGCCGCAGCAGATCCAGCGCCCGCGCCGCGTGCGCCCGTCTGACGACGTCCTCCGCCGTTTCGCCTCTGCGATGCAGCGCCCTGTCCAAGCGGCGCTGCGCCTCGGGCAGCGGCACTTCCCCGCACAGCTTCAGCGCGCGTTCGGCGAATGCGTCGCCGCGTCCCGGGCGCAAAAACGAATGCCGCGCCCATGCCACGGCGCGGCGTTCCTCGCGCAGTCTCTCCGCAACGGACGCCGCGGTGCGGGCCGTCGCGCGGGTAATCGCGATGCGCGCGGCCTCCGGCACGGCCCACAGTTCCTCCATTCTCAGCGGCTGGACGGCGTCGAACGCCGCGATCGCTTCCAGCAGGTTTTCGCGGCTCATCCGCGCGTCGCCGCCGGCGCAGACCGCCTCCATCAGCGCCTCGACGCGGGGTTTCCCGCTGACGGACGGCAGCTTCGCGCCGCCGTCCGCCAGCGCCTGCCGGGCGCAGGCGCGGATCATGGCGCTTTCGCGGCAGATCCGCTGCGCGGCTTCATCGTCTTCATCGCAGCGGCACAGGCTGCACGACGTCTCCAGCGCGCGCCACAGCCGGCGCAGGTCCTTTTTCTCCGGCCGCAGGCGCGCCGTGCCCGTCTGCCCCGAGCGCCCGGCCAGTTCCCGAATCCTGCCTCCGTTATCTGAAAAACCAGTCTCCCGGTCCATACGTTATCCTCCTGCTTTGCGCAAGTCATTCGCTTTAGTATGGCCCGGCTGCTGGCAAATGATGCCGAAATGACAAAAACCGGCCGGGATGCCTGGTTGGGCATCCCGGCCGGGGCATACGATATGCGGTTATTCGTTTTCGTCGCCCAGCTCCGCGCGGCGGCGGCGAATGTTCTTGCAGGCTTCCGTCAGTTGGTCCTCGACGGAGGCGAGCATCTGGTAGGCGTCGTGCTGGGCCTTCAGGCGCAGCTCGCTGGCCTCGACGCGGGCGTCGTTTTTGATGATGCGGGCCTCTTCCCGGGCCTGGCGCATGATCTCGCTCTCGTCGATCATGTGATCGGCGCGGTCCTGCGCGTCCTGCAGGATGGCGTTGGCTTCGTTTTCGGCGTCCAGCACGCGCTGCTCGGCGTCCTCACGGGCGCGCTCCAGCGCGGCGTTCACGCGCATTTCCGCGGAACTGATGCGGTTCATCGCCTTGGTTTCGGCTTCGCCCAGTATCCTCTCCCGCTCCGAGAACATCTGCAGGCCGTACTGTACGGCGTCGGGCAGGTTCTTTTCCATATCGTCGATAATCATCAGGCATTTTTCCGCATCGATGATTTTCTTGCCGGTCAGCGGCACGTTGGTGCCCGCGTTGATCGCCGCGCGAATGTGCTTGAGCAGCTCCAGGAAATAGCGCATATCATTGACTTCTTCCTCGTGCTGCGGCTGCTGCGTGGTTTCGCGGGATTCCACCTCTTCATCCTCGTAGAACTTTTCCTGATCGCGATCCATCGTTAAGCCCTTCCTTTCCGCACCCGGCCGCGGCCAGATGCAGCTTAGTCTGCCCGGGTTTACCGGTTTGATCCAAATGTAAGAAGATATCGTCGGTTTATACGCCGCGGAGCGCCGCGAAATCCACGGCGGTATCGCCGTAGCAGCGGGTATCCGTCACCACGATGGACTCCGGCAGCGGCACGACCGCCGCCTTTTGCCGTTCCATTACGATGACGCAGCCCCCGGCCAGCGCCTTCGCGGCCGTCAGCCGCGCCAGCGCGTCGCCATAGGCTTCCAGCATGCGATAGGGCGGATCGAGAAACACCAGATCGAAGGATTCCCCCGCCAGCTGCGCGATCGCCGCGCGGTAATCCGCCTTCAGCACGCAGCAGCGGCTGTCGAATTCTTCCTTCAGCACGCCGCGGGCGTTGCGATCGATGGCCTGTACCGCCGCCCGGGAGCTGTCCGCGATCACCGCGGATCCCGAACCCCGGCTGAGCGCTTCCAGCGCCAGCGCGCCCGAACCGCCGAACAGATCCAACACCCGCGCGCCCTGTACCCGGGCGCCGAGGATGTTGAAAACGGACCCTCGAATCTTATCCGATGTGGGCCGCGTCTGCGCGCCCTGAGGCGCGAACAGCGTGCGTCCCTTGGCCTCTCCGGCGATGATACGCATGGCTCCACCTATAATATTGTCTCAATTATATCACATTTGTGCTGTATTTGCAATTGGTTTTTCGAAAAAATATCAAATTTCAGGTTTTGCCACCTTCGGAGGCCGTTTTTTCGCCACCCTGGACTTGGCCCTGGCCCGTCGCCGGCCTTCCGCCATGGCCTTTTCCGAGCGCGCCCACAGCCGCGGCCCCTGCATGTACCCCGCGAAGATGCTCAGCGGAAGCACGAAGGGCGAAACCAGCAGCAGCGTCACGATGGCCGGATGGATCTCGACGAAGGAATCGAACCAGGAGGCCAGGATCGGCAAAAACGGCATCGCCAGCACCAGCGCAACCAGCCGCGCGGGCATCTGCACCGCGGAGATATCCAGCATTACGGCGGCCAGATAGACGCAGCCCGCCAGATACGGGATCAGCGCCGCGGCCAGCACGCCCGCGATCCCGCGGCCGACGCTCCAGGTGCGCGACAGCACCTTTTTATCGAACTGTTCGCCCGGATGGTCGCTGTTGGCCTCCACGCGGCGCACGTTGTCCAGCAGGGCGCAGGCTTCGTGGCCGAAGTAGGTTCCCTGCCGGTAGGCCAGAAACATGCCGATCAACAGCAGCAGCAGCCCCAGCACGACCCACGGCAGCGTGCCCAGCGAAATCAGCGCCATATCCAGCACGACCAGCACGGCCGTGCGCAGGGCGTTGGATTTCCACATTTCCATAATGCTCATGGCGGTTCTCTCCTTGTCCGTCGAAGGGGACGGTCGTCAGTCGATCACTTCCACGGGAACGCGCGCGGCAAAGCCCAGCATGATCTCGTAGGGAATGGTCTCGGCGTATTCGGCCAGTTCGTCCGGGGTGATGCGTTCGTCGCCCTGGCGGCCCAGCAGCACGACCTCGTCGTCGAGGCTGACGCCGGGGATGTCGGTCACGTCCGCCATGATCATATCCATACACACCCGGCCCACCAGCGGCGCGCGACGCCCGCGCACCAGCGCGCAGGCCCGGTTGCTCAGCAGCCGCGGATAGCCGTCGCCGTAGCCGATGGGCAGCGTCATCACCAGCGTGTCCCTGTCGGCGGTAAAGGTGCGGCCGTAGCCCACGGTGTCCCCCGCCGCGATTTTCTGGATGCGGATGGGCCGCGTGACCAGCGTCTGGGCGTATTGCAGCTTGTCCGCCAGCGACGGCACGCCGGTGCCGTACAGGCCGATACCCGCGCGCACCATATCGTATTGCAGCTCCGGATTCAGCATGGCGGAGGTGGCCGCCGCATGGGCGATGGGCCGATAGCCCGCCGCGCGGATCCTGTCCAGCGCCGCGGCGAAGCGGCGGTTCTGCAGCGCGGTGAATTCCGGATCGGAATCGGCGACGCAGAAGTGGGTAAAGACGCCCTCCATCCCGACGTCGGGGCAATCCTTCCAACGGGCCAGCAGCGCGTCCAGCGCGACATCGCCGCGCACGCCGATGCGGGACATGCCCGTATCCAGCTTCAGATGCGCCTTTGCGCGGATGCCGGTGCGAGACGCCTCGTCCTGCAGCACGTCCAGCATCTCCGGCAGGTAGACGGCCTGGGCGGCATCCGCCCGCACCGCCTGGCGCAGCGATTCCTCGCACGCGCCGCCGAGGATCAGCACCGGGGCCGCGATGCCGGCGGCGCGCAGTGCCTCGGCCTCTTCGACGATGGCGACGCAGAAGGTGTCCGCGCCGGCGCCCAGCAGCTTGCGGGCCGTGGCGACGGCGTTGTGGCCGTAGGCATCGGCCTTGACGACGCACATCATGCGCACGCGCGGCGGGATCAGACCGCGGAACAGGCGCGCGTTGGCCGCGACGGCATCGGTGGAAATCTTCAAAACCGTAGGTCTCATGGCAGCATTCCGGCGGTTTTCAGGGCGGACAGCGCGATGTATGGGATTTCATCGCCGCCCAAAAACCCTCCACAAAATATTATTATATCCTGCTTCAGCCAATTTTGCAACCTGAATGTCCAGATTCCGTCTATTTTTCAAAGAATTAAAGCGGCGCTTTCCCCCGCGCGCGTCTTGCAAAAGGCGGCCGGGGCTGTTATACTATACGATGACAGTTTTTGCGACGGAGGTGCTTGCATGGGCCTGAAGAATATGATGAACAATTATTTCTACGGCAAGCAGGGCCAGGCCGATTATACGGTGGAAAGCATGCCGCAGAACCGGCGGCAGCTGTTCGGCGAAGTATTGAAGGTGCGGTGGGGCGCCATGTTCGGCGTGAACCTGCTGTATATGATCATATGGATTCCGGCCATCATCTGGTCGTTTTTGAACGCCATTTCGCTGTACAGGATACTGATGGACACCACCGGCGCCTACAACAGCGGCGATTTCTACAGCCTGGTATTCACGTGGCTGCTGGTCATGGTGCCGCTGACAGCCATCACCGGGCCGTTCAACGCCGGCGTCACCTATGTGCTGCGCAACTGGGCGCGGGACGAGCACAGCTTTGTGCTGAGCGATTTCAAAGACGCGCTGAAGGCCAACTGGAAGCAGAGCCTGGCCATCGCGTTTATCGACGGACTGATGCCCCTGCTGGTGTTCACGGCCTGGCGGTTCTACGGCGGCATGCTGGAAAAGAGCTTCATCTACGTCGTCCCCATCGGCATCGTGCTGCTGATCGGCTTCCTCTGGGCGCTGAGCAGCATGCTCGCCATGCCGATGCTGATCACCTACGAACTGAAGCTGAAGGACGTGATCCGCAACTGCCTGCTGATGTCCATCGCCAAGCTGCCCTTTGCGCTCTTGATCAAGCTGCTGACGCTGGCGGTGCCGCTGCTGGCATGGGGGCTGCTCAGCCTGATCCCCAGCATCGAGATGTACGTGCTGATGATCACGGTGCTGCTGTACCTGCTGTTCCTGGTGGCGTTCAACAAGCTGATCACGGTCTCCTACGCCAACTGGCTCTGCGAGACCTACCTGAACCCGAAGATCGACGGCGCCAGGACGGATATCGGCCTGCGGCCCAAGGACTGGGACGACGTGCAGTACCTGCCCGAGGACGACGAATGACGAACGCCGGGGCGCCGGAGAGCGCCCCGGCGATTTTATGCGAGGTGCAACATGCCGGATATCGAACTGCTTTCCCCCGCCGGGGATATGGAATGCCTGCGCGCGGCGCTGCGCTTCGGCGCGGACGCCGTGTACGCCGGCGGGCCGATGCTGCAGCTGCGCGCGGGGTCGGCGGGCTTTTCCATGGATAATCTGGCCCTGTCCGCCCGGGAGGCCCACGCGCTGGGCCGCAGGCTGTACGTGGCGGTGAACGCCTTTCCCAACAACCGCGAAATCGACGCGCTGGGCGACTACGCGCGGGCGCTGGAGGACGCCGGCGCGGACGCCGTCATCGTCGCCGACCTGGGGGCCATCGCCGCCGTGCGCAGGGCCGCGCCGAAGCTGGCGGTGCACGTCAGCACCCAGGCCAACTGCGTGAACTACGCCGCGGCCCGGGCCTATTTCGACATGGGCGCGACGCGCGTGGTGCTGGGCCGGGAAATGACGCTGGAGGAGATCGCCGAGCTGCGCGCGAAGACGCCGTCCGGGCTGGAGCTGGAGGCCTTCGTCCACGGCGCGATGTGCATGGCCTGGTCCGGCCGCTGCATGATCAGCGCCTATCTGACCGGCCGCAGCGCCAACCGCGGCGCCTGCACCCAGCCGTGCCGGTGGAGCTACGCTTTGATGGAGCAGACCCGTCCGGGCGAGTATTTCCCCGTGGAGGAGGACGATCGCGGCACGACGATCCTCAGCTCCTTCGACCTGAACTGTCTGGACTTCGTGGATCAAATCATCGCCGCGGGCATCACGTCGCTGAAGATCGAGGGGCGCATGAAGTCGCCCTATTACGTCGCCACCGTCACGAACGCCTACCGGCGGCGCCTGGACGGGCTGCGAAGCGGAACGCCCGTCGATATCGCCGCGCTGCGGGCGGAGCTGAACGCCGTCAGCCACCGGGAATACGCCTCCGGCTTCTATTTCGGCGAAATGAAGAAGCACGCCGCGGACGGCGGCGCGTATCTGCAGGACTGCCGGTTCGCGGGCGTGGTGACGGCGCGGCTGCCCGGCGGGCGGATCCGCGTGCGGCTGCGCAACCGCATCCGCGCGGGCGAGGAGATCGAAGCGGTCTCGCCCGGGGTGCTTGGGCTGAAATTCCCCGCCGCGAACCTGACCGACGCCGAGGGCCGGAGCGTCGATGCCGCATCCGTGCCGGAAGCGGCATACGACATGGACGCGCCGGAGATCCTTTCCCCCGGCGACATGCTGCGCACGCGGATCGGCGGATGAACGCCGGCGCTCCGGAATATGACGACGGGCGCGGAAGCCGATGCTTCCGCGCCCGTTTTGCGTCTTTTCGCCAGTATTATCAGCTCTTTTCGCCGAGCTCCTCCACCAACGCGGCGATCAGCGCGTCGTTGTCCGCCCGGTTGCGGACGGCCAGACGGAGGTAGCTCTGCCCGTCGGTCTTGGCGGTCAGTTCCT
Organism: uncultured Eubacteriales bacterium; assembly: GCA_902764285.1. Taxonomy (GTDB): domain Bacteria; phylum Bacillota; class Clostridia; order Christensenellales; family Aristaeellaceae; genus UBA2862. The sequence continues at coordinate 28,448 of CACWVN010000028.1, forward strand.
TGATCAGCAGGTTGTGCTTGATCAGCAGCCGCTTCAGAAGGGCCTTCGGGCTGATGTCCCCGTCCAGCTCCACCATGACGTAGTTGGCCTGGGACGGGATGACGCGGAAGCCCTTCACCCTGGCCAGTTCGCCCTGGAACCGCGCGCGCTCCGCCCGGATCCGGACCAGCGCGGCGGCGTAGTCCTTCGCGTATTTCCCTTCGATCTGCATATAGAATTCGGCGATGGAGTTGATGTTCCAGATCGCGACGTCCTTCTTCATCTTCGCGATGGTGTCCTCGTCGCCCGAAGCCAGCACGCCCAGGCGCAGCCCGGGTACGCCGTAGGATTTGGAGATGCTCTTCATCACGAACAGATGCGGATTGGCGGAGAGAATGTCCTGATCGATCAGGGTATTGTCCGGCTCGTCCGCGAAGTCCGCGAACGATTCATCCACCACCAGCCGGATCCCCTTCTCCGCGCTCCAGGCGATCAGCTTCAGCAGGCCGGCCTTGGGAATGTAATTCCCGCTGGGGTTGTCCGGGTTGATCAGGATCAGGTTCTGGATATCGGTCTGTCCGAAATACGCGATCAGATCTTCCGCGGTATAGGCGTAATCGCGGTTCGCGGGCTTGAAGATCACCGCGCGGTCCTCCTCGCAGCGGTTCGGATATTCTTCAAACGTGGGCCGCACGATGCCGATCCTGCCGTCCAGGAATCCCATCAGGCTCTTGATCAGCTCGGCCGCGCCGTTGCCCACCAGGATGTTCTCCCGGTGAACGCCGAAGTTCTTCGCGGCCAGCAGGCTGTTCACCCGCATGCCGCTGGGATACTCCGTCACGAGCGTATCGAAATTGGCCCGCATCTCGTCCTTCATCTTTTCCGGCGGGAAGAACGGGTTCACGAGATAGCAGAAATCCACCAGCTTCGGATAGCGCCAGTAGCCGCCGTAGCGGTCCTGCAGGCGCTTGACGCGCTCGTCCTCGTCGGGCGAGAAGATGGATTCGGCGATGTCGAGATCCTGGATGTCATCGATCTCATACCAGCGCTGCCCCTCCAGGCGCTTTCCCTTGATGCCCGGATCGTCCAGCATGGTGATCACGCGCAGGACCTGTTCATAATACTCATTTTCGCCCAGCGCGGACTGGTACGCTTCCAGGAAGGGCACGTAGTGGGTTTCGGAAAAATGCCTGCTGAATTTGTAGAGATTGACCGTCTTGTAGTATTCGCCGATCTCATCAAACCTGAAGTGCTTGCCCGGGACGAAGGCTTCGATGCTGTCATCCTCCCCCAGTTTCACACAGGTGCCGTCCATCCACGATTCATACTTGTCCACCAGGGCGATCGTATCCCGCGGATCGGAAATGAGGGCGTCGAGCACGGCATCCTCAAAGATGATATCCGATTCGAACAGCAGCGTATCCTCCCTGACCAGCCAGTCCTTCGCCAGGGCCAGGGAATAGATGTTGTTGGTCTTGTCATAGATCGGATTGTTGATGAACACGATCGGCGTCTGGATGTCGAGCGTGCCGATATAGTCGATCAGCTTCTGCCCTTCATAGCCCACCACGATGATCACGCGGGAAAGATGCTGTTTTTCGATCTGGTGAAGCATGCGGTCGATCAGCGTGACGCCGTTCACCCGGACCATGCACTTCGTGTTGTTCTGGGTCAGCTCCTTCAAACGCTTTCCCATACCTGCCGCAAGAATAATCGCCTGCATTTTGCTCCCTCGTTTTCTGCTGTAATCTCCACCTAATGTGATAGCATAAAACAGTTGGGATGTCAAGCAAAGCCGGCGATCCGCCCCGGCGATCCGTCCGTATGCGCGACGGCGCGCCCCGTCGCGGACCGAAAAATTAACTTTTCCCGGGGCTTGACAGCGCTTTAGCGGGATGCTATAATGCGATAAACCGTTGAGAGAGACGAGTAGTTTCGGAAACGACCTTTCAGAGAGCGGCGGCAGGTGCGAGCGCCGCAGGAACGGCCGGAATGAATGGACTTTCGAGGGCGCGCTGAACGGGCTTTCCCCAGTAGGCAAGACGGAGTTCCCTCCGTTATCAAAGGCTGCCGTATGATGGTACGGTACTGAGCGGGCGCGCGAGAGCCAAGCGGGGTGGCACCGCAGGACTGATATGATCGGCCCTGTCCCAGCAGATCACTGGGACAGGGCTTTTTTCTGTCCCGAAACCGACGACTTCGGAAAGGAGAATCCCCCATGAGCGACAAGAACAAGATCCCCTACAAGATTTACCTGGCTGAGAACGAGATGCCGAAATATTGGTACAACGTCCGCGCGGACATGAAGAACAAGCCCGCGCCGCTGCTGAATCCCGGCACGCTGAAGCCGATGGCCGCCGAGGAGCTGGCCCCGGTGTTCTGCGACGAGCTGATCAAGCAGGAGCTGGACAACGACACCCGCGAATACCCGATCCCCCAGGAGATCCAGGACTTCTACAAAATGTACCGACCCTCGCCGCTGGTGCGCGCCTACTGCCTGGAGGAAAAGCTGCAGACCCCGGCGAAGATCTACTACAAATTCGAGGGCAACAACACCTCCGGCAGCCACAAGCTGAATTCCGCCATCGCCCAGGCCTATTACGCCAAGAAGCAGGGTCTGAAGGGCGTGACCACCGAGACCGGCGCGGGCCAGTGGGGCACGGCGCTGTCGATGGCCTGTTCCTACTTCGGGCTGGACTGCAAGGTGTACATGGTGAAGGTTTCACCTACGGCGCGTCCGTGGTGCCGTCCCCGTCGGACACCACCGCCGTGGGCCGCAAGATCCTGGAGCAGTTCCCCGGCACCACCGGCAGCCTGGGTTGCGCCATCTCCGAGGCCGTGGAAGTGGCCGTGAGCAACCCCGGATACCGCTACGTGCTGGGCAGCGTGCTGAACCAGGTGCTGCTGCACCAGTCGGTGATCGGCGTGGAGACCAAGATCGCCATGGACAAGTACGGCATC
>CACWVN010000029.1 GCA_902764285.1 uncultured Eubacteriales bacterium
CGGCTCCGCCTATATCTACGCCGCCATGGCGGGCGGCAACGAGGTCGCCTGCAAGGTGACCGTGCTGAACGCCCCCAAGCGGGTCTATGTCAGCCCCGTCACCCTGAATTTGAGCGAAGGCATGGCGACGCAGCTGCAGACCGCCGTAACCAGAAATTCCGCCTCCGGACAGCTCACCTTCACCAGCAGCGATCCTTCCGTCGCCGAAGTGAGCCCGACCGGCCTGGTGACCGCGCTGAAGCCCGGCACGGCCAACATCACCGTACAGACCTACAACGGCCGTGTCGCCGTCTGCAAGGTTGCGGTTTTCGCCGCGCCCGCGTCGGCCGCGTTCGCCGGAGAAACCGTTTCCATCGGCGAAGGCCAGAAGACGGCGCTGTGCGCCGCGGCCAAAGCCGCCGACGGCAGCGACGTGCCCGCGGCGATCACCTATGCCGTCGATCCCACCGCGAACGATCCCGAATGCGTGACGCTGAACCCGGCCACCGGCGAAATCACCGGCGCGCACAGGGGGCAGGTCGTCATCGTCGCCACCACCCATAACGGCGTGACGGCCCGCTGCACCGTCAACGTGCTGGCCGCGCCCGAAGGCATCGCGCTGAACCATACCACCTGTGCCATCGGCTGCAAGGAACTGTTCTCCGGCCTGGCCGCGACGCTCGTCGCGCCCGCCGACGGCAGCGAATGCGCCGCGGAGATCACCTGGACCACCAGCAACAGCCGGATCCTCGCCGTCAACCAGAAGGGCGAAATCTACGGCCGGAAGATCGGCACGGCCTACGTCTACGCCACCACCCACAACGGCAAGCGCGTCGCCTGCAAGGTGACCGTGCTGAAGGCCCCCAGCCGGGTCTATGTCAGCCCCGCCAGCCTCTCCATGAGCGCCGGCGGCATGATCGCCCAGCTGAATACCGCCGTGACGAAAAAATCCGCCTCCGGACTGCTCACCTTTACCAGCAGCGATCCTTCCGTGGCCACGGTCAGCCCGACCGGCCTGGTGACCGCGTTGAAGCCCGGTTCGGTGACCATCACGGTGCGCAGCTATAACGGCAGGACCGCCTACTGCAAGGTCAGCGTTTCCGCCGAACCCGCAAAGGCCGCTTTCGCCGAGGCGTCGTACACCATCGGCGTGGGCCAGAAGCTGGCGCCGGCCCCCGCGGCGCAGGATATCGACGGCCGCGCCGTGTCCGCCAACTATACTTTCGCCATCGACAGCAACTCTTCCAATTCGGGCTGCGTGACGCTGGATCCCGCCACCGGCGAAATCACCGCCGTCAGCAAGGGCCAGGCCGTCATCACCGCCACCACCCACAACGGCGTGTCCGCCAGCTATACCGTCAACGTGCTGGCCGCGCCCGCCCGCGTCAGCCTGACGCCCTCCGGCGTCGTCATCGGAAAGAAAGAGTTTTATACCGGCCTGGCCGCGACGCTGACGCCGCCCGCCGGCGACAGCGAATGCGCCAGCGTCATCACCTGGAGCTCCAGCAACAGCAAGATCGTGGCCGTCAACCAGAAGGGCGAGATCTACGGCCGGAAGGCGGGCAGCGCCTATATCTACGCCGCCGCCCACAACGGCGTCTACGCCCGGTGCAGGGTCGTCGTCCGGAACGCCCCCACGAGGATCGCCATCAGCCCCGTAAAGGCCTCGCTGAAGGCCGGCGAATCCGGCCAGTACCGCGTGGCGCTGAACAAGGGCGCCGGCGGCACCATCACCTGGACCAGCAGCAACGAAAGCGTCGCCGTGGTGGACGCCAACGGCAAGGTGACCGCCATGGGCCGCGGCACGGCTGTCATCACGGCCACGACCTACAACGGCAAATCCGCCCGGTCCACGCTGACGGTCAGCGTCGCCTCCGCGAGCCTGCCCACCAATGAGTATTCCTCGGTGGAATCCACCACCACGCAGTACAGCTCCGGCTTGTCCAACGCCCAGAAGCTGGAATACGTGATCTACGTGGCGCAGTGCCAGCTGGGCAAGCCCTACGTTTACGGCGGCAACGGCCCGAGCCATTACGACTGCAGCGGCCTGACGTATTACTGCTTCAAGCAGATCGGCATTTCGCTGGAGCGCTCGGCCTACGCCCAGGGCTATGACCGGCACTACAATAAGATCTACGAACCGAAGGATCTGAAGCGCGGCGATCTGGTGTTCTTCAACACCAACGACAGCGACGGTGACCTGAGCGACCACGCCGGCCTGTACCTGGGCAACGGATACTTCATCCACGCATCGTCCAGCGCCAAAAAGGTCATCATCAGCCAGTTCGTCAGCAATTCCAGCAATTACTACCTGCGCACGTTCAGCTGGGGTTACCGCGTGCTGAACTGACGGGAAAACGCAAGCCCGGCTTCCACGAACGGAAGCCGGGCTTTTTTTGCGGCATGGCGCGATAATTCCCTTGGCAAGGCGCCTGCGGACCGGTTTTCGGCGGATTTGCCGTTCCCCTGTAGGGGCGGCCATGGGCCGCCCGCCCGGAACATGAGAATACGAAGATTTCCCGCGCTGGAATCAATGGCGCGGGAAATCGTGTTTTATGTCGCGGCAGCAATCGGGATCGAGCGCACCGCGCTCGGGCGGCAGCAGCCGGCACCCGGCACCGCCGGAGCCCCGCCGGAAACACAGACGCCCGCCCCATTCTGTACGGGGCGGGCGGATGGATAGAACGTGCGGCAGCAGCCGGCACCCGGCACCGCCGGGCGGGTCAGGCGTCGGCCGTGGGATCGACCACGTCGTCGCCGTCGTCATAGGTGTCGCCCGCGCCGTCGTCCGCGTCGTCGGCGACCGCCCCGCCGGTCATGTAGACGTAGGTCTTCGGGAAATACTGCTTCATCTGGGCTTCGGAGAGTCCCAGATACGCCGCGCATTGTTTCAGCACCTGCTTGGGCCGGCGCTTGATCAGCGTCTTCAGCGTCTTCAGCCTTGACTCGTATTCGTGCTTCGTCAGCCCCATCATCTTTAGATACTGGGGCAGCATGGCCTTGCTGCGCTGGAACTGGGCGTCCACTTCGGCGTGCACGTTTTCCACCGTCAGATAGCTGGACAGCGCGTCATCAAAGATGGCCAGGAACCGATCGCGGATCGTGGGGTTGTTCATGCAGGCCTTGAACAGCACGGCGTTGGTGCCCTGGGACAGGATCTTGAAGCCGTTGATGTTTTCGCGCATACCGCGGTCCACGTCGTACAGCACGAACCGCCACTTGCCGTCGGTCAGCGCGCAGCGATAGCGCTTCATGTTGATGCTGTCCGGCGTGCCGATGAAGATCTGCAGCACGCAGTATTCCAGGAAATTGTCGATGTCCACGGCGCTGTCGATGACCTCGTAGGCCTCCTGGGTGGAGGTATCGTGGCTGCCCAGCCAGTTCACCAGCGCCGAATAGGTGGAATTGCTGCCGCGCATTACCTGTTTGGCGGCCTTGATCAGGTCCATGTTGTCCGCGGCGCTCTCGTCCCATCCCTCGCGGCGGGCCAGCGAGAACGGGCTGACGTTTTCGCGGATGTACATGGCGCTGTAGTATTCGCCGTTCAGATAGCAGATGCACTCCTCGGCCTCCATGTACATCACGCTGGTATTCCGCGCCAGCGACGTCAGCACCACGTCGCGCATGAACGTATACTTGTAATCCTGGCCGGTATAGCGCAGCACGAACGCTTCGTACTCGTCGTAGGGCCGGTCGTGGAAGATGGGGTAGCTGAACCGGTTGCTGCCGTACTTCGCGTCGGCCTTCACCTTGAACGATTTCAGCACGTAGGCGCGGGTGTTGCGCCCGTGCAGCTTGATGCTGCATCCCTGGGAAAGGGCGGTCTCGCCGGTATTGGTGAACAGCTCCAGGTGCGCCTCGCGCTCCCAGTCCATCCAGAAATTCGCGCCCCAGCCGTAGTTGCCGAAGGGGAATTTCGACGTGGCGTGGGGGCCCTTGACCATGATGCCGCGCTCATCGCTGTACAACCCGTCGGGATCGGACACCAGCGACACCACGTAGGGCGTGCCGGAGACGCCCTGCACGTCGAACAGATAGCTCTGCGCGTCGGCGTAGGAGGGCAGCCAGCCGTCCTGGTACACCTTCGTGCGCAGCACGGTGTTGGAGGACACGGAAATGGGCGTGCCGTCGTACAGCTGCGAACCTTCGTTGGGATCGGTGCAGTCCAGCGTGTAATAGATGCGCGCGCCGGGCGCGGCCGTCATCGTCACATCAAAGGCGTCGCCGGAATTGAACAGCCCGCCGCGCACCGAATACTCCGGCGCGGGCGCGCGGCCCAGCACCAGCTGGCCGCTGTTGGCCGCCAGCGGCGTGGGCGCGGGCAGGTATCCGCAGCTGCCGGCTTCGCTGCGCCCGAAGCTGACGCCGGAATACTGCGCCGGCACGTACAGGGAATCCATCACGCCGCCCGAAGCGGAGGTCAGGCTGAGCGTGCAGCCGCCCTCGGCCGGAATGGCGAAGGGCGCGGCCAGGTAATTCCCGGCGCTGCCGCCGGCGGAACCGGTCAAAAACACCGCCAGGTATTCGCCCGGGCCGATGGCGGTGCCCTGGGGGAACTGCCACTTGCGGGGCTTGTCGGGCCGGTCGGACAGGCCGCAGCCGCCGAGATCCACGGCTTCGCCGCCGCCGTTGTACAGCTCGATCCAGTCGTATTTCTCCGTCTCCGGCATGGCCATCACTTCGCTGATATAGACCGCCGACCCGCGGCGCGCGCGCGCCTCGGCGTCCATCTGCAGCACGGCCTCGCGGGTGTTCTCCCGGTTGGGCGTAGGCCCGATGTCCGTCACCCACGCGCCGCCCGCCAGCGACAGCGCCTGGCCGCATTCCAGCGTCTCCGGCAGCGTGACGGTGGATATGATCGCCCCGGTGTCGTCCGCCAGGAACAGGCTCTCGCCGGGCGAAAGCCTGAAATTGGTGTGCAGGTGGGCGGGATCGTCCCCGCGGTCATAGCCGGTGCAGTGCACCGCCAGCCAGCCGCCCGCGGGCAGCACCACGTCCGGGAAGATCCACTTGCCCGGCTTGGCGGGGTTGTCGGACAGCCAGTAGCCGCCCAGCCGCACGTCGCGGTCGGTGCGGTTGTGCAGCTCCAGATAATCGCCGCATTCGCCGTTCTCATCGGGGAAGACGGTGCGGTTGTCGGCGGCGGCCTCGCTGATCTCCACGTCGCCCGCCTTCACGTTCAGCCCGCGCTGGGCCACCACGTCGTTGGCGGCGCCGGGCGTGGCCTGGACGCTGATGGACCACGATCCGTCCGCGCCGCGGCAATAGGATTCGTCCGCCTCCATGCGCGGCACTTCCACGCTGTCCAGGATGTTCTGCGCGTTATCGAACAGATACAGCGTCTGGCCGCCGGCGGGGGACAGCCCGAAGGGCGCGTGCAGCTCGCCGGTCAGCCCGGCCCGCACCGTGCCGTCGGCGTACACCAGCACATATTCCCCCGCGCCCAGCGCGATATCCGGGAACACGAAAATCTTGTTCACCTTGTCGTCCCGCGCCAGGCCCAGGCCGTGCAGCGAAACCGGCTCCGCGCCGGTGTTTTCGATCTCGATCCAGCTGGGCATCGCGCCGTCCGCCGTCGTCAGCGTCATCGCGTTGTGGTTCTGGATCTCGCTGAAGCGCAGCGCGGCCGTCGCCCCGTCGGGCCCGCCGCCCAGCCCCGCCAGACCGGTGTGGTCCAGCAGCAGGCCGGCCGCCAGCGCCGCCACGGCCGCCAGCGCCACCGGTGCGATCGCCGGACGCGCCGAACGTCTCCATTGGTTTTTTGCGGATTTCTTCTTTGCCATAACGGATCCTTTCAGGTTGCCTCTCTTTCAAGAAACGCCGCGTATTCCTCCGTCAGCCCCATGTCCCACAGCAGCGAGCAGGTCAGGTACTTGTCGCGGATATCCCGCGCGCCGCGGAAGGCGTCCGCCACGTCCCGGGCGGGGATGCCGATGTCCGCGGGCGTCAGGGGCATGCCCGTGGCGGCCAGCGTCCGGTACAGTTCGTCGTAATCCGGCAGCTCCTCGCGGATGATGTCCAGGATCTCGTCCCAGTGGGCGATGATCTTCTCCAGCCGCGCCGCGCGTTTGGCGGGGTCGTTCTTGCGGGTCTTTTGTTCGATCTCCAGCACCGCGCCGGCGGTCTTTCCGAAGATGCGGCGCACCTGCGCCTCCCAGGCCGCGGGATCGAAGCCGCGCATGGCGGCCTCGGCCCGGGCCCGGTCGGGCCGCGCGCCGTCCGTGAGCAGCTTGCGGTACAGCTTCATGCACAGCACCGTGCCCACGCCCACCTGGATGCCGTGGAGGTCGTAGGGCTCGCCGCGTTCCAGGGCCATCATCTCCCACATGTGGGAGAAGTAGTGCTCCAGGCCCGAGGCCGGCCGGGAGATCTCGGCGTAGGCCATGCCGATGCCGGCGATGACCAGGCCCTCGGCCACGGACTGCACGGCGTCGGGATCGCGGTCGGGGATGCGGTCCGCCGCGGCCATCACCCGGCGCAGCGCCGCGCGCATCAGCTCCGCGACGGCCTCGCAGTAATATTCGCCGGTGACGAGGCGGGAGATGCGCCATTCGCACAGCGCGATGTACTTCGCGGCCACGTCGCCCAGCCCAGCCCACAGCATGCGCATCGGCGCGCGGGCCAGGATGTCGGTGTCCAGCAGGATGCCCTCCGGACCGCGGTTGTACAGCGACACCTTTACGTGGTCCATCTCCATGGACGAGGAATTGGAGGCGTAGCCGTCCATCGACGGCGCGGTGCCCACCACGGCGGTGGGGATGCCGCAGGCGTGGGCGGCGACCTTGCAGATGTCGTTCACCACGCCGCTGCCCACCGCCAGGAACATATCGCAGGCGCGGTCGAAGTGCATGATGACGCTGCCGGTCTCCCATTCCGCGGGCGCGATCCGATCGCCGGAGGTGCGCGGGATCACGTAGACCTTATGGTCGATACCCGCCCCGGTCAGCAGCGCGTCCACGCGTTCGCCAGCCGCGGCCCAGGTGTTTTCGTCGCACACCACGAAGGGCCGCGATTTGCCCATCGCCCGCACCATGTTCGCCACGTCCGCGATCGCGCCGCGGCCGATGTTCAGGTATTTCAGCGGGCAGGCGTGGCGCCGCCCGCAGGCGCAGTCCCAGCCCTCGGGCCGGACCAGTTCGGAAAGGGACATGCGGGCAAAATCGGGCATGGGAAAGGGCCTCCGTTCGCGCATAATTATCTTATTATATTATAGCACAGGTGCCGGGCCTTCGGCAACGGCCGGCGGCCAGGTATAACAGAAAAGCGCGATTTGGCCGCACCGGCGCAGAAAACCGGGCCCCCGGAAATTCGGGGGCCCGGCATGGCGTCGGTCGTTCGGGGTTACAGCGCGTTTTCGTCGCCCAGCAGGTCGGCGAGGATCTTGTCCTTGACGTCGGAGACGGTGACCTCGCGGATCTTCTGGCGCAGCGGCAGCACGGAGCGCGGGGAGACGGACAGCTCGTCGATGCCGATGGACAGGAACGTCTCGGTCAGCTCCAGGTCCGCGCCCAGCTCGCCGCAGATGCCCACCCACACGCCGTTCTTGTGGGCGTTGTCGCACACCATCTTCAGCAGCCGCAGCACGGCCGGATGGTGGGGGTTGAAGAAGCGGCCCAGGTCGTTGTTCTGGCGGTCGCAGGCCAGCGTGTACTGGGTCAGGTCGTTGGTGCCGCAGGAGAAGAAGTCGACGAGCTTGGCCAGCCGGTCGCTCATCACGGCGGCGGCGGGCGTTTCGATCATGATGCCGATCTGCACGTCGTCGGCGAAGGGGATGCCCTCGTCGGTCAGCTCTTTCTTCACCACTTCGCACATCTTGCGGGCTTCCTTCACTTCCCAGACGGACGTGACCATCGGGAACATGATGCCCAGCTTGCCGAAGGCGGAGGCGCGGTACAGCGCGCGCAGCTGGGTTTTGAAGATCTCCGGCCGGTTCAGGCAGATGCGCAGCGCGCGGTTGCCCAGCGCCGGGTTCTCCTCCTTGGGCATCTGGAAGTAATCGATCTGCTTGTCGGCGCCGATATCCAGCGTGCGGATGACCACCTCGCGGCCGTCCATGTCGGAAAGCACCTTCTTGTAGGCCTCGAACTGGTAGTCCTCGGAGGGATAATCGGAGCAGTTCAGGTACAGGAACTCCGAGCGGAACAGGCCGATGCCGCCGCCGTCGTTGGACAGCACCACGGGCACGTCCTCGGGGTTGCCGATGTTGCAGAACACCTTGATCTTCTGGCCGTCCTTGGTGATGTTCTCCTGGCCCTTCAGCTGCTCCAGCAGCTTCTGCATCTTCAGCTGCTCTTCGCGCTTGGCCATCAGCCGCGCGCGGGTCTCCTCGTCGGCGTCGATCACGACGGAACCGGTGCCGCCGTCCGCGATCACCTCGCGGCCCTCGTATTCGGGCTTCAGCTGGTCGCCCACGCCGATGATGGCAGGAATGCCCATCGTGCGGGCCAGGATGGCCGTATGGCTGGATCCGCTGCCGCCCTCGGTGATAAAGCCCAGGATCTTCGCCTTGTCCAGCTGCACGGTCTCGCTGGGCGCCAGGTCGTCCGCGGCCAGGATCACGGGCACGGGGCTGTCGATGCCGCCCTGCACCACGCCGGTCAGTATGCCGACGATGCGGCCGGACACGTCCTTCACGTCCGCGGCGCGGGCCTGCATGTAGGCGTCGTCCATCTGCGCGAACATCTCCGCGAACTGGGCGGCGGTATCCGTCACGGCGGCCTCGGCGTTCAGCTTTTCTTCCTTGATCAGACCCTCGATGGCCTCTTCATAATCCATGTCCTCGGCCATCATCTGGTGGGTTTCAAACAGCAGCGCGGCCTCGTCGCCGGCTTCCGCGCGGGCCTTCTCGGCCAGCTCGCCCAGCTGCTCCATGGCCTTCGCCTGGGCGGCCTTGAAGCGGTCCCACTCGGCGGCGGCGTCCTCCACCTGATAGCGGCGGATGGTGCTCTTGGCGCGCTGATAATAATAAAGGGGGCCGATGGCCACGCCGGTGGATACGCCCTTGCCCTGAATCGAAATCATCGTACATTCCTCCGTTTCGATATTTTTGGTCGACCACAAACTGTCGGGGCGGGATCGGAGGGGCGCGCCCCTCCGATATTCAATCGGCCCTGGCGGCATGTTCGTCAGGGCCGCTGGAATTTTACTGGCGGAAAATGCCCTCCGATCGGATTTTGCGACCGGAGATTTCTATGGAAATCCCAAGCAAAATCCCAAAGGGGTGGCAGTGGCGGGGGAAGGTTTCCCCCGCCACAAAGGCTTATTTCGCGCCGATCTCCACGCCGTCCAGGTCTTCGGAATTGGTCAGCAGCACGGCCACGGTGTCGCTGTAGCCGGCGGCCTTGATCTTTTCGCGGCTGAAGCGGATCAGCGGCTGGCCGGCCTTCACCTGGTCGCCCTCGGCCACCAGGCACTCGAAGCCGTCGCCGTTCATGGCCACGGTGTCCACGCCCACGTGGATCAGCATCTCCATGCCGTTGGATTCGATGCCCACGGCATGGCGGCTCTCGGCCACGGAGGTGATTTCGCCCTCAAAGGGCGCCACCACCACTTCCGCGGTGGGCTGGATGCCCACGCCCTGTCCCAGCACGCCGGAAGCGAAGGTATCGTCCGGGATGTCGGTGTAGGGGATCACGTTGCCTTCCACCGGCTGCAGCACCGCGCCGTTGGCACAGCGGATGACGGACACGGTGGGCGGCTGGATGGCCTCCGGCACGGGCGCGGCGGCCACGGGCGCGACCTTGGGCGTCTCTTCCTTCCAGATGATCCAAGTCAGCGCGAAGGCCACGCCGGCGGCGATGGCAAGTTCGATGATATACCCGACGCGGTTGTTGATGGCGGGGATGCCGGGGATGCCGGTGACGCCGTAGGTGGTGGCGCCGAAGGCGACCTGCACGGCCTCGCCCGCGTCGTTCAGGATGGTGCCGTGCATCCACGTGGAGACCAGGGACGCCACCGCGCCGCCGATCATGCCGCAGATGAAGGGCTTCATGTAGCGGAAGTTGATACCGAAGATGGCCGGCTCGGTGATGCCCAGGGACGCGGACAGCGAGGAGGGCAGCGCCACGGACTTGGTCTTCTGGTTATGCGCCTTCACCGCCACAGCCAAGCAGGCGCCGAACTGGGCGAAGTTGGCCGCGGAGGCGATGGGCATCCAGGTGTTGACGCCGGTGGAGGATATCATGCCGGCCTCGATGACGTTGTACATGTGGTGCAGGCCCATGACCACGGTCCAGGGATAGATCGCGCCCATGATGGCCGCGCCGATGCCATGGCCCACGGTGATCAGCCACTTCGCGCCGGTCAGCACCCAGTTCTCGAACACGGAGAACACCGGGCCGATGATGGTGAAGGTGACGAACGCGGTGACCAGCACGGTGCACAGCGGCGTGACGAACAGGTCGATGACCTCCGGCACTTTCTTATGCAGCCATTTTTCCACCGTACTCATCAACAGGACGGCCAGTATGACCGGTATGACGTGGCCCTGGTAGCCGACCTGCTGCACCTTGAAGAATAACAGATGCCAGGTTGGGATCTCTCCTGCGGCGTAGTTGCCCACGTTCCAGGCGTTGATCAGCCCGGGGTGGACCATCATCATGCCGATGACGGCGCCGAGGAACAGGTTGCCGCCGAACACGCGGGCCGAGGAAATGGCCACCAGGATCGGCAGGAACGTGAACGCGGTGTTGGACACCATGTCCAGGAACTGATACCAGCTGCTGTCCTTGATGCCGACGCCGAAGAAGCTGGGCAGCGCGCCCACGATGCCCATCAGCAGACCGGAGGCCACGATGGCGGGCAGGATGGGTACGAACACGTCGCCCGGGGTCTTCAGGATCTTCTTCCACAGCGGCATGCGGCTGGCCGCGGCGGCCTTCACGTCGGCCTTGCTGGCCGCGGAAGCGCCCGTGACGGACAGGAACTCGTCGTAGACCTTGTTGACGGTGCCGGTGCCGATGATCAGCTGCAGCTGACCGTTGGATTCGAACATGCCCTTGACGCCGTCGATGTTCTCCAATACTTCCTTGTTGACCTTGCTGTTGTCAGCGATGACCAGCCTCAGGCGGGTCGCGCAGTGCGCAGCGCTGATGACGTTCGATCCGCCGCCGATATTTGCGGCGATCTGTTCAGCGCACTTGCGATAGTCCAGAGCCATTGGATCTCCCCCTCTTGCGTTTTCCTGGGCGTTCGGAGCCGGGAAAACCCCGTCCCGTCGGGCCTCAGCTTGATTTCATTGTACACTACCCGCCGGGTTTAGTAAAGCAAAAGGTTAAAATTGTTTGCTTTTCGTAATAATTCACGGCCAAAACGCCCGCACGGGCGGGCCTGCGAGGCGTACGGGGCGGCGTTCCACGCGAAAAAACGGGAGGCCCTTCGGCCTCCCGGATCTGTATATGTTTTAAGCGGCGCTGTTGTACCGAGCGCGATTCAGCTTCAGCGGAAGGGCTTCGGCCCTCCGGTTCTCAGGGGTGATCATGTTCCCTTATGCGCAGCGGGTCTTCGCTTCGCTCAGGGAGTAGAAAAAGTGCATCATATAGCCTTCGTCGGCGGGGTTCATGCAGAAAATCTCGTACTGGTCGCCGTGGTCCTTGCACAGCTCGCCGATGGCGACATAGCGCGAAAGCACGCTCTTCAGGTTGAACTCCTCGCGCCCGTCCACGGAACGCAGCAGCACGTCGTCGCGGCAATGGTCGACGGCCTCGATCAGGTTGTCAATGTCCTTTGCATTTTTCAGCAGCATCATGTTATCCGCTTCCTTTCTGGGTGGATTGCGCCGCTTCCTTGCTCGGTACGATGGCATTTTACCCGAAACCGCTTGATTTTGCACCATGCCGCGGGTATAATAATGCCAGACGCATTTGTGCGCTGCGCACAAGGGGGATTGGCATGGATTTGCAGGCTTTTTTGGATGATTTTTTGCAGACGGACGACCTGGACAGGCTGGCCGCGGACATCCACGAGCTGCTGGGATGCCCGGTGATGATCGCCGACGCGGCCTTCCGCGTGCTGGCCTGGCATCACTCGGGGAGCTTTGATGACGGGCCTTTTCAGGGTTCCATCGACCGCGGCCGCTTCAACCTGGAGATCAGCTCGTTCCTGCTGAACCACGACGGCCCGGACGAAAACGGCGTGCAGTATGTGAAGCTGGAAAACAGCCCTTATCCGAGGCGGTTTTCATCGCTGCGCACAAACGGCGTACACGTGGGTTACCTGAACCTGGTGGACGTGAACGGCGCGCTGAAGGACGTGCCGGAGAAGACGCTGGTCACCATCGAATCGGCGCTGGCCAAGCAGCTGCGCTTCAAGGGCAGCCGGGAGAGCCTGCTGCTGACCACCGACGAGGCCGTGCTGATGCACCTGCTGCGGGGCAAGTTCGCCAGCGAGCCGCTGTTCCGGCTGCAGGCCGCGGCGGTGGGCCTGGCGAACTTCGCGCCGGCGCGGCTGGCGCTGGTGAACGTGGAGCTGTTCCACAGCAAAAACTGGTCGGACAACGCGCTGCGCGCCGCCATCACCGAGCTGCTGCCCGGCTCCCGGTCGCTGATCTACGAGGGCAACATCCTGCTGCTGGTGCACGGCGAGCCGGACATCGCGCCGCTGCGGGTCATCGCCCGGCGGTTCAATCTGCGCATCGTGGTGTCGTCGCGGTTCAAGAACCTGTACGACCTGCCGCGCATCCACGCCGCCGCCGGCGAGGTGATGGAATTTCTGCTGCCGCTGTCGCGCAAGCCCTTTGCCGTCAGCACCGGGCCCTTCGGCACGCTGATGCAGCTGCGGCACCTGGCGCCCCGGGGCGACCTGGTGCTGCCCGAAGTGCGCGCGCTGGCCGAGCGCGACGCCGCCGACCAGACGAATTACTGCCTGACGCTGTACACCTACCTGTGCTGCCACCATTCGCTGCAGGAGACCTGCGCCGCCCTGTACGCCCACCGCAACACCGTGCTGTACCGCGTGCGCCGCATGAAGCAGGATTTCGGCATTCCGCTGGACGACCCGAAGAAGCACCTGACGCTGGTGCTGTCCTCGGCGCTGATGCTGCTGGAGGCCGGCGAGGACCGGATGTTCGTGGAGGAGATGTGGATCGAATGACGCAAGGGGCGCGGCTTTTCGGCCGCGCCCCTTGTCGAGTGAGGAGTAAAAGTTAGTTTCCCCGCCTGCGGGTCTCTTCATCTCAACTCTTAACTCTAATCGTTCCTCACTTTTTTCTTACCCCTTCACGCCGCCGGCGGTCAGACCCGCGGCCAGGTGCTTTTCGATGCACATGAACAGGATCACCACCGGCACCGTCGCCACCAGCGCGGCGGCGAACAGGTACTGCCATTCGATCATGTTGAAGGAAGAGAACTGGGTGATGCCCACGGTGATGGGCTTGTTGGCGGCGGTGGAGATCAGCACCGTGGAGATGGTGTATTCGTTCCAGGCGTTGATGAACACGAAGATCAGCGTGGTCACGATGCCCGGCGCCGCCATGGGCAGCAGCACCCGCAGCATGGCGGTGACGGTGTTGCAGCCGTCGATGTGGGCGGCCTGCTCCATCTCCGAGGAAATGGACACGAACGTGCCCCTCAGCAGCCAGATGGCGAAAGCCTGGTTGAAGGCGGCGTTGATCAGCATCAGCCCCAGCACCGAATCGTTCAGGTGCAGCGCGTTCATCAGCCGGCTGATGCCCACCAGCAGCACCACCGGGGAAAACATCTGGCTCATGATCACGAAGCCCAAAAACGCCTTCTTGCCGCGGAACCGCATGCGCGCCATGGCGTAGGCCGCGGGGATGCCGCAGGCCAGGGCGATGATCGTCGCGCCCGTGGACAGCAGCAGCGAATTCAGCAGATACCGCGGCACGCCGCGGTTGATGATGTCGCTGAGGTTGCTCCACACCCATTTGGTGGGCAGCAGGTACTGGAAATACATGTCCGTGGTCTCGGCGTTGCTGCGGAAGCCGGTGATGAACATCACGTAATAGGGATACAGGATCAGCGCGCACAGCGCGATGATGAACGCGTACAGCGCGCCGCGCTGCAGCGCGCGGCCGGGGCGTCCGTCGGCGGCGATAATGGCGCTGAACACGAACGCCGCCAGCAGCGCCATCAGCGCCCACAGCGGCCAGGCCGCCCGATAGCCGACGCCGCCCATCAGCTTCAGCACGTCCCCGCCGGCCGTGCCGCCGTACAGGAAGCCGTCCAGCTTTTCCAGCAGCGCCTCCACGCCGGGCCGGGGAAACCCGTCCGCGGCCAGCTTGATCTGGCGGGAGAAATCCAGGTTGCAGCACATCATGAACACCGGGATCAGCCCCAGCGCCGCCAGTCCCAGCGCCCCGGCCAGCCGGCGGGGAACCCGCTTCGCGGCGGGCAGCGCCGGCCAGTCCACGTCCATCGCGCCGGCGAGCCCGGCGCCCAGCAGCGCCAGCGCCGCCAGCACGCAGATCAGCGCCGCCAGCAGCACCCTGCCGCAGCCCAGGCCAGACGCGATGAACTGCCAGCCGGTGCGCCGCATGGTTTCGCGCACCTCAAAGGCCACCATGCTGGTCTTTTCGCCCTTGGAATTGGTGCGCTCGGTGACGGTCTCGATGATCTCGGGCGCTGCGCCGGTTTGGGCGGCGCGCTCGGCGGCGGCCGCCTCCACTTCGGCGCGGGCGGCCTGGTATTTCTCATCGCCCACGAAGGTGTTGCCGGATTTCTTCGAAAACACCGTGGCGGAAAATTCATAGATCGGAAGGCTCAGCGCGGCGACGAACAGCGCCGCCGCCAGCAGCGCGGCGAACAGCGCGCGCAGGTTCGCGCGGCGCACCGCATCAGGCGTCATCGGCATGCTTCATCGCTCCTCCTTCCGCATGGAGATGACCATGTAGGCCCCGGCGCAAACGCACAGTATCGCGAAGCCGATCACCGACATGGCCGTGGCCGCGCCCTTCTGGTTGTCGTAGAAGGCGCGCATGTACAGGAACGTGACCATCGTGTCGGTCTTGTTGGCCGGCGCGCCCTTGGTGATCGTATAGATGATGGGGAAGGAATTGAACACGTAGATGATGTTCAGCACCGTGCAGACCGTCAGCGACGGCCGCACCAGCGGGATCGTCACGTGGCGCAGCTTCTTCCAGAACCCGGCGCCGTCCACGGTGGCGGCCTCGTAGTAGGCCTCGTCGATGGACTGCAGCCCCGCCAGCACCGTGAACGCCACGAAGGGGATCGTGACGAAAATGCCCACGCCGCACTCCCAGGCGAATTCGATCTGGTAGGTCGCGCGCCAGTTGACGGCGCCGCGCAGGATGCCCAGGTTCAGCAGCACGTTGTTCAGGTTGCCGTATTCGCCCTTGATGATGTAATTCCACACCGAGGCCTGGATCACCAGCGACGTGGCCCACGGGAACACCACGATCGAGCGCGCGACCTTGCGGCCCAGGAATTTCTGGTTCAGCACCATGGCCGTGATGAAGCCCAGCAGCGTGCTCAGCCCCACCACCGACACCACCCACACCGCCGTGTTCATCATCACGGTGCCGAAGGCCGGGTCGCGGAACACCGCGCGGAAGTTCGCGAAGCTGTTCCACGAACCGACGATGCCCGCCTTGGAAATATCGCTCATCGACAGCTTGAACACGATGCCGATGGGAAACACCACGAATATCGACATCAGCAGCAGGCTCGGCAGCAGCCACAGATAAGGCTCCCACTTGTGCCGGATCGGTATGCTGTTCACGGGCGCACCTCCCCCAATCATTGGTAAGCACACGTCAAAGGGTTCGGCAAAAGCCGAACCCTTTGATGGCTGTCAGCGTTTAGCCTTCCAGTTTCGCCTGCAGCTCGTCCAGCAGCGTGCGGACGTCGCCGCCGGTCAGAGCCTTCTGCTCGACATCGATGACGCCCTGCTTGGTGTCGTTCCACTTGGGATCGGCGGTCGGATAGAACTGGCAGCCGCCCAGCACGTCCAGCCAGGCTTCGAAGGACGGATCGGATTCGACCAGCGCCGCGACGGAGCTGTTGACGGCGGGCAGGAAGCCCTCCATGGAGACCCAGCCGACGTAGTTCTCGGGATCGTAGAAGAACTTCAGGAACTTGCCGATGGCCTCGTTACGGGCGGCCTGGTCCGGATATTCATCGTCGCGGAAGGCCATCACGCGGTCCATGACGCCGACGGAAGCGGGCGTCACGCCGTCGCCGTTCACGGGCAGCGGCGCGCTGACGTAGTTGACATTGTAATCCTTGTCGGCCAGGTAGGTGGGCAGCTGGTTGGGCGCGACCACCATCGCCAGTTTGCCGGCGCCGAACATATCCTGCAGGTCATAGCGGGTCTGGGTGGCCGGGTTGGGGTTGGTGTAGCCCTTGTTCACCAGGCCGATGGCAAACTCGATGGCTTCGACGTTCTTGTCGGTGTTCACGCACAGCTTGCCTTCCTCGTCCACGAAGCCGCCGCCGTTGTTCCATACGAAGTAGGCGAACGCGGCCTGGCCTTCGTCGGTGGTCATATCCATGCCGTAGGGATAAACTTCGCCGTCATAGAAATCGACGATGGCCTGGGAGACGTCTTCCAGCTCGGCCCAGGTCTTGGGGATCTCCACGCCGACTTCCGCCAGGATGTCGGTGTTGACCCACATGGCGCGGGCGGACGCCAGGTCCGGCACGGCCCACACGGTGCCGTCGATTACGGACTGTTCGATGAACTGCGGGAAGAAATCGCTGAACAGGTCCTCCGGGCAGTAATCGGACACGGGCAGCAGCAGGCCCTCGGCCGCATAATCCGCGAACACGTCGATGTTCAGGATGTCCGGGGCGTTATTGTTGGAAATGCGGGTGGAAACCTCGGTATACACGTCGTTCCAGGAGACGACTTCCAGGTTCAGCTTGATGCCGGGGTTCTCGGCCTCGAACTTATCCACGAAATTCGTGCCGTTCATGCCGGTGCCCAGGAACCAGTCGTTGGTGTTGGGGCCGTACTGGCAGATGATGACGTCCAGCGTGATCTCGTCGCCCTCGGCGAAGGCGGCGCAGCAGCCGAGCGCCAGCAGCAGCGCCAGCAGCAGAGCAGTCAGTTTCTTCATGGGAAAATCCTCCTTGCGTGAATTTGATACCTCCGCTATTATAGCATAAATCCCGCGTTATGTAAAGGATCAATTAAGGCGCGCCCCGAAGCGCAGGCAAACCGCCGTCATATCGTCCGTCCTTTCCCCTTCCCGGGCGGCCCGCGCCGCGTCCAGCGCCCGGCGCGCCGTCTCCTTCGCGGACAGGCCGTCCCGCAGGATCGCCTCCAGCGCCGCCGGATCCGCCGCGTCCGTCACGCCGTCGCTGGCCATCAGTATCGCGTCCCCGGGCGCCAGCCGCAGCCGCGTTTCATCCGGCGTCACCCCTTCCACGATGCCCAGCGGCAGCCGCCCGCCGCCGATCCAGCGCGCCTCGCCGCCCCGCAGCAGCAGCGTCGGCCCCGCCGCCTGCTTCGTAAGCGCCGCCTCGCCGGTGTTCATGTCCACGACCAGCAGGTCCGCCGTGGCGAACATGTCGTCGCCGCCGCGGTTCAGCAGCAGCGCGTTCACCGTCTCCACCGCCAGATCCCGCGCCGTGCCCGCCGCCAGGAACCGGCCCAGCAGCCGCGCTGCGAGCGCGCTCTCCCGGGCGGCCGCCTCGCCGCTGCCCATGCCGTCGCAGATCAGCGCCATCAGTTTTCCGCCGCCCAGGGCGCGGATCTCACAGCTGTCGCCGTTGGGCGCGCCGGCCCGGCCCGGCGCGCTCGCCGCGCCCGTCTCCACCCGCAGCCGGGGCCGGACCGCCAGCCGCAGGTCCCGCCCGATCATCTCCGCCGGGGCGTAGCGCCTGCCCAGGGCCCGGGACAGCCGCGAAGCCGCGGCGCCCGCCAGGCGCGGCGTCCAGCGCCCTTCCGCCAGCGCGGCGACGATTTCCGCGCCGCCGTCCAGTACCGTCACCTCCTCCGTCGGGATCTCCGCGCGCTCCAGCGCCGCCGCCGCCCGGGCCGACAGCCGGCGCGACGCCGCGGGACGCAGTTCGATTTCCTCCAGGATCCGCCGCGCCTGGGCAAACTGGGCCGAAATCAGCCGGTTTTCCGCCCCGCGCTTGATCTGCGCGCGCCGGTCCCGGGCAAAATCCGCCAGGATGCCGCCCAGCCGCTCGGGGATCCATTTTCCGCGCCGGCACCGGCGCAGCGCCTCCGGCGGCATTTCGTCGCCGAACAGCGCCCGTTCACCGTCCTCGCCCGCCCATATCACCGCCTCCGAAATCAAATCGCACAGCAGCCGCGCGCCGTGGTTGCCTGCGCCCGCCCAGCACCCGCCGAACCCGGGACAGCCTACGCACAGCGCTTCGCGCATCCGGGCCACCATCGTCCGCTCGTCCGGCAGGTCGTCCGCCGGGGCATAGCCCTCGGCCAGGTCCCCGAACGCGGCTGCCAGGGCCCGGAGCCGGCGCTCGGCCGGTCGGGCGGCCGCCACCGCCAGCCGGTCCGGGTCGAAGCCCCGGCCGGGGCGCGCCCATTCCGCAGGCACGCGCAGCCAGCGCTCCGGCAGCGCCATCGCCAGCAGCGGCCCCGCGCCGGCCGCGGCCAGATATATAATAGGAAGCTTCGTCAGCAGCGCCGCGCCGGTCACAGCCGCGAAACACGCGCCTTCCCGGGCCCGGCGGGACAGTCCCGCGCACAGCTGGGCCGTTCCGCCGCCGAATGCCAGCGCGAAGGCCAGCCGGGCGTCGCCGCCCATCAGCATCAATGCCGCGCCCAGGCACGCGCCCGCCAGCGCGCCGCAGGGATACGCGGCCAGCACCGCCGCGCCGCCCAGGCACAGCGCCGCGGGCATGAAAACCCCGGCTGCGCCCGCCGCCAGCGCGCAGGCCAGCAGCGACAGACCCAGCCGCTCGTCGTCGCTCAGATGCCGCCGTCCGGGGCGCACTTCCAGCGCCGCGCGGAAGAACGGCGCGGCGGCCACCGCCGCCAGCGATGCCGCCACGGCCTGCAGGGCGCCGTTGAATTGCTCCGACGGCCAGTAGGCGCCGCCCGCGCGGACCAGCCCGGGCACCAGCGCGCCCAGTCCCGCCAGCAGCGCGCAGGCCGCGGTTTCCCGGTTCGGGGAGCGCGCCTGCCGGCTGGGCGCCCGGCGAATCCCGTCCGGCAGCCAATCGAACCGCGAAAGCCGCTCCGCCAGCTGCAGCCGCCATTCCCGGACCCGCCGCGCCAGTTCCGGCAGCAGCGTATCCCCGGCGATGACGCCGCCCAGCACGATCGCCGCGCCCGCGGGCAGCGCCGTTTCAAAGGGCCGGCCCGGTCCGTTCAGCGCCCCCAGCAGGCACCCGGCCAGCAGCGCCGCCGCACTCCGGCCCGCCATCAGCGCCGCGGCCAGGAAAGCCATGGCGAAGGGCGCCAGCCCGGGCGCGGGCCGGGCCCGGCACAGCAAAAACGTCGCCCCGGCCAGCGCGGCAAAGCCCGCGATCCGCCGGACCGCCGCGCCGTCCCAGGCGCCGCGGCGCAGTCCCGCCGGGATGAAGACATCGATCTTTCGCAGCATGTTCGCACGCCTCCTCTCAATCGCGGGATTATTTATGCGCAGCGCGCCGGGAAGATGCCCGGCGGATCGGAGGGAAAACGGCGCCTTCCGGCCGTTCCCGCGACCCGTGCCCGATGCCAAAAAAACCAAAACTTATCATATTCCGGCCTTGCGCGGGCCTGTGATTTGATGTATAATGATTGATGGCGCATCCTTGCCACGGCCTGCCCGCCGTGGCCAAAGTCCATAAGGAGGTGAAAAGACATGAACCAGTATGAAGTCATGTACGTTATCGATCCCGCGCTGGAGGACAGCGCCAGGACCGAGCTGATCAACCGTTTTTCCGATCTTGTGAAGAAGAACGGCGGCGAAGTGGATCGCGTTGACGAGTGGGGCAAGCGCCGCCTGGCCTACGCCATCCAGTACAAGACCGAGGGCTACTATGTGCTGATGTACATCAAGGCGCCCGCCGATCTGCCCCGTGAAATCGAGCGTAACATGCAGATTTCCGACAGCGTGCTGCGCTATCTGACCGTGCGCTACGAGGGTGAACTGCCCGCCAAGCGCGAGCCGCTGAAGCCCTACGCGCCGCGCGAAGCCGCGCCCGCCGAGGCCGATGAAGCCCCCGCGGCTGAAGCGCCCGCTGAGGTCGAAGAGGCTCCCGCCGAGGAAGCTGACGACGAACAGCCCGTATCGGAAGCCGAATAACCGCGTCCCGCAAAGGATGGTGTGAGTTATGAACAAAGTCATTCTGATCGGTAATCTCGCCAACGATCCCGAAGCCTTCACCACGCAGAGCGGCGTTTCCCGCTCCACGTTCCGCATCGCGGTCCAGCGCCGCTTTGCCAACGCGCAGGGCGTGCGCGAAGCCGACTTCCTGACCGTGGTGGCCTGGCGCCAGAGCGCCGACTTCTGCAACCGCTACCTCTCCAAGGGGCGCAAGGTTGCGGTGGAAGGCAGCATCCAGACCCGTTCCTATGATGCGCAGGACGGATCCAAGCGCTATGTGACCGAAATCATCGCCGACAGCGTGGAAGCGCTGGGCGGCCGCGAGGAAGGCGGCGCCGCGCCGCGTCCCCGTGACGAGGGCCCCACGCCCCCGCCCGCCGCGCCTGCCCCCGGCATGAGCGATTTCACCGAGGTTGATGACGACGAGCTTCCGTTCTGATCTGTTGGCGTCCTCGCTGAAGCGGGCCGCCAACCCGCGAATCGCTAACGCGATGCGCTAACCGGGCCCAACCCGGTCGTCGGGATCCCTGCTGACCGGGCCCAACGCTGGCGCGTATCGGAAGATACGCCGTCCGGCTCTTCTTTGGGAATGCGCCTGACGCATCCCCTATAATCCAAGAAGGAGGAACAAACCATGTCTGAAGAGAGAGGCGAACGCATTCGCCGGCCCCGCGGCGAAGCCCCGCAGGAAGGTGTGTGCTTTCTGCGTAGATAAGATTCAGCACATCGATTACAAGGATGCGGCGCGTCTGCGCCGGTTCACCAGCGAGCGCGGCAAGATCCTGCCCCGCCGCATGACCGGCACCTGCGCCAAGCACCAGCGCCAGCTGTCCACGGCCATCAAGCGCGCCCGTACCATCGCGCTGATGCCCTACGTGTCCGACTGATCGCTGAAATCGACCCGAGAACCCGCGTTCCTTCCGGAGCGCGGGCTTGCAAAAGGCCGCGCGTATGCTATACTGAAATGGAATGACGCGGCGAAAGGCAGGGGAATCGAATGCGGCTGGGCGCGACCACGACCCGGGATATGACCAGCGGCTCCATCGTGAAACAGATCCTCCTGTTTTCGCTGCCGCTGATGCTGGGCAACGTCTTCCAGATGCTGTACAACACGGTGGACAGCATCGTGGTGGGCAACTTCGTGGGCAAGGAAGCGCTGGCCGCCGTGGGCAGCACCACCATGATCGTGAACATGATGGTGTTCTTCTTCAACGGCTTTTCCGTCGGCGCGGGCGTGGTGATCGCCCGCTATTTCGGCGCGCGGGACATGGACCGGCTGCACGCCTCGGTGGAAACCACCATGGCCATGACGTTTGTGTTCTGCCTGCTGTTTTCGGTGTTGGGCACGGCGGCGGTGAAACCCATGCTGCGGCTGATGCAGACGCCCGACGACGTGTTCGAGGACGCCGCCACTTACCTGACCATCTACATCGCCGGCATATCGGGGCTGTTGATCTACAACATGGGCAGCGGCATCCTGCGCGCCGTGGGCGATACCACGCGCCCGCTGATGTTCCTGATCCTGACCAGCGTGCTGAATATCATACTGGACCTGCTGTTCGTGATCGTGCTGAAGGCCGGCATCGCCGGCGTGGCCTGGGCGACGATCCTGTCCCAGATGATCTCCGCGGTGCTGACGCTCTCGCTGCTGACGCGGTCGCAGGACATCTACCGCCTCGTCTGGCGCGACCTGCGCATCGACCGCGGCCATCTGCGGGAGATCTTCGCCGTGGGCCTGCCCGCGGGCGTCCAGTCGGTCATCACCGCGTTCTCCAACGTGTTCGTGCAGTCCTATGTCAACGCCTTCGGCTCCGGCTGCATGGCGGGCTGGAGCTGCTACAACAAGCTGGACCAGTTCATCATGCTGCCGATGTCCAGCATGGCCCAGGCGGCCACCACGTTCGTCAGCCAGAACATCGGCGCAAACCAGCGCGCCCGGGCCCATCGCGGCACGCGCGTGACCATCGCGATGACGCTGGGCGTGACGCTGGCCATCGCCGTGGCGCTGGTGGTGTTCGCCGCGCCGGCCGTGGGGCTGTTCAACCGCGATGCCGAAGTGATAAAATACGGCGTGCTGTTCCTGCGGGCCAACACCTTCTTCCTGCTGGCCAACTGCATCAACCACGTGCTGGCCGGCGCGATGCGCGGCATGGGCGATTCCCGCGGGCCGATGATCGCCATGCTGGGCTGCTTCGTGGCGCTGCGGCAGACGTATCTGTTCATCGTCACGCGGTTCGTGGCCAACACGCCGCTGCTGGTGGGGCTGGGTTATCCCGTGGGCTGGATCAGCTGCTGTGTCGTGGAGTGCTGCCTTTACTATTTCCGGTGCTACCGGAAGATGAAGCCGGCGGAGGCGTAGCGGAAAAAGGGAGATTCAACAGGGTTTTGACGCGTTTTGATGGGATGAGCGATAGAGGTTCGCGGAAATCGTAGGGGCGGCCAATGGCCGCCCGCCCGGACCATGACAAAACGAAGATTTCCCGCGCTGGAATCAGTGGCGCGGGAAATCGTGTTTTATGTCGCGGCAGCAGAAGGCACCCGGCACCGCCGGGGTGGCAGCAGTCGGTTCCCGGCACTGCCCACCGGAACACATCCGCCCCGGCCTTGAATCTATGGGCCGGGGCGGATGGACAGAACGCGCGGCAGCAGAAGGCTCCCGGCACCGCCGGGGCGGCAGCAGAAGGCTCCCGGCACCGCCGGGGCGGCAGCAGCCGGCTCCCGGCCCTGCCGGGCGGGCTATATCCTGCGGACGATCGCCGGGTCGATGTGCTTCAGGTCCGGGCAGCCGGTGCAGGCCATGGCCTGGGCCAGCTCGTTCCGGGCCTTCGCCAGATAATCCCGCGCGCCGCAGGCGCCGTTTTCCTTGATGGCGGTCATCAGCGCGCGGCCGATGCACACGCCCGTCGCGCCCAGCGCCAGCGCCTTGAAGGCGTCCATGCCGGTGCGGATCTCGCAGTCCACGAACAGCGGCACGTCCCCGGCGATCGCGGCGATCTCCGGCAGCACCGCCAGCGGCGGCACCGCGTATTCGATGCGGTTGTTGTGGTGGGACAGCACCAGTCCCCGCGCGCCCGCGCCCAGGCTGCGCTCGGCGTCGCGGCGGCTGAGCACGCCCTTGACGATCACCGGCAGCGGCGTGGCCGCGACGATCTGCTCCAGCTCGCAGGTGCGCAGCGGCGCCATCTCCTGGCCGTCCACCACGTCCGCGCCGCCGTCGGCGGAGAAGGGATGGTCGATATCCACGCCCACGGCCAGCAGCCCCGCCTTTTCCGCGTGGGCGATCTTTTTATAAATCA
Source organism: uncultured Eubacteriales bacterium (assembly GCA_902764285.1). Lineage (GTDB taxonomy): Bacteria > Bacillota > Clostridia > Christensenellales > Aristaeellaceae > UBA2862. The sequence goes on from CACWVN010000029.1 coordinate 23,482, forward strand.
GGTCGCGGTCGGCGTAGGGCTTGATGATCTCGATCATCTTCGCGCCCACGGCAGCCAGCCGGTCGATCTCGTCCTCGCCGGCCATGCCGTACCACAGCGCGGCGTCGGCCATGGCCGCGCCCCGGGCCAGCGCGTTCGCCGCGCCGGGGAACATGAAGTGGTCCAGGTGGGACAGCGCCGCCGTCATGATCGGCGAGGCGAACTTCGCGCCGTACAGCTGGAAGGACGTGTCCGGGTGCACGGCGTCCATGTAGCGGGTCTCGATGCGCAGGGAATCGATGTATTCCCGGCTGATGCGGTTGGAATTGCCGATATCGGACATGGTTTACGCCCTCCCCTTAGCCTTTTTTCAGCGATATTTTATTCAGCGCGAAGCCCAGCGCCGCGCCCACCGCGCCGCCGGCGATGTGGGACATCTGGGAAATGCTGTCGCGCACGGACACGGCCTGCCACACCTGCTGGCCGATGTACAAGAGCGCCACCAGCACGAACGTCAGCGGGACGGCGCCGTCCCGGGTGCGGGTGATGGACGACAGCAGGATCATCGCGAACACGACGCCGCTGGCGCCCAGCAGCATGACGCGCGGGAAGAAGATGAAGTTGATCAGCCCCGTCAGCAGCGCCGCCGCCAGCATCACCAGGATCAGATCCAGCGAACCGTACTTCTCCTCCAGCATCGGCCCGAGGATCAGTATGTACATCAGGTTGCCCAGCAGGTGGCCCCAGTCGGCGTGGCCGAACACGTGGCACACCATCCTCAGCCAGGTCAGCGGGCTGGCCAGGCTGCTGCGGTAGACGCTGAACAGCGTACGGTTGCTGGCCCCGCCGGTGAGCAGGTTCAGGATCATCGCCAGCAGGCAGATCCCGCAGAAGCCCAGCACCGCCGGGGAATTGATCGATACGGGGAATTTCCGCTTCGGTTCCAAGGCAGTTCGCTTCCTTTCGTTATTTCAATACGTCGCGCAGGGGCAGATCTTCCCGCCGCGCGATTTCGGCCAGGTCGTCGTATTCCGGCTTCACCCGGTCCACGCCGTACCCGCGGCTGCGCTTGGCGCGCACCGGCCCGCGGGGCGTGTCCAGCCGGATCTCCTCCCGCGCCAGCGTATAGCGCCGCACCGTCTGGCCGCGCACGCCGATGGTGGCGGTGTGCTTCAGCATCAGCGCGGCGAACTCCGCCTCGCGCTCCGGCGCGCACAGGCAGGTCAGCAGCACGCCCGGACGGCCCTTCTTCATGCCCACGGCCTCGGTCCACACGTCCAGCGCCCCGGCGGAGCGCAGCGCTTCGGCGGCGAAGGCGATCTCCTCGCCGGTCATGTCGTCCAGGTTGCAGCGCAGCTCGCAGGCGGTCTCGCCGCCCTCCGCCGTCTCGCCCAGCATCGCCCGCAGGCAGTTGGCGCGCTCGAAGTCCTTCGCGCCCATGCCGTAGCCGGTCTTTTCCAGCGCCATGGCGGGCATATCGCCGAAGCGGGTCGCGAAGTGCCGGAGCAGCGCCGCGCCGGTTGGCGTGCACAGCTCGCCGCGCACGCCGCCGCCATAGATCGGCGCGCCCTCCAGGATGCGGGCCGTGGCCGGCGCGGGCACCGGCAGCACGCCGTGGGCGCAGCGCACCTCGCCGCTGCCCACGTGCACCGGCGATACGATCACCTGCTCCGGCGCGATCTCGCGCATCAGCAGGCACGCGCCCACCACGTCGGCCACGGCGTCCAGCGCGCCCACCTCGTGGAAGTGGACCAGCGCCACCGGCCGCCCGTGGACCGCCGATTCCGCTTCCGCGATCCGCCCGTACACCGCCTTCGCGTCCGCCTTCACCGCCGCGGGAACGTCCAGGCCGTCGATGATCGATTCGATGTCGGACACGGACGCGTGATGATGCCCGTGCGCGTGATGATGGTCATGGTCGTGGTGATCGTGGTCATGATCGTGGTGGTCATGGTCGTGGTGGTTATGATCGTGGTGGTCGTGCTCTTCGGCGCCGTCCACGGTCACGGCCATGTGGGTGCCCACGATGCCGCATTTTTCCGATTTCTGGCGCTCCACGCGCACGCCGGGCAGGCCCAGCGCGTTCATCTTCGCCACGAAGGCGTCCGGGTCGGGCACCAATTCCGACAGCGCGGCCATCAGCATATCGCCCGCCGCGCCCATGTTGCATTCCAGATACAGCGTCTTCATAGGTTCAAGCCTTTCATTTGGTTGATCCGGTTCGCCAGGAAGCCCGCGCCGAAGCCGTTGTCGATGTTCACCACCGACACGCCGCTGGCGCAGGAATTCAGCATCGACAGCAGCGCGGACAAGCCGCCGAAGCTGGCGCCGTAGCCCACGGACGTGGGCACGGCGATAACCGGGCAGTCCACCAGCCCGCCCACCACGCTGGCCAGCGCACCCTCCATGCCCGCCACGGCGATCACGCACCGGGCGGCCTGCAGGTCGTCCATGTGGGACAGCAGCCGGTGCAGCCCGGCCACGCCCACATCGTACAGGCGCACCACGCGGCTGCCCAGCGCCTCGGCGGTCAGCGCGGCCTCCTCGCACACGGGCAGGTCGCTGGTGCCGCCGGAGGCCACCGTCACCAGGCCGACCAGCTCGCGCCGGACGCGGTTGGCGATGCCGATGCGCGAGACCGGGTCGTAGAACAGCGGCACGGCCTTCGCCACGGCGGCGGCCTTTTCCGCGTCGATGCGGGTGACGAGGATGTTCGTGCCGCCGGCGTCGATCAGCCGCCGGGCGATGCCCGCGATCTGCTCCGCCGTCTTGCCCGCGCCGTAGATCACCTCCTGGCTGCCGCCGCGCAGCGCCCGGTGGTGGTCGATCTTCGCGTAGCCGATGTCCTCGTAGGGCGCCCGGGCGAACATCGCCAGCGCCGCCTCGGGCGTCAATTCGCCGGCGCGCACCCGGTTCAGCGCGGCCTGCATGTCGTTTCTGTCCATGATCTCACCTGTCCTTCAGGTCCAGCAGCACGATATCGAAACAGGGCGCCAGCGCCGCGCGGATCTCCCCGCGCCGCGCCGCGGCTTCGGCCAGCTGACCGGCGGGGAACTGCAGCCGCGCCGCGCCGCAGAACCAGCGCGCCCGGAAATCGGTAAACCCCAGCGCGAACAGCGCGGCCTCCGCGCCCTCGACGCGTTTCAGGTTTTCCGCCGTCAGCGGCGTGCCCGCGGGAAAGCGCGTGGCCAGGCAGGCGTAGGCGGGCTTGTCCCAGGTGAACAGCCCCGCCGCCCGGGAATATTCCCGCACGTCGGCCTTGGTGATGCCGCACAGCCGCAGCGGCGACAGCACGCCCAGCTCCGCCAGCGCGCGCATGCCGGGCCGGTCGCCGGCGTCGTCGGAGGCGTTGGTGCCGTCGATGACGGTTTCGCGGCCGTCCGCGGCCGCCGCTGCGATCAACGCCGTGAACAGCGCCCGCTTGCAGTGATAGCAGCGGTCCGCCGGGTTCGCGGCGACGGTTTCGTCGGCCAGCACGTCCACCGGCAGCTCCGTCAGCGCCGCGCCCAGCTGCTCGGCCAGGCGCCGGGCGTCGGCGAGCTCGAATTCCGGCTGGAACGCGGAGCGGACGATATAGGGCCGGACGTCGCAGCCGCAGGATCGCGCCGCGTACAGCAGGTACGCGCTGTCCGCGCCGCCGGAGAACGCCAGCGCCGGCCGCGGATGCGCCGCGAAGAATTTCCGCAGCGGTTCCGGCACCGCCGCGCCGTTCAGTTCGGTCATCGTTTTGCCCTCAATGCATATCGAATCAGTTGGTTTCATCATACCATATCCGGGGTCCAAACGCAACCGCCCGGCGCCTTTCGCCCGAAAAGATTCCCCGCCCCGGAAAGCTCCGGAACGGGGAAACCAATTGCGTTCGGCGTCAGCCCGCCACGTGCAGCGTCACGGGCACGCGGGTGGTCAGCTGGTCCTCGCCGTCGGCGTCCGCCACGGTGGTGACGGCCATGGCCTGGTAGGTGCCGGCGGCCACGGGCGCGTTCAGCGTGATGCCGTCCAGGCTCTCGCCGGGCTGCAGCTTGGCGGAATAGATCTCCGCGCCGTCCAGCACCAGGCTGAGCGCGATGGGATTGCCGCTGATATCGCTGTTGGAATATTCCCAGGTGCCGGTCACGCCGTCGGCTTCGATTTCGACGACGCTGCCCACGGCGGTAGCGGTATGCGCTTCGCCGGCGGCGGGCTCGCGCGTGACCTTGTAGGCCTCCAGCGCGGCGACCTGCCGCTCATATTCCTCGGTCTTCTCGGCCAGCTCCGCGCTCTGGGCCTCGGCTTCGGCCTGGGCCGCGCCCAGCTGCGCCTGTAGCGTCTCCACCTGGGCGGCGTCGGCTTCGGCCTGGCCGTTCAGCGCTTCGATCTGACCGTTCAGCTCGTCGATGGCCGCCTGCTTTTCCTGCAGGTCGGCGGTCAGCTGGGCGATGTCCGCCTGCGCGGCTTCCAGCTTCTGCTGCATATCCTCCACCACGTCGGTCATGGCTTCCTGGGGCACCTGATCCATCAGCCGCTGCTGGATGGCCTGCAGCTCGGCCAGCTTTTCCTCGTCGCTCTTGTCCTCCGGCGCAGCCTGCACCACGGCGGCCACGTCGGCCTTCACGGCTTCGAGATCCACGGCGGGCTCGCCCTCGGCGCCGGCCTGCTGCTCGGCCACCTGGGCCACCAGCACGTCGATCTCCGCCTGCGCGGCGGCGATCTGCGGGTTTTCGGATACGGTCCCGGTGGTGTCGCCGGGCTTGGTCTCGGTGGTATCGCCGGGCTTGGCCTCAGTCGTATCACCGGGCTTGGCCTCAGTCGTATCACCGGGCTTGGCTTCGGTGGTGTCGCCGGGCTTGGTCTCGGTGGTGTCGCCGGGCTTGGCTTCGGTGGTGTCGCCGGGCTTGGCCGCTCCGGCGTTCATCTCCTCGATGGTGGCGTTCAGGCCTTCGATGGTGGCGTTCAGGCCCTCGATGGTCTCGTCCTTCTTCTTGATCGCCTCGTCCTTCTCAGCGGCGGCGGTCTCCAGACCCTCGATGGTCGCGTCCTTCTTCTTGATCGCCTCGTCCTTTTCGGCGGCGGCGCTCTCCAGGCCCTCGATGGTCGCGTCCTTTTCCTTGATCGCCTCGTCCTTCTCGGCGGCGGCGGTCTCCAGTTCGGAGACCTTGTCGTTGGCGGCATCCAGCTCGCTCTGCAGCTTTTCAGAGGCCGCCTTGGTGGATTCCACCTCGCCGCTCAGCTTTTCCGCCTCGGCCCTGGCGTCGGTCAGCTCGGCGCTGACGGCGTCGTAATCCTCCCTGGCCTGAGCCAGGTCTCCCTGCAGGGCGGCGGTGTTTTCCTGCTCCTGGGTCAGCTGGGCGAGGGTGCTGGAAAGCGTCTCCTTGCTGGCGTTCAGCTTGTTGTTGAACAGCAGTATGGCGGCGATGGCGAGAACCAACAGCACCAGCAGCACGATCTGCCAGATTTTGCTCTTGTTCATGGTACGGCCTCCTCGATGATGTATAAAAACGGACATATGGCTATAGTTGTTCTTATTATAACATGATTTTGCCCCGATGAACAGACCCATTTGACAAGTTTTTGCCGCGCGAAGGGAAAAAAGGGGCAAAACACGGGCGCGCGGGATCACTCCCGCACGCCCGCGCCGCGTCATTCGATGATCGCGCCGCCCAGGCACACCTGCCCGTCGTAGAACACCGCCGACTGCCCCGGCGTGACGGCGCGCTGGGCCCTGGGGAAGCGCATGTGCGCGCGGCCGCCCTCCAGCGTCAGCACGCAGTCCTGCAGCGGCTGGCGGTGGCGCAGCCGCGCCTGGCACGACAGCGGCTGCCCGTCCGGCACCGGCGGGTGCCCGGCCAGCCAGGTCAGCTCCGAGCCTTCGGCCTCGCGGGTAAACAGCGCGTCGTCCTCCCCCTGGCTGACGATCAGCCGGTTGTTTTCCAGATCCTTTTTCAGCACAAACCAGCGCTGGCCGTTCCCGCCGCCGCCGATGCCCAGCCCGCGGCGCTGGCCCAGGGTGTAGTACATCAGCCCGTCGTGCCGGCCCACGACCTTCCCGTCGGGCGTGACCATGTCGCCGGGCTGCGCGGGCAGGTAGCCGGAGAGGAAGCGCTTGAAGTTGCGCTCGCCGATGAAGCAGACGCCGGTGGAATCCTTTTTTTCGCTGGTGGGCAGCCCGGCCTCGCGGGCGATTTCGCGCACCTGGCCCTTCATGAGCCCGCCCACCGGGAACAGCGCCTTTGACAGCGCGCGCTGGCCCAGCATGTACAGGAAGTAGGTCTGGTCCTTGTTTTCGTCGGCGGCGCGCAGCAGCCTGTATTCGCCGTCGTCCGACCGGTCGATATTGGCGAAGTGGCCCGTGACCAGCTTCTCCGCGCCCAGCTGCTCGGCGAAATCCAGGAACACGTTGAATTTGATCTCCCGGTTGCACAGCACGTCGGGGTTGGGCGTGCGGCCCTTTCGGTATTCGGACAGGAAGTGTTCGAACACGCGCTCGCGGTACTGGCGGGCGAAGTTCACCGAATAATAGGGAATATCCAGCTTTTCGCACACGGCGCGGACGTCGGCCCAGTCGCGCTCGCTGGTGCAGACGCCGTTTTCGTCCTTCTCTTCCCAATTGTTCATGAAAACGCCGATCACCTCGTGACCGGCCCTTTTCATCATCAGCGCGGCGACGGAACTGTCCACGCCGCCCGACATGCCCACGACTACGCGCATAATTGCCTCCAAAGTCAAGGTGAGGAGTATGAACCGCCGGGCGGCGGCTTGCCTCACTCCTCACTCCTCATTCCTCACTCCCGTTTTTTCCTTTACGGCAGCAGGATCTCGGTTTCCAGCTGGTCCTCTTCCTCGTCGGCCTCTACCAGTATGGTCTTCTGGCGCATGCCGATGATCTTCCACTGGCCGCCGGTCTTCACCAGCGTGATATCGTACCGGCCGCCCTGCCATTTGGGGATCTTCTGGTTGGAATCGGTGCGGCGGCTGGAGATGACGCTGCCGCTGATGGAGGGCACGCGCTCCACAACGGTGCAGTTGGCGTAGGTATCCCACGGCCAGGCCCACAGCTTTTCGATGGTCAGGCTGTAATCAAAGCCGGTGATGTTGTAGTTGGAATACACGCTTTCGCCGTTGATGGCGCCCTCCAGCGCGGCGTCCTGGATCAGGAAATCGGCGTGGAAATACTTGTTCAGCTCCTCCGCCTGCTGGCGCGTCAGGATCACGTCCACGCGCTTTTCCATGCCGTCGTTCAGCACCACGTAGATGTTGGAAACGTTCATGGCCATGAAGAAGGCGCACACCAGCATGCCCGCCAGTATGCAGATCAAAACCATATATTTGGCGATAAACCACACAAATCTGCGAAAGTACAGCACGGTGACAATCTCCCGTATCGTTTATTCGGCGCCGTCGGCGTCGTTGGCTTCCAGTATGGATTTCAGCTGCTGGATCATCTGTTCGTCGGTCAGGCGGAACTTGAACACCACGCGGCGCGAGGCGTCCATGTTCTCGTTGCCGTATTCATCCAGCACCGGGTCGCTGAACGAGCGCCCGTTGGCCGTGGCGACGGTGCGCAGCTGGCTCTTCTGGGCGGCGGAAATGCCGGTATAGCCGTCCTCCAGCACATAGCTGGCCACCGCCAGCGCGCGCTGCTGGGAAAGCTCCAGGTTGTCGATGTAACCGCCGAGGGAATCGGTGTGGCCCTCGATGATGATCTCGGCCACGTAGGGCCGGTATTCCTCGGAGAACAGCACGTCCAGGTACACCGGCAGGAACCGGTCGATGAACGCCTTGCCGCGGTCGGACAGGTCGTACTTGCCCAATTCAAACAGCACGTCCGATTCCAGCGCGATGGAGCCGTTGGTGGGATCCACCTGGGCGGAGATGCCGGCGGCGCGCAGCGCGTCGCGCAGCGAAGTGATGATGCGCGGGCGCATGCCCACCAGCTGCTCGATCTGCCGCTGCTGGTCGTCCAGCACCTGCTGCTGTTCATCGATGCGGATCTGCTGGTTGCCCAGCTGGATGCTCAGCGCGTCCAGCTGCTCCTTCTGGGCGGCGATCTCCTTCTCTTTATCCTCCACCAGCGACTGCGCCTTGCTCAATTCCTCCTGCTGGGCGGCGAGGATGCTCTGCGCGTCGGTCAGATCCTTTTCCGCGGCGGTCAGCCGGATCTGCTGGACCAGCATCTGGGCCTCGGTTTCGGACAGCTTGGCCTTCTGCTCGTCCAGGCTGGCGTTGGCCGCGTCCAGGTCGAACTGCTGGCGGGCGATCTCCGCCATGTTGATTTCATACATATCGAAATACTGATACATGATGTAGAACATGATCAGTATGAAGATCAGCAAAAGCGAGCTCATCAGGTCTGAAAAGCTCAGCCACTGAACGCCGCCGTTGTTGCCGTTGCGGCGCTTCGTAAGCGTGCGGCCTGCGCGCATGCATCCACCCCCTTCAGCCTTATGCCGGGACCGCTTGAAGCCGGGACCGTCGGATCAGCCCGACCGGTCCGGCTCATCCCCGATAGATCCGGTCCGCGGTGTCCTCCAGCGCGCGCTGGGCCTGGACCATGGCGCCGGTCAGGCGGTCCACCTGGTCCAGCAGCCGGCCGTTGGTTTCGGCCACGGCGTCGGGCATCTGCTGCAGCGATTCGGAGATTTTGCTGGAAAGGTAATCCACCCGCTGGGTGAACTGGTTCACGTAATCGCGATAGCCGTCCATGGTGCTGGAGAAATCCTGCTTCAGGGCGTCTCCGGCCTGCCGATAGGTCTTTTCCACATCGGCGGCGGCGGCGCGCAGATCGGTCGAGGCCTTGGACATGGCCTCCACGGCGCGGGCCATTTCGGCCTGGGCGGTGCTGACGGATTTCAGATAATTGTTCTGCTGGCGCGCCACGATCTCCATCTGTTCCACGGTGGACGCCACGCGCAGATAGGCGTCGTCGGCCTGGGCGCGGGAATCGTTCAGCTGCTGCACATAATCGGCCAGGCCCTCCATCGAATCCCGGGACAGGGCCTGCAGCTGTTTCAGATCGGCCAGCGCCTCCTTGGTTCCGGCCAGGCTGGCGCGCACCACCACGCAGTTTTCCTGCTGCAGGCGCGACGTCTCGTCCAGCACGTCGCCGAAGTGCTGCAGCTTGGATTTCATCGATTCATCCAGCCGGTCGGCGAAGCGCTGCATCACCGCGTCCATAAAGCGCATCTGCTCCTTGGTGGAGACGCTCACGAAGTTCTTGAACGACTGGTTCAGCGGCTCGATGGCCTTGTGCACGGCGTCGGCCATGTTTTCGGTGAACGCGCCGTTCAGGTCCTTGGCCATGGTCTGGATCAGGGCGGTCTGCTCCTGCTGGTAGATGGCGATCTGGGTCATCGGGTCCACGCTCAGCACGCCGGCGATTTCAGCGTGTGTTCGGTGCTGCCGTACACCGCGCGGGTGATCAGCGTGAACAGCACGCTGCCCACCACGCCGAAGATGGACGTGGTGAACGCGAAGCGCATGCCGGGGATCAGCGTGACGATGGACTGCTGCACGGCGGCGGAATCGCCCATGCTGAAGCCGGAAAGGCCGCGGGCCAGGCCGATCAGCGTGCCCAGGAAGCCCAGCGACGTCATCAGCCCCGGCAGCGCGTCGGCGAAGGACGAGCGGCCCGGGCCGTAGATCACGGTTTCCTCGTTGATGTAATCCTCCACGTTGCTGGCGTTGTGATAGACGCCGTCGGCGAAGAACAGGTTGTTCAGATATTCGCTCCAATGGGAAAACAGCGTGCCCTTGCCCAGGAAATCATCCTTCTGCCAGGCGTACTTGGTGTCGCCCGCCGACCGGATGCTGCGGATGGCGCGCCGCAGCGTGCCCCGCGTGTGCATCACCGGCGCGATGCAGCGAACCATGCCCGCCACGAACAGCGCCACGATGCCGGCATAGACCAGCAGGTTGGAAACGCCGCTGAGCGCATTGGAAAAGAAGGTTTTGAAGAAATCCATAAGTATCTCCTTCGATGGTTTCTCTCCGGGTTGACGTATCTTTCAGACGCGCGGGGCAGGAAAAACGTTCCGGTCCGGCCCGGCGCAAACGGGCCCGATCCGCCCCTTATATAATTATTCATCTAACAGTATAACATTACAATGGAGATAAATTGCGGAGGAAACATGATAATAAAATGACAAATCCCGTGGGGCGCGAGGAATACTGGTTGGCTTTTCCCCGGGTAACTGTGCGCCTCACGCCTCACTCCTCGCTCTCTTTTTCACTCTCCGTACGTACAGTGTCCGCCAGATCGCCAGCAGCCGGTCGTACAGCGCCATGGTGACGTTGGCCAGCAGCGCGAACGCGGCCGCCATCGCCCGGCCCATCTCGCGGTACTCGGCGATGACCTCGTCCATGCGCAGCACGAAGAAGATCAGCGCGGCCATGGCCAGCGCCGCGCCGTTCCACAATATGAACTTGACGATCCGCCGCGGCCAGGGCTTCAGCGCCGCGTCCATCTTCCATTTCACCGCCGGGTACCAGCCCAGGAACGCGAACAGCAGCGCGGCCTCCTTGTCGGGGCACAGGATCAGCGCCAGCGCCGCGACGGCGGCGTACGCGCCCAGCGCCAGCTTTGTGCCGCCCTCGACGAATACCGGCACCAGCGTCAGCCCCGCCAGCGCCGGCGCGCAGAACGTGGCCGCGGGAATGACGCCGCCCAGCAGCATGAACATCGCGCCCAGCGCCGTCATCATGCCGCTCAGCGCGACGCGCCGGCTGTCGTTTTTCATCCGTATCACCGTCCCGGTTGGAAATATTCGCTCCCCGGCCGGGTTTTTCCTTCCCGGGGATGGCGAAAACCGCGCGCATCGTGTATAATGATGTCAACACATCTTTTCGGGGGGAATGGGATCATGAGCAAGGTCGTCATACTCACCGGCGGCACCAGCGGCATCGGCCAGGCCGTCGTGCGCCAGCTGCGGGCGAAGGGCTGCCGCGTCTATGAATTCAGCCGCCGCGCCTCCGCCTCCGACGCCATGCATTTCAGCGTGGACGTGACCAGCGAGGCCGCCGTGAAGGCCGCGGTGGACACGGTGATGGCCGCGGAGGGCCGCATCGACATCCTGATCAACAACGCCGGCATGGGCATCTCCGGCGCGATGGAATTCACCGATCCCGCCGACGCGCGCCGGCTGATGGACGTGAACCTGTTCGGCATGGACAACATGATCCGCGCCGTGCTGCCCCACATGCGCGCGGCGAAGGCCGGCCGCATCGTGAACATCAGCAGCGTGGCCGGCGTGTTCGCCATCCCCTTCCAGGCGTGGTATTCCATTTCGAAGGCCGCGGTGCGGTCGCTGACGCTGGCGCTGGCCAACGAGGTCGATCCCTTCGGCATCCAGGTAACCAGCGTGATGCCCGGCGACATCCACACCGGGTTCACCGCCGCCCGCAAGAAGAGCGACGCCGGCGACGACGTGTACGGCGGGCGCATCAGCCGCAGCGTGGCCCGGATGGAAAAGGACGAGACCAACGGCATGAGCCCCGACCGGGCCGCAAAGACCATCGTGCGCGTGGCGCTGCAGAAGCGGCGCCCCAAGCCCTATTACGCCATCGGGCTCTCCTACAAATTCCTGGTGATGCTGGACAGCCTGCTGCCCTGCCGGCCGGTGCGCTGGCTGCTGTTCCAGCTGTACGGCAAATAATGGCCCGGGCGCTCACCTTCGCGCAGCGCGCGGAACAGGCGCTGCTGACGGATTTCCGCGAGCCGATCTGGCGGCCGTTCATGCGCGCCGTGCGGGATTACCGGCTGATCGCGCCGGGCGACCGGATCGCCGTGTGCGTGTCCGGCGGCAAGGATTCGATGCTGCTGGCGGTGCTGATGCGGCTGCTGCAGCGGCATTCCGAGGCGCCGTTCCAGGCGGTTTACCTGGTGATGGACCCGGGCTACCGGCCCGAGATCCGACGCCAGATGGAACAGACCGTCGCGCGGCTGGAGATCCCGGCGGAGATCTTCGACAGCGACGTGTTCGAGGCCGCGGAATCGGCCATGGGCGGCGCGGACAGGCGGCCCTGCTTCATGTGCGCGCGAATGCGCCGCGGGTGCCTGTACAAAAAGGCGCGGGACCTGGGCTGCAACAAGATCGCGCTGGGCCACCACTTCGACGACGTGGTGGAGACCACCGTGATGGCCATGCTGCACGGCGGGCAGATCCAGGGCATGCCGCCGATGCTGGCGGCGCAGAACTTCCCCGGCATGCGGCTGATCCGGCCGATGTACCGCGTGCACGAGGACGCCGTCATCGCCTGGCGCGACGCCTTCGGGCTGGATTTCATCCGCTGCGCCTGCCGGTTCACCGAGCGGGCGGACGAGGGCGCTTCGAAGCGGCTGGCGGTGAAAAAGCTGCTGGCGGAGCTGGAAAAGGACGACCCGAAGGTCCGGCAGAACGTGTTCAACAGCATCCACCGGGTGCAGCTGGACACGCTGGCGGGCTGGAAATACCGCGGCGAGGAACATTCGTTTTTGGAGAATTTCGAGGAATAACACCCATCGACCAGGAAAGGCGGAATCCAAGCATGAACAAATGGACGCGCATCCAATACCACCCGAACCTGCCCCTGGGCGCGGACGGCCGACGGGTCACCGCCAGCCCGGAGCACATCGCCCTCAGCAAGGCCGCGGCCCGGGAGGGCATGGTGCTGCTGAAAAACGAAAACGGCGCGCTGCCGCTGCGGCGCGGCGCGAAGGTGGCGCTGTTCGGCAAGGGCAGCTACGATTACGTGAAGGGCGGCGGCGGCAGCGGCGACGTGACCGTGCCCTACACCCGCTGCCTGGCGGAGGGCATGAAGCTGTATCCCGAGCGCGTGACGGCGTTCGGGGGCACCGACGATTTCTACCGGGAATACGTCTCGGCGCAGTACGCCGCCGGGCGCGCGCCCGGAATGATCGCGGAGCCCGAGCTGCCGGACGAGCTGGTCCGGCGGGCGGCGGCTTTCGCCGACGCGGCGGTCGTCTCCGTCAGCCGCTTCTCCGGCGAGGCTTGGGACCGCAAATCGGCCTTCGACAAAATCGAAAAGCACAAGGGCGTTTGGCAGCAGCAGCTCGACGAGGCCGCGCCGCTGTTCCCCAAAGGCGATTTCGTGCTGACCGACGCGGAAGCGGCCATGGTGGCGAAGGTGAAGGCCGCGTTCAAGACCGTGATCGTGGTGCTGAACGTGGGCGGCGTGTTCGATACCAGCTGGTTCAAGGACGACCCGGGCATCGCCGCGGCGCTGCTGGGCTGGCAGGCGGGCCTGGAGGGCGGCGCGGCGGAGGCCGAGCTGCTGCTGGGTCTGGACAATCCCTCGGGCCGGCTGGCGGACACCTTCGCCGCCACGCTGGAGGACTATCCCTCCTCGCCCACCTTCTACGAATCCGACGACTACGTGAACTACGAGGAAGACGTCTACGTGGGCTACCGCTACTTCGAGACCGTCCCCGGCGCGGCGGCGAAGGTGAACTATCCCTTCGGCTACGGCCTGTCCTACACGGCGTTTGAAATCACGGGCATCTCCGCGGCGGCGGAGGGCGGCGAGATCGTCGTGCGCGCCAGCGTGACCAACGCCGGCGGCATGGCGGGCCGCGAGGTCGTGCAGGTCTATTTCTCCGCGCCCCAGGGCAAACTGGGCCGGCCCGCGCGGCAGCTGGCCGGATGGCGGAAGACGCGGGTCTTGCAGCCCGGCGAGACCCAGCGCGTGGAGATCCGCTTCCCCGTCAGCCGCATGGCCGCCTACGACGACCTGGGCAAGGTGGCCGACGCCGCGTGGGTGCTGGAGGCGGGCGAATACCGGTTCTTCGCCGGCAAGAACGTGCGCGACGCCGCGCCCTGCGGCTTCGATTACACCGTCGCGAAGGATACCGTGACCGAGCAGCTGTCCCACCGGATGGCGCCCGTGCAGCTGGAAAGGCGCATGCTGGCCGACGGCAGCTATGAGCCGCTGCCCCTGGGCGAGCCCCGCGACCCCAACGCCACGGTGCTGGAGCGTCCCGGCGACGACGATTACGAGGCCCTGCACCCGGCCGTCCGGTATCGCCCCGGTTTCCATTTCCGCTGGGGCGGCGGCGCGGAGGGCCCGAAGATGCTGATCGACGTGGCCGAGGGCCGGGTTACCCTGGACGAATTCATCGCCCAGCTGACCGACGAGGACCTGGCCTGGCTGCTGGGCGGCCAGCCCAACGCGGGCGTAGCGAACACCTTCGGCTACGGCAACCTGCCGGAGTACGGCGTGCCCAACGCCATGACCGCCGACGGCCCCGCCGGGCTGCGCATCCAGCCGCAGGTGGGCGTGAAGACCACGGCGTTCCCCTGCGCCACGCTGCTGGCCTGCACCTGGAACCCGGAGACCACCGAGGCCGTGGGCCGCGCCGCCGGCGAGGAAGTGAAGGAGAACAACATCGGCGCGTGGCTGGCCCCGGGCGTGAACATCCACCGGAATCCATTATGCGGCCGCAATTTTGAATATTACTCCGAGGACCCGCTGCTGACCGGGCACCTGGCCGGGGCGCTGGTGCGCGGCGTGCAGAGCAACGGCGTGGCCGCCACCGCCAAGCACTTCGCGCTGAACAACAAGGAGACCAACCGCAAGAACGCCGATTCCCGCGCCTCCGAGCGCGCCATCCGCGAAATCTACCTGAAGGCCTTCGAGATCATCGTGAAGGAATACGGCGTGTGGAGCATCATGACCAGCTACAACGTCATCAACGGCTGCCGCGCCAGCGAAAACCGCGACATGCTGACCGGCATCCTGCGCGAGGAATGGGGCTTCGACGGCATGGTCACCACCGACTGGTGGACCATGGGCGAGCATTACAAGGAGTGCGCCGCCGGCAACGACATGAAGATGGGCTGCGGCTATCCCGACCGGCTGCTGGCCGCGATGGAAAAGGGCGCGCTGACCCGCGCGGACCTGGAAAAGGCCGCGAGAAACGTGCTGGGGCTGATTTTGAGGATGGACTGAGAATAGAGTTGAGAGTTTAGAGTTCAGAGTTTGGAGTGAAAAGCCGGCTGCCGCGCGAAAGGCGAAGGGCGGCTCGAAAGAGATTCCCGGCTCCCTTTCCGAGGGAGCTGGCGCGCAAAGCGCGACTGAGGGAGCCACTGGGAGCAAGGCGACAAGACTGAGAGGTTCCCCCTGAAACACGGGCGGCATGCGCGAATCGCGCATGCCGCTCATTTATTTCGGTTGGGATTGTTCGTCTGCCTGAGCAGATAGTCGATGCTGACCCGGTAATAATTCGCCAGCTTCACCAGCAATTCGTCCGTCAACGGCTGGGTTCCCGTTTCGATGTAGCTGTACTTGCGCTGCGTGATGCCGATGGCGTCGGCAATCTGCTGCTGAGTCAGATCGGCGTCCTCCCGCAAATCCCTGATCCTGTTGTCCAACGATCCTTCACCACCGGGCAATAGCTTGCCCAAAAGATAGCATAGATAAATATTATCTATTGACTTTTAGATAATATTTATCTAAAATAAAGATAAGCCATTACACAATCATCGGAACGGAAGGTGGATCTACATGAAGAAACTGATTTCTGTCTTGTTACTTTGTTCTCTGTTGTTTTCTCCCGTTTTTGCTGAAGGAATTGACTATAGCGCTCTTTCTCCTGAAGAATTGCAGCAGTTAATCGACGGTGCGTCTGCCGCCCTTGATGAGAAAAAGCCCTCTTCGGAATATCCGAGAATTGCCGTTGAGGATTTGTTTTCCGCTTACGATCAGAACGAAGCCGCCGCCGACTTGAAATACACTGATCAACTGGTAGAAATCTACGATAATGTATACAAGATAGAAAAAACCGGCAACGGAAAATACGAAATTGGAATGGGTGACGGCGGATTGTTTTCAAGTTCTGTGATCTGCCACATGAAGGAAGATCAAATCGCAGGGATTGCTGAATTGCAAAAAGGAAGGAAAGCCATCATTCGGGGTGTTTGCCAAGGCGATCCTTCCTGGGGTATTATCTATTTTGATGACTGTGAGATAATTGTTGAATAACGCGGATGCACTGTATCTAAGCCAGGTTTCAAGTTATAATAATCCAACACCGTGGCGCCGATGCGGCTCCACAGTGTTGGATTTGGCCTTGGCATTGTTTTTTTCGGGTCGTCTCATGTCTGAGCGTGAGAACCCGCTATTCCTCGCGTCCCAACAGCCAATCTGCAGATACTTCCAGTATATCGGCGAGAGCGTTCAGTTCGATGTCCGTGGCCGGACGTTTTTGCCCTTCCAGCAGGGACAGCGCCGGTATACTCATATCCACGCCGGCCAATTGAAGCCGCGCCAGCAGTTCCACCTGCTTCATGCCACGGCGGACGCGCGCTTCGGTCACGCGCGCGCCGATGATGTTCTTTTCGCCCAGCGGAAGTTTCCTGATCTTCAGAATACCATCTCCCCCACAAACAAATTATATGGGGAGATGGTATTGCAATATTTGGTAATACCAAATATAATAAATTTGGCAACACAAAATTTAGTCAGAGGCGAAAGCTGTTGAGCAACGATATTGATATCTTTCTTGCCGCCGTGGCAGACGCATTGAAGGACGGCCATTCCAACGCTCGCGTCCCCGATCCGAACCACCCGTCCTGTCCTTTCTGCAATGCAGCCATGAACAACCACATCGGGGATGGATATTGGGATTGCCCCCGCTGTGGGTTCTCTTTCAGCAGATATGAATTGTTTCTGAGCCGTTCGATTCCGCCAATGTGGCTAAAAAGCTGCGAAAACAGGGATTCATAACCAATCTACGGGCCGGGGCAGGCGCCGCATCGGCGCCCCTACGGAGGAGTTACCGTCTTCCCGTAGGGGCGGCCATGGGCCGCCCGCCCATAGTCCGACAGTATGAAGATTTCCCGCGCTGGAATCAATGGCGCGGGAAATCGTGTTCTATGTCGCGGCAGCAATCGGGCGCGGGCACCGCCCGCCTATTCTTCAAACATCGCCTGCGCCTGTTCGCGGGAGACCAGCACCTGGCGGGGCTTGGCGCCGTCGGCCTCGGAGACGATGCCGCGCTGGGCCATTTCGTCGATCAACCGGCCGGCCTTGGCGTAGCCGATGCGCATGCGCCTTTGCAGCATGGAGATGGACGCCTGGCCCATATCGATGACGATATCGATGGCCTCGGGCAGCCGCGGGTCGTACTCGGCCGCGACCTCCTCCTTTTCGGCGTCGGTGCGGGTGGCGTTGTCCATGTGCTCGATCATATCCTGGTCGTACTGGTCGCCGCCGGACTGCTTGATGTAATCGACGATCTTATGCACCTCCTCGTCGGAGACCCACGCGCCCTGCACGCGCATGGATTTCATGCCGTTGGGCACGAACAGCATATCGCCGTTGCCCAGCAGCTTCTCCGCGCCGCCGTGGTCGATCATCGTGCGGCTGTCCACCTGGGACGCCACGGAGAACGCGATGCGCGTGGGGATATTGGCCTTGATAATGCCGGTGATGACGTTGACGGACGGGCGCTGGGTGGCGATGACCAGGTGCATGCCGCAGGCGCGGGCCAGCTGGGCCAGGCGGCAGATGCTGTCCTCCACCTCGCCCGGGGCGACCATCATCAGGTCGGCCAGCTCGTCGATGATGATGACCATCTGCGGCATCATCGGCTCGCCCTTCTTCAGCGACTTGTTGTAGCCCTTGATATCGCGCACGCCGCGCTCGGCGAACAGTTTGTAGCGCTTCGTCATCTCGGCCACGGCCCAGTCCAGCGCGCTGGCGGCCTTCTTCGGGTCGGTAACCACCGGGCACACCAGGTGCGGGATGTCGTTGTAGATGGACAGCTCCACCACCTTCGGGTCGATCAGGATCAGCTTCACTTCCTCGGGCGAGGCGCGGAACAGGATCGACGTGATGATGGCGTTGATGCACACCGATTTACCGGAGCCCGTCTGTCCGGCGATCAGCACGTGGGGCATCTTGGCGATGTCCGCCACGATGTAGCGGCCCGAATTGTCCTTGCCCAGACCCACGGCGATGCGGCTGGGATGCTTGCGGGCGTCCGGGGATTCCAGCACGTCGCGCAGGCGCACCATCTCCACCTTGTCGTTGGGGATCTCCACACCCACGGCGGCCTTGCCGGGGATGGGCGCCTCGATGCGCACCGACATCGCCGCCAGGTTCAGCGCGATGTCGTCGGCCAGCGACGTGATGCGGCTGACCTTCACGCCCGGCGCGGGCTGCAGCTCAAACCGCGTGACCGCCGGCCCGTGGGCGATGCCCGTCAGCTTCGCGGAGATGCCGAACGACTGCAGCGTGTCCTCCAGCAGCTTGGCCTTGGCCATGTCCCGCTTGGCGTGGTTGGAGGTGTCCTCCGCCTTGCCCGCCTCCAGCATGTCGATGGGCGGATAGTTGTACGGCGGCGCCTCTTCGATCTCGGGCAGGCTCCGCTTCAGCTTCGGCAGCGACGCCTCGGCGATGCCCGGCTTCGCGGACGCCGGCTTCTTCGGCGCGGGCGCGTCGGCCTCGTCCTCGTCCGGCAGCTCGTAGGCCTCCGGCTCGATCTTCAGATCGTCGATGGTGACGTTGTTGTCCTTGGTGGCCTTCACCGGCGCCGTCGGTTCGGGCGCGTCCTCGATCACGTCCTCCACGGGCGCTTCCCGCGTCGAAACAGAGGGCCGGTCCGGCTGGAAGGGCTTGCGGGCGGACTGCTCCACCTTCCTGGCCTGTTCGGCCTTCTCGTCCTTCTCGGCCTGCTCGGCGGCGTCCATCGCCGCGCTCTCGGCCTCCAGGCGGTCGAAATCATCGAAATCGCCGAACTTGTCGAACAGCTCCTCGTTCGACGGCGGCTTCACCGCGCCCTTGCCCTCGAAGGGCTTGTCGTGCTTCACGGCCGCGGCGGCCCTGCCGGTTTTCGCGGCCGCGGAGGATTTCGCCCCGGCGGTGCGGGCCGCGCGCGCAGCGCGGGCGGAGCTGGGCACGTCAAAGGGCTGGTCCAGCGGATCCGTGGACTTGTGCACCGGCCGCGGCGCCGTCCGGCGCCGGGCGCTGCGGCGCAGCTTGTCCTCGGCGGGCATGGTGTCGCTGCCCATGATGGCCTCGCTGTAGGGATCGCGGCTGGGCGTGCGCCGCGCCGCCTTCTGCGCGTTCGCGTTCGGCCTGTCGTCGGGCCGGCGTTCCCTGCCGCGGCGGGGTTCGTTCCAGTCGTCGTAGCCGTCCCGGGATTCGGCGTAGCCGTTGATCCAGCGGATCAGCCGGCGCACGCGGCCGGTCATCGTCAGCAGCACGGCCATGACCAGCAGCGCGGCGATAAAGCCGCCCGCCACGCCCAGGTAGCGGTACAGCGGCCAGGCCAGCAGCGCGCCGATGGCGCCGCCGCCGCTGCCGTAGCCGTAGGATTTATCCACGAAGTTGGAAAAGCCGGACAGGGTCATCCGCTCGCGGACGATCCGCTCGGCGAAGAAGATCTGCACCGCCGCGAACAGCAGGAATATCAGCAGTGCGTCGCAGACGATCCTGAACGCCGACGGCCGGCGCCCGCGGGCCGCGGCCACGCACAGCGCGCCCGCCCAGACCAGGATCAGCGGCAGCGCAAAACAGAGGCTGCCGCCCAGGCCGCGCAGCGCGTCGCGGATGGCGCCCATGGCGGTGCCCTCCTGGGGCGCGGCGAAGCACAGATACAGCAAAAGCACCGCCAGCCCGAACAGCGCCACCGCGATAATAATAAGCACTGGCGCGTTGGAGCCGCGGTCGCGGTCTTCAAATTCACGTCTTGTCGGTTTCTTCCTTGCAGCCATTGAAGCCTCCTATACAGGAATCAGCGCCCGGCGCGGGGCCAAATAGGCAACAGGGACCGGGGAACAGGGAGCGGGACATGCGCAGCAAATCCCGGCCCCCGGAACCCCAATCCCTCAACACTTTTGTAATAACGCAGTCGGGCCGGTCAGCCGCCGATCAATCCGGTGACCAGCGTGCTCACGTTCAGGAAATCCAGCTGGGTGATATAGCTGTACAGCACGGACCCCGTGCGCAGGCTGGCCGCGAAATCCGGGGAGACGATCTCCACCAGCGCGGGCAGCAGGCAGATCACCAGCACCACGATCACCAGGCCGCGGGCCAGGCCGAACAGGCCGCCCAGCAGCCAGTCGAAGCCGCGCACCAGCGGGAAGGAGATCACGTGGTCCAGCAGGTTCACCACCAGCCCGGAGAGCACGTACAGCGCGATGAAGCACAGTATGAACGCGCCCACGTTGAACACGGCCTGCCAGATCGTCTGATCCAGATAATCGGACAGGGTGTTGATGTTCAGGTTCTGGAACATCTGGGCCCGCACGTTGGCCTCAAAGGCCCGGGCGACCACCGGCAGCTTCTGGCTGACGGAGGAGACGGCGTTCTGTATGGCCGTCTCGCCGCCGGCGATCACTTCGGAGACCGACGTGATGGCCTGGGCGTGGGAAGCGAAGAAGCTTTCCGGCTCCAGATACTGGTTCAGCACGGCCATCAGCGTCTGGTTGGAGAGCGCCAGATTGGCCACCTGCGGGTACAGCTGCTGCGCGCCGAACCAGGCGCCCACAAACCCCAGCGTGCCCAGCAGGGATGTGATAAAGCCGCGATACATGCCCGATATCAAATAGAAGGCGAGTATCACGATGATGGTGATATCCAACAGATTGAGATTCATGTGTCGTCCCCCTCCATGCGGAAAGTGTTGTTGCCGTAACAGTCCCAGTGTTCCCAGTTATTGCCGTCTTATGCCCGCCGTCAGGACAGGTTCAGCAGATAGATGACGCTGCCGTTCCCCAGCACGGCGATGTTGTCGGCGGTGACGCCGTAGACCTTGTCAAAGCCCATCGGCAGGCTGTAGGCCTTCACTTCGCGCTGGCCCTGCGTGGCGATGCACACATAGCCGCCGGTGGAAAAGCCGTAGACCCTGTCGTTGCGCGCGATCAGCGATTGGCAGCCGTAGGGCATGCGCACCTGCTGGTCCAGGTCGGCGCGGATCATGCGCACATCCCGCATGCCGCTCTCCGAATCGTATTGGTTGTTGGGCACGAAAGCCATCATCGGGTCGTCCAGCCGGTTTTCGTCCAGCGCCGCCATATACCAGCCGTACACCAGCCTGCGCCGGGATTTATCCTCGCTGCCGGTGTAATCGTAGACCTTCAGATAGGTCTCGCCCGCGCAGCAGAAATACGAGGATTGGAACACCACGCCGTACATCAGCTGTTCGTTATCGTGGATGGAACCCACGATCTCCTTGCCGGGGCGATAGGTGTTCACCGTGCAGCTGGGCACCGTGCCGCTGGAATCCAGGCTCATCACCCACAGCAGCGAACCCTTCGAGAAAAAACCGAAATCGATGACGGTCTGGTTGGTGAGCGTGATGCTGCTCACCCTGCGGCCGCCCTCTTCCATCAAGACAATCGTGCTGTTGTGCTCCGGCCCGATCAGCACGGCGGTATACCGTTCGCCGATGCGCGCGGAAAGCACTTCCGTTTCCATGACGCCGCTGAAGCTGGTGGTGCCGGTCTTGCTGTCGATCAGCGTCAGCGATTCGCCGGACCACGCCGCGATGCCGCTGTTCGACGCTTCAAACGCGCCGTTGCGGCCCAGCAGATGGGTCCATTTCACGTGACCGTCAGCGGTGACGGCGCCGATGGAGCCGCCGTCATAATACACGAAGCCGTCGTCCACCACCTGCAGGCCGTTGTTCGAAGACAGCTGCACCGCCTGGTAGGCATAGGCCGTGCGGCGGTTGGCGTTGCTGATGATCCTTCCCATGACCAGCGCCACCACGATGGCGAACGTGACGATCAGCAGAGCAATTGCCCATGGAAGGCGTCTGGTGCGATCCCTTTCCATGGAATCCTCCTATATTTGGCTCTTCACGGAAAGCTGTGGCCGATTCCCCCTGGAAGAAGCCTTCCCCTTGAGGGGAAGGTGCCCCGCCAGGGGCGGATGAGGTGTATTGAATCCCTCAAGCATCCGTGATGAACCTGTTTTTTGACTTTTTCGCGTCGGCGGGCAAGCGAGCGAAGCGAGTTGCGCAGCACGCCGACAATCGAACGACCTATGGCAAACGCGGCACAGCAGCGATTTGGCGGCTACTATCCCTTGTATGCCATACTTTTTTCTATTATAATAAAAGAAACACCGCGTTGCAACGACGCTGTTGTAACAAAACCGGGAAAAAAGCCGACATTTCAGCGGCGATGTTCAAGATACGGGCACAATAACCGCACATTTGC
>CACWVN010000030.1 GCA_902764285.1 uncultured Eubacteriales bacterium
CTTCACCCGCTTCTGCGCGGGCGGCGTGCTGGTGGCGGTGCCGATCACGGCGCTGTTCCTGGCGCTGCAGAAGTACTACGTGGAAGGCGTCACCGGCGGCGCCGTCAAGGGATAACGCCTTGTGGGCGGGGGCGCAAGCTCCCCCGCCACTGCCGTCCCCGACAAAAAAGGTTTATCCACCCGAGAATTGGAGGATTGGATGATATGGCAAGCCTGAAACTTGAGCATGTAAAGAAGGTCTACGACAAGAACGTCGTGGCCGTGCACGATTTCAACCTGGAGATCCAGGACAAGGAATTCATCGTGTTCGTCGGGCCGTCCGGCTGCGGTAAGTCCACCACGCTGCGGATGATCGCCGGCCTGGAGGACATCTCCGACGGCACGCTGACCATCGGCGACCGCGTGGTGAACGACGTGGAGCCCAAGGACGAACTACGCGCTGTACCCGCACATCACTGTGTACGAAAACATGGCCTTCAGCCTGCGGCTGAGGAAGATGAACAACGAAGAGGTGCACCGCCGGGTGTGCCAGGCGGCGGAGATCCTGGGCATCACCGAATACCTGGCCCGCAAGCCGAAGAACCTGTCCGGCGGCCAGCGCCAGCGCGTGGCCATCGGCCGCGCCATCGTGCGCGAACCGCAGGTGTTCCTGATGGACGAGCCGCTGTCCAACCTGGACGCGAAGCTCAGAAACCAGATGCGCGCGGAGATCATCCTGCTGCGCAAGCGCATCGACACCACGTTCATCTACGTCACCCACGACCAGACCGAGGCCATGACGCTGGGCGACCGCATCGTCATCATGAAGGACGGCTACATCCAGCAGGTGGGCACGCCCCAGCAGGTGTTCGAAACCCCGAAGAACCTGTTCGTGGCGGGCTTCATCGGATCGCCGCAGATGAACTTCATGAAGGCGAAGCTGGTGCGCGAGGGCAAAGGCTACACCGCGCAGGTGCACGGCATCCGCGTGCCGCTGGGCGAAGAGAAGAGCGCGAAGCTGGCGGACAAGGGCGTGAAGGACATGGACGTGATCCTGGGCGTGCGCCCGGAGCACACCATGCTGTGCTTCGGCGGCGAGGAGAGCATCGAGGGCACGCTGCGCGTCAACGAGATGATGGGCAGCGAGCTGCACCTGCACGTGGACCTGGACGACGGCTCCACCGTCATCCTGCGCATCCCCACGCTGGAACTGACCGAGCAGCAGCGCGCCAACCTGGTCTACGGCAGCAAGCTGCGGTTCACCTTCCCGGAGAAGGTCGTGCAGCTGTTCGACCCCAAGACCGAGGAGAGCCTGCTGTTCTGACAACCCGGACAACAACAGCGCCCGGAGCGAAACGCTCCGGGCGCTGTTTTGTGGAATCAGGAACTGGAAGTGCCATTTCCCGGGCAACTGTACTCCTCACTCCTCATTCCTCACTCTCCCAACAGTCCCTTCGCGTTCCACCGCAGGATCGTCCGGTAGCCCAGCTTCGCGTACCACGGCGCGACGCCGGTGTAGTGGATGTAGCTGTAATCGTATCCCCGGTCCTGCAGGATGCGGGTGACGTTTTCCACCATTCGCAGGCCGATGCCGCGCCGGCGGTATTCGGGCAGCGTGCCCACGCAGCCCGGGCCGCCGAACTTCGCGCCCTGGTGCGCGCCCATGTCCTCGACCAGGCAGAAGCTGGCGATCCGGTCGCCGTCGAAGCCGCAGTAGACCTCGTCGCCGGGCTTGAAGATCGGCGGCCAGCCGTCTTCCACCCGGCGCACGATCGCCCGCAGGGCGTCGATATCCCCCGACCAGGTGCCGAAGCGGATGTCCCCGACCCGCTCCACCAGCGCCGGCCGCGCCGCGCGCAGGTCCAGCACCATTTCCTCGTAGACCCTGTCCCCCGGGATGTTCCGGATGTGCTCTTTTTCAAAAAAGCCCGGGTGCATTTCATTGAACAGCGCGATGGTATCCAGCATCGGTGATCTCCGCCCTTTCGTTGGTTTTTCCTGTTCCGATTATAGCACGCCGCGCCGGCGCTGTCCACGCCGCAAAGGCCGCGAAAATGCAAGATGACAATCCTGTACAACAAAAGACAAACCCGGACGATGCATTTTTGGACACCGACTGTTATACTGATATTAACAAAGGCACGGGAAAGGGGGAAGTGTGGCGTGATGTATCCGGCAAAGGCTCCGTCGCGGCGCCGGTGGAACAAAAAGAATTTCTGGCTGCTGACGATGGCCGCCCCGGGGGCGATCTGGCTGCTGTTGATCCGCTATCTGCCCATGCTGGGCGTCGTCATCTCCTTCAAGGATTATCGGGCCCAGAAGCCCAACACCTTTTGGAACAACCTGATCAAATCGGAATGGGTGGGGCTGAAGAACTTCGAATTTCTGAAAAGCCCTTCCACGGCCACGATGATCCGCAACACTCTGCTGTACAATGCGGTGTGGATCGTGCTGGTGCTGGTGATCGCGGTGCTGTTCGCCGTGATGATGAGCGAGCTGAAGAACCGGTTCATGGCCAAGGCCTACCAGACGATGATGTTCTTCCCC
This sequence comes from uncultured Eubacteriales bacterium, assembly GCA_902764285.1. Taxonomy (GTDB): domain Bacteria; phylum Bacillota; class Clostridia; order Christensenellales; family Aristaeellaceae; genus UBA2862. The sequence goes on from CACWVN010000030.1 coordinate 2,527, forward strand.
TACTTCCTCAGCTGGGTGGTGGCCAGCTACTTCGTGCTGGCGTTCCTGGACCCCACCAGCGGCATGATCCCCTCCATCCAGAAGAGCCTGGGGCTGAAGCCGACCCAGTTTTACATGACCAAGGAGCCCTGGCCGATCATACTGACGATCTCCAACCTGTGGAAGAACGTGGGCTATTCCAGCGTGCTGTACCTGGCGGCCATCACCGGCATCGATACCACGCTGTACGAGGCCGCCGCCGTGGACGGCGCCACCAAGCCCCAGCAGGTGTGGCACGTGACGCTGCCGGGCATCCGGCCGATGATCATCATACTGCTGATCATGTCGGTGGGCAAGATCTTCAACGCCGATTTCGGCCTGTTCTACAACGTGCCGCAGAACTCCGGGCCGCTGTACCCGGTCACGCAGGTCATCGACACCTACGTCTACAACACCTACGCCAACACCCACAACATGGGCATGAGCTCGGCGGCCGGATTGCTGCAGAGCGCGGTGGGCTGCCTGTGCATCATCATGACCAACGCCATCGTGCGCAGGCTGGATGCGGAAAGCTCGCTGTTCTGAGGAGGTGCCGAAATGCGTAAATCCAAGGGACAATCCGCGACGCTGAACACCTTCGGGCCGGGGGCGCAGGCCGCGTTCCACGCCGTGCTGGGGCTGTTCGCGCTGCTGTGCATCGTGCCGTTCGTGTTCGTCATCATCATCTCCTTCACGTCCGAGGACAGCATCCGCCAGATCGGCTATTCCTTCACCCCGCTGAGTTGGTCCACCCAGGCCTATACCTACGTGTTCCAGCTGGGCGGCGCGCTGTGGCGCAGCTACTTCAACTCCTTCCTGATCACCTTCGTGGGCACGTCGCTGAGCGTGATCATCTGCATCCTGTACAGCTACCCGCTGTACCGGCGGGATTTCAGATACCGCGGCTTCTTCAACTTCCTCAGCTTCTTCACGATGATCTTCGGCGGCGGCCTGGTGCCCACGTTCGTGGTGTGCAAGACGCTGCTGGGGCTGAGCGACAACTACGCCGCGCTGATCGTGCCGATGCTGTTCAGCCCGTTCAACGTGATCGTGATGCGCACCTTCTTCCAGACCACGGTGCCGCGGGAATTGATCGAGGCCTCCACCATCGACGGCGCGGGCGAATACCGCACGCTGATCCAGGTGGTGCTGCCGGTGGTGAAGCCGGGCATCGCCACCATCGCGCTGCTGAACGCGCTGGCCTTCTGGAACGAGTGGTTCCTGTCGCTGCTGTACCTGACCAAGAACATGGACGTCATGCCCCTGCAGTACCTGCTGATGCGCATGCAGCGCAACGCCGATTTCCTGGCCAAGAACGCCGGCATGCTGGGCGCGGACGCCGCCAAGGCCGCCCGCAACCTGCCCAGCCAGTCGCTGAAGATGGCCCTGGTGGTGTTCATCGTGGTGCCCATCGCCTGCGCCTATCCGTTCTTCCAGCGCTACGTGGTCGCCGGACTGACGATCGGATCCGTCAAGGGATAACACCGACACTGTGAATCGCTGGATGGCAAGCCCATCTGCAAATATAAGGAGGAAACAACCATGAAGAAACTGTTTGCGCTGATCCTGGCCGTCGCCATGATCCTGACCGTCGCCAACTTCGCGCTGGCGGAGGACCTGCCCGTCATCACCATCATGTTCCACGGCAGCAACGTGACCGACGACACCGCCGTGCTGGAGGCCGTGAACGCGTACATCGCCGACAAGGTGGGCGCGAAGCTGGAAGTGGTCTGGGGCACCTGGGGCGATTTCGATGAGAAAGCCACCAACGCCCTGACGTCCGGCGACAGCTCCATCGACATGGTGTTCACCTGCTCCTGGAGCAGCGATGAATACAACACCTACGCCAAGAAGGGCTACTTCGTGAAGCTGGACGACCTGATCGCCGAATATGGCGCCGACCTGGTCGCCGCCATCCCCGAGAGCCTGATGCAGGCCGCCACCATCGAGGGCGCCGAGGGCATGGGCATCTACGCCGTGAACGGCTTCAAGGATACCGCCACCCAGAACACCTGGGACGTGAACGTGACCCTGCTGGAGGAGCTGGGCTACACGCTGGACGACTTCAAGGCGATGAGCTTCTATGATTTCGGCGATCTGTTCGCCAAGGCCAAGGAAGTCAAGGGCGACAGCTTCTATCCGTTCCTGGTCGAGCCGATGGTCCTGGAGCGCATGGTCACCGGTTCCATCATCGTGGCCGGCGATTCCGGCGCCACCAACCTGCTGAGCCTGTACCTGAACCAGGAGGACGTCTCCGCCGAGGGCCCTTACGGCAACGTGCTGCTGAACAAGTTCGCCACCGAGGAGTACAGGAAGTTCGTCGAGCAGATGCACATCTACTACGAGGCCGGCTACATCGATCCCTCCCTGGCCGTGGCCGAGACCAGCAACGACACCCGCACCAACGCCCAGAAGAGCGGCGAATACCTGATCGGCACCCAGAGCTATGCCCTGGGCTATGAGCACCAGGCCTCCGAGGAGCGCGGCATCCACGTGGAGTTCGTGCCCTGCACCGCTCCCTATGTCGACACCACCGCTTCCCAGGGCGCCATGATGGCCATCTCCACCGCCAGCGAGCATCCGGTCGAGAGCTTCAAGTTCCTGGCCCTGCTGAACAGCGATCCGTATCTGATGACGCTGATGAACTACGGCGTCGAGGGCATCCACTACACCCTGAACGCCGACGGCCTGGTGGAGTTCACCGACGAGCGCGCCAACTACAGCCCCTGGACCAACGGCATGGGCAACGTGACCATCCTGCCCGACACCGCCGCCGAGGGCGCCGGCTTCCGCGAGGCCTTCAAGGCCTACTACGCCGAAGCCAAGGCCATCCCCTCGCTGGGCTTCGTGTTCAACAACGAAGAGGTCACCAACGAAATGGCCGCGCTGGGCACCGTCGCCGCCCAGTACGCCCTGGCGCTGGATGCCGGCGCGCTGGATCCCGAGACCGCGCTGCCGGAGTTCCTGGCCGCGCTGGATGACGCCGGCATGCAGACCTATCTGGACGCCGCCAACGCCCAGCTGGCCGCCTACATGGCCGCGAAATAAACGCGAACGGAAACGCGAACGCCCCGGGCATTTGCCCGGGGCGTTGCCATTTCAGACGGATGCAAACCGGAGTAGCTTTTACTCCTCACTCCTAACTTTGTTCCCGGGCGGGCGGCCCATGGCCGCCCCTACGAGGAATCAGATCGTTCCCCCTACTCCCTGCTCCCTAAACCCCACACGCCAACGCCGCACAACAAAAGACACCCGCAGCCATTTCCTTTTTTCACCCTTGCGGATAGAATGAATGTAGAGTAAAATAGGGTTTGGGAGGCTGACGCCATGCGATACGGCACCTTTGACGACGCGGCCCGGGAATACGTGATCGACCGGGTGGACGCGCCCTTTTCCATGACCAACTACCTGGGCACCCAGCGGATGGGCGCGGTGGTTTCCCACAACGCGGGCGGCTACTGCTGGCTGGATTCGCCGCAGTTCCACCGCATCACGCGCTTCCGCCCCAACGGCGTGCCCATGGATTTCCCCGGCCATTACGTGTACCTGCGGGACGCGCAGACCGGAAAGTACTGGTCCGTTTCGTGGCAGCCTACGGGCCTGAAGCTGGACGCGGCGAAGTACGCCTGCCGCCACGGGCTGAGCTATTCCACCTACACCTGCGAATACGAGGGCATCTCCGCCAGCCAGACGCTGTTCATCCCCCGGGAGGAGGGCGACGACGACCCGGTGGAGATCTTCGACGTGCGCGTGCGCAACGATTCCGGCCGCCCGCGGCAGATCGACGTGACCGGCTACGTGGAATTCTCGTTCCACAGCATCGACATCGACAACCAGAATTTCCAGATGAGCCTGTACTGCGCGGGCTCGTTCATGGAATCCGGCGCGGCGGTCTGCGAGCTGCACTACGAGGAAAACAGCTTCCAGTTCTTCGCGGCGTCCTTCGATCCCGACGGATACGAGGGCACCCGCGACGGGTTCATCGGGCCCTACCGCACCGAGCGCAACCCCGTCGCCGTGGAGCGCGGCTCGCTGGCCGGCGGCCATGAGAACGGCGGCAACCCCGTGGGCGCGCTGATGAAGAAGCTGACGCTGGCTCCGGGCGAGGAGGCGCGGGTGCTGTTCTACCTGGGCACGGGCCGCGGCGACGCCGCCGAGAGGGCCCGCCGGCGCTACGACTTTGACGGCGCGGACCGGGCCTTCGCCGGGCTGCGCCGGTTCTGGGACGGCAAGCTGGGCGCGCTGACCGTGCGCACGCCCCACGGGAACATGGACCGCAGTCTGAACATCTGGAACCTGTACCAGAGCGAGATCAACGTGCTGTTCTCGAGGTTCTCGTCGTTCATCGAGGTGGGCGGGCGCACCGGCCTGGGCTTCCGCGACACGGCCCAGGACGCCATGTGCATCCCCCACGCCGAGCCGGAGGGCTGCCGCCGGCGGATCATGCAGCTGCTGAACGGGCTGACGCGCGCGGGCTACGGCCTGCACCTGTTCGACCCGGCCTGGTTCGAGGGCGACGAAAAGGAAGCGGACTGGTCGCCCACGGTGGTGCCCAAGGCCGCGGACAGCAAGCGGGTGCACGGCATCGAGGACGCCTGCGCCGACGACGCGCTGTGGCTGATCCCCGCCGTGGCGGAGTACGTGCGCGAGACCGGCGACGCCGCGTTCCTGGACGCCGTCGTGCCCTACGCCGACGGCGGCGAGGGCACCGTGTGGGAACACCTGCGGCGAATATTGGATTTCTCCTGCGCGCAGACCGGCAGCCACGGCATCACCAAGGGGCTGCGGGCCGACTGGAACGACTGTCTGAACCTGGGCGGCGGCGAGAGCGCCATGGTGGCCTTCCTGCTGATCTGGGCCGGCGGGCACTTCCTGGACATGGCCCGGCACCTGGGCCGCGCGGCGGACGCGGCGGAGTACGCGCCGAAGATCGACGCCATGCGCCAGGCCTGCCAGGGCTGCCTGTGGGACGGCAAATGGTTCCTGCGGGGCTTTACCGCCGACGGCCGGGCCATCGGCAGCCATACCGCCGAGGAAGGCAAGGTGCACCTGGAGAGCAACGCCTGGGCGGTGGCCTCCGGCGCGGCGACGCGGGAACAGGGGCTGTCCGCCATGGACGCCGTGGACGAATGGCTATACACGCCCTACGGGCTGATGCTGAACGCGCCGGCCTTCACGACCCGGGACGACGGCATCGGCTTCGTCACCCGCGTGTATCCCGGCATCAAGGAAAACGGCGCGGTGTTCAGCCATCCCAACCCCTGGGCCTGGATGGCGGAATGCATGCTGGGCCGCGGCGGGCGCGCGATGAAGTTCTACGACGCGCTGCTGCCGGAGAACCAGAACGACCTCATGGAGATCCGCCAGGCCGAGCCCTACACCTACTGCCAGTTCATCATGGGTCGCGACCACGCCGCCCACGGCCGCGCGCGGCACCCGTTCATGACCGGTTCGTCCGGCTGGGCGTATTTCGCCGCCACGCGGTACATGCTGGGCATCCGGCCGGAGTTCGACCGGCTGACGGTGGATCCCTGCGTGCCCGCGGACTGGGACGGCTTCGAGGCCGTGCGGCGCTGGCGCGGCGCGGAATACCGCATCCGCGTGGAGAACCCGGATCGCGTGGAGAAGGGCGTCGCGGCCATCGAGGTGGACGGCGCGCCCGCCGCGTTCATACCGGTGTTCGCGGGCGGAGTGCACGAAGTCAGGGTCGTCATGGGAAACCCCCGGGAGGAGGCGTAAGCATATGATTCAATTCGGTACCGGCGGCTGGCGCGCCGTCATCGGCGACGGGTTTACGCGCGAAAACATCCAGCGGGTGGCTGCGGCGCTGGGGCGGCGCATGGCCCGGGAGGGCGCGCAGATGGAGCTGTGCATCGGCTACGACCGGCGCTTTCTGAGCCGCGAGGCCGCGATCTGGTTTTCCGAGGCCGTCGCGGGCGAGGGCGTGAAGGTGGATTTCATCAACCTGTCCGCGCCCACGCCGCAGATCATGTTCACCGTAAAGAGCCGCGGCCTGCCCTACGGCGCGGCCATCACCGCCAGCCACAACCCCGCGCTGTACAACGGCATCAAGCTGTTCACCCTCGGCGGGCGCGACGCGGTGAAGGAGATCACCGATGAAATCGAAGCCGAGGCCAACGCCATGGCGGCTTCGGACATCCGCCCGATCGCCTTTGAAGAAGGGCTGAAGGACGGGCGCATCGCGTTCATCGATCCCCGGGACAGCTATCTGGATTCGATCCTGGAGCGCGTGGACACCGCGGCCATCCGGCGCCGCCGGCCGCGCATCGTGCTGGACCCGATGTACGGCGTCAGCCTGACGGGCCTGTTGACGATCCTGTACAGCGCCCGCTGCGACGTGGACGTGATCCACGACACCCACGACGCCTTCTTCGGCCGCCGGCTGCCCGCGCCCACGCTGGACACGCTGGCCGATCTGCAGCGCCAGGTGATCGACCACAACGCCGATCTGGGCATCGCCACCGACGGCGACGCCGACCGGCTGGGCGTGATCGACGAAAAGGGCCGCTACGTCAGCGCCAACGAGGTGCTGGTGCTGCTGTACTACTACCTGCTGAAATACAAGGGCTGGAAGGGCGCGGCGGTGCGCAACGTGGCCACCACCCACCTGCTGGACCGCGTGGCGGCGAAGTTCGGCGAAAAGTGCGTCGAGGTGCCCGTGGGCTTCAAGTACGTCTCCCAGGCCATGCAGGAAAACGACGCGCTGATCGGCGGCGAATCCTCCGGCGGACTGACGGTGCGCGGCCACATCTTCGGCAAGGACGGCCTGTACGCGGCGTCGCTGCTGGTGGAGATGCTGTGCGTGACCGGCAAGCCGCTGTCCGCGATGATCCAGGAGATCTTCGATGAGTTCGGCGAGGCCCACGTCGCCGAGCACGACTGGCCGCTGACCGAGGCCGGCCGCGACGGGATCCGCCGCGTCGTGTTCGACGAGCGCCGGCTGCCCGATTTCCCGCGGTCCGTGGACCGCATCAGCTGGGAGGACGGCTGCAAGGTGTATTTCCACGACGGCTGGCTGATCGTGCGCTTCAGCGGCACCGAGCCGCGGCTGCGCATCTTCGCCGAAGCGCCCACCATCGCCGGGGCCAACGCCCTGGTGGAAACGATGGCCGCTTTCCTGGGCCTGCCCTTTGAGCCGAAGGGACAAAACTGACCGGGGGAGGCCTGCGCATGCGCCTTTTGGGAAAGATCCGCGTCCAGCTGGTGGCGATCGTGCTGATCTGCTACCTGGTGCCCGCGGCGGTGCTGGGGCTGTACATGGGCGGCGCGGTGCTGGGCGATCTGCAGTCCAAGACCGAGGCCGCGCTGGCGGCGGGCCTGGATTATTCCATGATGCTGACGGAGGAGAACCTGCAGAAGCTGGTGGGCCTGGCCCGGGACGCCACCTATGACGGCGAATTGACCGACGCCGCAGCCCAGCGGGATGCCGGGGAGATCCCCGACAGCGAATTTCTGCGCCGCGGGCGCAACTATATCGAGCGCAAGTACAGCCGCGAATCGCTTTTGACCTTCGCGGCCTGCTTTGCGCTGGACAACCCGGACCTGCTGCTGGTGAACCGGGCCGGGCTGGACGCCGCGGCGGAATACCAGCGCACGGCCCATGAGCGGGTAAAGGCGCTGGGTGGCTCGCTGGACACCCAGTGCCGGTTCGTGCGGCTGGACGGGCAGATCTACCTGGTGCGCAATCTGATGAACCTGCGCATGAAGCCCTACGGCATGCTGGTGCTGGGCATCGACCCGGCACAGCTGACCGCGCCGCTGTCGGCGCTGGCCCGGGAATGGGACGCGCGGCTGGATATCCGGCTGGACGACGTTTCCCTCGACGACGCCACCGGCACCGGCTCCGGCGGCATCGAGAGCGTCGCCTGGAACGACCTGCCCGACGGGCAGATCGTATCGGCCGGCGCGGGACAGTATGCCATCGCCCGGGCCGGCGCCAGCCGGGATTACGCGCTGCGCGCCGCGCTGGTGATCGGCCGGGCGCGGCTGTACGGCGAGCTGGACGCCTTCCGGATGCTGCTGGGCGGGCTGCTGGCGCTGCTGGCGCCGGTGCTGGCCGTCATCGCCTGGTACGTCTACCGGCGCATCACCCGGCCCATGGCCATCCTGGAGGACGCCTCCCGGCGGATCGAGGCCGGCGAGCTGGGCGTGACGGTGCCCATGCGCGGCGACGACGAGATGGGCCGCCTGGGCAAGGCCTTTTCCAACATGAGCCTGCGGCTGCAGGAGCTGATCGACAAGACCTACAAGGAAGAGATCGCCCTGCGCGACGCCCGCATCCAGGCCATGCAGAGCCGCATCAACCCCCATTTCATCAACAACGCGCTGGAGACCATCAACTGGCAGGCGCGCATGGAGGATTCGAAGGCGATCTCCGCCATGGTGGAATCGCTGAGCGTGCTGCTGAACGCCGGCATGTCCCGCAACAACAAGCAGGTGATCACCCTGCGGGAGGAGCTGGAGACGGCGAAAGCCTATTTCTACTTCGTCGGGCTGCGCTTCGGCGACCGGCTGGCTTCCCGCATCGATGCCGCGCCGGAGGCCATGGAGGCGCGGCTGCCGGCGCTGACCATCCAGCCGCTGATCGAAAACGCCGTGGAGCACGGCGTGGCCCCGGCGGGCGGCGGCGGGATCGACCTGCGCTGCGCGCTGCGGGGCGAAGTGCTGGCGCTGGAGGTGACCAACACCGGGCGCGCGCCCTCCGCGGAGGACCGGCGGCGCATCGACGCCGCGCTTAAGGGCGACAGCGAGGGCGGCGCGCACCTGGGCCTTTCCAACATCAGCACGCGGCTGAAGCTGATCTACGGCGGCCGGGCGTCCATCCGCTGCGATATCGACGATTCCGGCCGGACCAGGATGACGCTGGAGATCCCGCAGGACTGACCTCCGGCCATCCGCTCTCGACTCTGAACTCTGCACACTCCACCCTGTCATCGGAGGTTCCCATGAAGCGCATCCTGATCTTCCTTCTGCTCCTATCGCTGGCCGCGGGCGCGGCGGCGGAGGGCGTGTCGCTGCGCACCGTCAGCTGCTTCGCCGGCGCGGACGCCGCGGCGATCGCCTATGCCGAGCTGCTGCGCGCCTATGAGGAGCAGACCGGCAACGTGGTGGAGGATGATTCCGCCACCAGCGACGAAAACTGGAAGGCGCAGGTGCTGAACGACTTCGCCGTGGGCAACGAGCCCGACGTGCTGTTCTTCTTCGCCTGCAGCGCCGATTCCGCGCCGATCCTGCGCCGGATGGTGCCCATCGCCGAGATCAACGCCGCCTATCCCGACCTGCACCTGCCCGAGAGCGACATCCTGCGGGAGGCCGACGGCGCGGTGTACGCCATTCCCGCCCGGCCCTATTACGAAGGGCTGTTCGTGAACACCGACCTGTTCGAGCGATACGGCCTGCCGCTGCCGGACACCTGGGAGCACCTGGAACAGGCCGTGGCGGGCTTCGCGGCGGCGGGGATCGTGCCCATCGCGGTGTCGCTGTCGGACATCCCCCACTACCTGGCGGAATGCGCGGTGTTGGCCTGCGCCGCGCCGGAGGAGTACGCCGCCCGGCCCGCGGACTTCGATTCCGTGCCCGCCGGCTGGCTGGAGGGCATGGCGCTGATCCGCCGGCTGGATGAAATGGGCGCGTTCCCCGCCGACGCGCAGAACACCTCCGAAGCCGTCACCAGCCAGCTGTTCCGGGACAAGAAGGCCGCCATGCAGTTCGACGGCAGCTGGTTCGCCAACACCATCCCCGAATCCGGCATGGACACCACCGTGGTGATGCCGGTGCCCAGCCGCTGCGGCGCGGGCGGCACGGTGATCGGCGGCGTGTCCATGGGCTTCTATCTGACGCGGCGCGCCTGGGACGATCCCGACCGGCGGGACGCGGCGGTGCAGCTGCTGGCCTGGCTGGCCGCGCCGGAAAACGCCGCGCGGCTGGGCGCCGAGCAGACCTCGGGCCGGCTGCGGGCATCGGCGGAGGCGCTGGTGACCGGCGCCGATCAGATGCTGGGTCCGCTGCAGGACGCGATGAACAAGGACGCCCGCGAGATGTGGCTGCTGGAATGCGTGCCCGCCGTGGCGGAGGGCCGCATGGCGCCGGAGGAATGCTGGCGGCGGGTGATGGCCCTGGCTCCGTTTGAGGAATGACCGACCCGGAAGGAGGGCGCCCATGTACCGCGTGGTGCTGGTGGACGACGAGCAGATCATACTGGACGGCCTGAGCCGGGCCGTGCGCTGGGCCGACATGGGCTGCGCCGTGGCGGGCACCGCCGGCAACGGCGAAGAGGGGCTGCGGCTGGTGCGCGAATTGAAGCCGGACATATTGATGACGGACATCCGCATGCCCAACATGGACGGGCTGACGATGATCGCCGCGCTGCGCAGCGAGTTCCCCCGGCTGCAGATCGCCGTGCTGACGGCTTTTCGGGATTTTGAATACGCGCAGACGGCGCTGAACCTGGGCGTGTGCCGGTATCTTTTGAAGCCCAGCAAAATGGACGAGCTGTATGAGGCGATCCGGCTGATGACTGACCGGCTGGACGCGCTGCCGCCGCTGCCGGAGGGCGCGGAACCGGAGGATGACCCCGCCGCCGCGGGCAGCGACGCGGGCAATTTCATCGTGCGGCACGCGCTGGAATACATGCGCGAGCACTGCGCCGAGCACCTGAGCCTGGCGGACGTGGCGGCCCACGTGTACGTCAGCCAGTGGCACCTGTCCAAGCTGATCAACCGGCACGCGAACCAGAGCTTCTTCGACCTGCTGGGCCGCATGCGCATCGACCGCGCGAAGGCGCTGCTGGCCGATTCCAGCCTGCGCGTGCACGACGTGGCCGAGCGGTCGGGCTACAGCGACGTGGCCCATTTTTCCAAGAGCTTCAAGCGGATCACGGGCGTCACGCCCGGCGAATACCGCGACGGCCTGGCCGCGCAGCCGGCGAAATGAGGGATGGCTATGTGGTATGTGAACGGGCGGATCTTCACGCCGGAGGGATACGTTTCCGGCGCGTTTGAGGTGGCGGACGGCCGCTTCGCCGCGGTAACGGCGGGCGATCCCGGCGCCGCGGACGCCGTGGACCTGGGCGGGGCGAAGGTGATCCCCGGGCTGGTGGACATCCACACCCACGGCAATTCCGGCGCCGATTTTTCCGACGGCGACATCGACGGCCTGGCGCGCATGGCGCGGTTCCTGGCCCGGCAGGGCGTGACGGCCTTCGCGCCCACATCGATGACGCTGCCCTACGACGCGCTGGCGGCGGCCTTCGCCGCGGCGGCGGAGCTGCGCCGGCGGGCCCCGGCGGGCTGCGCGCGGATCGCGGGCATCCACATGGAGGGGCCGTTCTTCTCCGAAAAGAAGAAGGGCGCCCAGAACGCCGATTACCTGAAAAAGCCGGATTTCGAGGCGTTCCGGCAGCTGTACGAGGGCTGCGGCGGGCTGGTGCGCATCGCGGACGTGGCCCCGGAGCTGGACGGCGCGGAGGATTTCGTCCGCCGCGCGTCGAAGCTGTGCCGGGTGTCCGTGGCGCACACCGACGCGGACTACGACCAGGCCCGGGCGGCCTTCGAGGCCGGGGCGACCCACCTGACGCACCTGTTCAACGCCATGCCGCCCATCCACCACCGCAGTCCCGGCGTGATCGGCGCGGCCAGCGAGCGCGAAAACGTGGCCGCCGAACTGATCTGCGACGGCCTGCACGTGCATCCCAGCGCCGTGCGCATGGCCTTCCGGCTGTTCCCCGGGCGCATCTGCCTGATCTCCGACGCGCTGCGCTGCTGCGGCATGCCGGACGGGGAATACGCGCTGGGCGGGCAGAGGGTATTCCTGAAGGGCGGCGTCGCGCGGCTGGCCGACGGCACCATCGCCGGCTCCGCGGCCACGCTGGCCGACTGCCTGCGCAACGCCGTGCGGTTCGGCATCCCCGAGGACGAGGCCGTCCGCGCCGCCACGCTGCTGCCCGCACGGGCGATCGGCGCGGACGGGGAGATCGGCACCATCGAACCGGGCAAGCGCGCCGATTTCGCGGTGTGTTCCGACGCGCTGGACGTGCGGCGGGCGTTCATCGGCGGCGAGCCGGTGTGAAACGGTTTTCAAAGGAAAAGATCCTTCTCTTCGTTCAGGATGACCGCCGGCCGTCGTCATTCCGAGCGAAGCGAAGAATCTGAATCCGTTCCAATATTTTTTTGAACACGTTTGAGACGTAAAAGGAGCGAGGATATGAAGGAGATCTATCTGGCGGGCGGTTGCTTCTGGGGCGTGCAGGCGTTCCTGGACCAGTTCGACGGCGTGGCGGAGACCGAGGTGGGCTATGCCAACGGGCCCGACGCCGCGCCCAGCTATCAGGACGTGTGCGCCTCCAGCGGCCACGCCGAGGCGGTGCGCGTGCGCTACGACGAAAACATTATGCCGCTGAAAACGCTGCTGGAGAAGTATTTCAGCGTCATCGACCCGCTGTCGGTGAACCGCCAGGGCGGCGACGCCGGCATCCAGTACCGCACCGGCATCTACTACACCGACATGGACCAGCTGATCGAGATCGAGGCCGCCTGGAAAAAGGTGGAAAAGGCGCTGGGCGCGACGCCGGTGGTGGAGGTGGGGCCGATCGTCAATTTCTTCCCCGCCGAGGAATACCACCAGAAGTACCTGGAGAAGAACCCCGGCGGATACTGCCACATCCCACGGTCCATGCTGAAGCTGAAAGGCTGACCGGGACGAAGGAACGCCGCCGCTCCGACGGAACCCCCTTGCGGGAGAACGCGGAACGGCGGCGTTTTGTTTTGGGGAACCCCTCAGACCGGCCCCTGGCGTTTCCTCTGCCCGGGGATCAGCCCCCGATGTGCCTCAGCACGGCGTCGGTGAAGTCCGCCGCGGTCATGCCGTCGTTGGGCGTGGCGTCCAGCGCGGCCTCCAGCCGGGCGGCGGCCTCCGGGCGGGCGATGTGCCTGAGCAGCATCGCGGCGGCGCGCATCAGGCTGGCCGGGTTGGCATAGGCGCCGCGGCCGGTTTCGATCATCCGCGGCGCGGAGCCGTGGATGGCCTCGAACATCGCGTACTGGTCGCCCAGGTTGGCGCTGCCGGCGGTGCCCACGCCGCCCTGCATCTGGGCGGCCTCGTCGGTGATGATATCGCCGTACAGGTTCGGCAGCACGAACACCTGGAAGCGGCTGCGGGTCTTGGGGTCGATCAGCTTGGCGGTGGCGATGTCGATGTACCACTCGTCCACCTCGATGTCCGGGTATTCGGCGGCGATTTCATGGCAGATGGCGGAGAACGCGCCGTCGGTCTTCTTCATGATGTTGGCCTTGGTGATGATGGAGACGCGGGTCTTGCCGTTCTTCTTCGCGAACTCGAAGGCCGCGCGGGCGATGCGCCGCGTGCCCGGCAGGGTGGTGACCTTGAAATCCATCCACAGCTTGCCCGGCACCTCGATGCCCTGGCTGCCCAGCACGTATTCGCCCTCGGTGTTCTCGCGGAAGAACGTCCAGTCCACGCCCTCCGCCGGCACCGACACCGGGCGCACGTTGGCGTACAGGTCCAGCTCGCGGCGCAGCGCCACATTGGCCGATTCCAGGGTGCCGCCCTTGGGCGTCTCGGTGGGGCCCTTCAGCAGCACGTCGCAGCGCTTGACCGCCTCCAGCACGGCCTTCGGCACGGCCTCGCCCACCGCCTGCCGGTTTTCGATGGTCAGCCCTTCGATGCGCTTCAGTTCCACGCGCCCGGCGGCGATCTCGTCCTTCAAAAGCGCCTCCAGCACGCGCATGCTCTGTTCGGAGATGATCGGGCCGATGCCGTCGCCGTCGATCACGCCGATGGTCACCTTCTCCAGGGTCGTGAAATCCTTGGGCGGCGCGGCGTGCTCCATGCGCTCGGCGCGGGCCAGCTGTGCCTCCAGCAGCGCGCGGTAATGGTTGACGGCGTTGTCGATGTAGTTCATGGTATAGCCTCCTGTAGGTTTATTCGCTCAGAGCCGTATACGCCAGCAGCCCGCCGGCCTTCAGCATGGCCTTCTGCCGCCCGGTGAAATCGCAGGCCAGCTCGAAGGTTTGGCCGGTGGTCAAATCGTCCAGCATCACCCGGCCCGCGTCCATGCCGGCGTGGATATCCCGCAGCGCCAGCCGGTCGCCCTGGTTCAGCGCGTCGTAGTCGTCGGGGTTTTTAAACGTCAGCGGCAGGATGCCGGCGTTGATCAGGTTCGCCACGTGGATGCGGGCGAAGGATTTGGCGATCACCGCGCGCACGCCCAGGTACATCGGCACCAGCGCCGCGTGCTCCCGGGACGAGCCCTGGCCGTAGTTGCTGCCGCCCACGACGATGCTCTCGCCCGCCGCCTTCGCGCGCTCGGGGAACGCGGCGTCGCACACGCCGAAGCAGTACTGCGACAGGTGCGGGATGTTGCTGCGGTACGGCAGGATCTTCGCGCCCGCGGGCATGATGTGGTCGGTGGTGATGTTGTCGCCCACCTTCAGCGTCAGCGGCGCGGCGATCTCCTCGCCCACCGGCCGGCTCTGGGGGAAAGGCTTGATGTTCGGCCCGCGCACGACCTCCACCGCCGCGGCTTCCTCGGGCGCGGCGGGCGGGATCACGGCGCTGTCGTCGATCCTGAAGCGCTGGGGCATTTGGATCTCGGGCATCTCGCCCAGCAGCCGCGGATCGGTGATGAAGCCCGTCAGCGCGGCGGCCACGGCGGTCTCCGGGGAGACCAGGTGCACGCCGGCGTCGGCGGTGCCGCTGCGGCCCAGGAAGTTGCGGTTGAACGTGCGCAGCGAAACGCCGGCGCTGTTGGGGCTGAAGCCCATGCCGATGCAGGGCCCGCAGGCGCATTCCAGCACCCGCGCGCCGCTGGCGAGGATGTCGTTCAGCGCGCCGGTTTCCGCCAGCATCGACAGCACCTGCTTCGATCCGGGCGAGATGGACAGGCTGACGGAGGGATCGATGGTCTTCCCCTTCAGCAGCGCCGCCACCTTCAGCATGTCCATGAGGCTGGAATTGGTGCAGGAGCCGATGCACACCTGGTCCACCTTCACGCCCTTCAATTCGGAGACCTTCTTGACGTTGTCGGGGCTGTGCGGGCAGGCGATCAGCGGCTCCAGCGCGGACAGGTCGATGTCGATCACGCGGTCGTATTCGGCGTCCGGGTCGCTGCACAGCGGCGTCCAGGCGTCGCCGCGGCCCTCGGCCTCCAGGAACGCGCGGGTGATTTCGTCGGATGGGAAGATGGACGTGGTGGCGCCCAGCTCGGTGCCCATGTTGGTGATGGTGGCGCGCTCGGGCACGGACAGCGTCTGAATGCCCTCGCCGCCCCATTCGATGATCGCGCCCACGCCGCCCTTGACGGACAGTATGCGCAATATCTCCAGCGACACGTCCTTGGCCGTCACGAACGGGCGCAGCCGGCCGGTCAGGTTCACCTTGAACATCTTCGGCATGGTGATGTAGTAAGCGCCGCCGCCCATGGCCACGGCCACGTCCATGCCGCCGGCGCCGAAGGCCAGCATGCCGATGCCGCCGCCGGTGGGCGTGTGGCTGTCGGAGCCGATCAGCGTCTTGCCCGGCACGCCGAAGCGCTCCAGGTGCACCTGGTGGCAGATGCCGTTGCCGGGGCGGGAGAAGCGGATGCCGTGCTTCTTCGCCACCGTCTGGATGTAGCGGTGGTCGTCGGCGTTCTCGAAGCCGCACTGCAGCGTGTTGTGGTCGATGTAGGCCACGCTCAGCTCGGTGCGCACGCGGTCGATGCCCATGGTTTCAAATTCCAGGTAGGCCATGGTGCCGGTGGCATCCTGGGTCAGCGTCTGGTCGATGCGCAGGGCGATCTCCCTGCCCGGGATCATCTCCCCGGAGACCAGGTGCTTCGCGATGATCTTTTGCGCGATGGTCATGCCCATGTTATGCTTCCTCCCCGTTGCCCAGGCCCCGCGCGAGGGCGTTTTGGATGTGCTGGTTCATGCGTTCGGCGGCCAGGTCGGCGTCCCGCGCCTGGATGGCCTGCAGGATCTCCCGGTGCTCCTTGACGGAATGGGCGGCGCGGTCCGGCGTGCGCAGCGCGTTGCGGCGGTACTGCTGGATCTTCTTGTGCAGCGGCGAGAGCGTGTCCTTCAGGATCATGCTGCCGCAGCCGGCGTAGATGATCTCGTGGAAGCGGCCGTCCAGCGCCTTCAATTGGTCGATGTCGCCCCGGGACAGGTAGAATTCCTGGAAATCCACGGCCTCGTTCAGCGCCTTCAGGCTGTCATCGCCGGCGTTGGCCACGAAGCCGCGCACGGCCAGCTCCTCGATCCGCAGCCGGATCTCCGACATATCCTGGAAATCCCTGGGCGTGATGCCCAGCACCACGGTGCCCCTGGGCGTGTCCTCGATCAGGTGCTCCTGGAACAGGCGGCGCAGCGCCTCGCGGATCGGCGTGCGGCTGACGCCCAGCTCCGCGCACAGCTGCATTTCGGTGATGACCTCGCCGCGCTCGTACCTGCCGCTGAGAATGTCCGATTCCAGGTGCTCGAACACCTGGTCGGACAGCGATACGGTCTTGTAATCCATGCCTATCCCTCCTTACAGGCGCTTGAGCACGCCGTTGGACAGCGCCTCGATCCTCGTCTCCAGCTCCGCGGTGGACAGCGCGGTCTGCCGCCCGTCGGCGTATTCCGCGTCGATCCAGTGCTTCAATGCCTCCACCAGCGGGGTGTGCTTGTCCACGGCCTCCTCGCCCTCCAGGCCGTAATTTTCGTTGATCCAGTAGGCGATGCCCGCCAGGCCGCTGGCCTTGCCGATCATCACCGACGGGCTGCGGCCCAGCAGCTTGCGGGTGTTGAAGATGGTGTACACCTCGGCGTCCTTCAGCAGGCCGTCGGCGTGGATGCCGGCGCGGGTGGTGTTGAACTGGCGGCCCACGAAGGGCGTCATCACCGGAATGTCATAGCCGATCTCGTCCCGGAAATAGCGGGCGATGTCGGTGATGGCGGTGGTGTCCATGCCGTCCAGGCTGCCGCGCAGGCTGGCGTATTCCATCACCATGGCCTCCAACGGGATGTTGCCGGTGCGCTCGCCGATGCCCAGCAGCGAACAGTTCACCGCCGACGCGCCGTACAGCCAGGCGGTGCTGGCGTTGGCCACGGCCTTGTAGAAATCGTTGTGGCCGTGCCATTCCAGCATCTCGCTGGGCACGTCGGAATAATGCTGCAGGCCGTAGATGATGCCCGGCACGCTGCGGGGCAGCGCCACCTCCGGATAGGGCACGCCGTAGCCCATGGTGTCGCAGGCGCGGATCTTCACCGGGATGCCCGCGTCCTGGCTCATCTCCATCAGCGCGTTCACGAAGGGCACCACGAAGCCGTAGAAATCGGCGCGGGTGATGTCCTCCAGGTGGCAGCGGGGCATCACGCCCGCCTCGAAGGCGTCGGCCACGGTTTTCAGATAATATTCCATGCACGCCTTGCGGCTCATCTGCATCTTCTTGAAGATGTGGTAATCGCTGCAGGAGACCAGTATGCCCGTTTCGCGAATGCCCAGGTCCTTTACCAGCTTAAAATCTTCGCGGGTGGCGCGGATCCAGGTGGTAATCTCCGGGAAGCGGTAGCCCAGGTCCATGCACTGGCGGATGGCCTCGCGGTCCTTTTCGCTGTAGACGAAGAACTCCGTCTGGCGGATCACGCCGTAGGGCCCGCCCAGCCGCGCCATCAGCTTGTACAGATCGACGATCTGCCGGACGCTGTAGGGCTCCACCGACTGCTGGCCGTCGCGGAACGACGTGTCGGTGATCCAGATGTCCTCCGGCATGCCCATGGGCACGCGCCGGTGGTTGAAGGCCACGCGCGGCACTTCGTCATAGGGATAGATGTCCCGATACAGGTTGGGCTGTTCCACGTCCTGCAGCGAGTACTTATAGATTTTCTGCTCCAGCAGGTTGGTCTTGTTGGACATTTCGAGCATGGTCTCACCT
The DNA here is from genome assembly GCA_902764285.1 of uncultured Eubacteriales bacterium. Classification (GTDB taxonomy): domain Bacteria; phylum Bacillota; class Clostridia; order Christensenellales; family Aristaeellaceae; genus UBA2862. Next base: position 20,480 of record CACWVN010000030.1, read on the forward strand.
CGTTTTGTATGGTGGTATTATTGTATACAAGGATGCAGCTGGTGTCAAGCTAAGATTAGGGTCGGGATGACGCCGAACAGCGCGTTCGAACGAACGATGTCCGGGATTGAAGCGCACGATCCGGGGATCGGAATGACCGAATTATGAACCGGGCACGCCAGCATCGCGGCCGTGGAGATATAAATGAAGCGAAACAGTAAAATCGAACTGCTGAGAATCCTGTGCATGATGGGCATCACCGCGCATCACATGGTCTATCACAGCGATATCCTGTCCCAGCCGCTGGGCGTCAGCCGGCTGTTTGCCCAGTTCTTTTTGTTGTTCGGGAAGAGCGGCGTGAACCTGTTCGTGCTGATTTCCGGCTACTACCTGGCGGGGAATCCTGCAATCGACTACCGCCGGTCCGCCGGACGCGTGCTGAAAACATGGAAGCGCGTGATCCTGTACAGCGTGCTGCTGTTGGGCGCAGCGCTGCTGATCAATCATAAAGCCGTCACGTTTCGGTTCGTGCTGGAATCCCTGCTCCCGACGGTAACGAACCATTATTGGTTTCTGACGGCCTACATCGGGCTGCTGATCCTTGAGCCGTTCCTGAACCGGCTGGTCCACGCGATGGACGAGAGCGATTTCCGGAAGCTGATGCTGGCGCTGGTGCTGATGCTGTGCGTGCCGCTGAAATCCGCCCCCTGGAACAGCCACCTGGTCTGGTTCATCGCGCTGTATTTTACGGCGGCCTACCTCCGGCTGTACAAACCGCGCTGGCTGACCACCCAGCGGCGCCGGCTGCTGGCGGCCATCGGCTGTTTCGCGTTCATGTGGCTGTTCTCCGTGGCCGTATCCCTGGTTGCCGAAAAGCATCCCTGGGCCGATGACTATGTCAACTTCCTGGCCATGCGGCCGCAGAACCCCTTTATGTACGTGGGCAGCGTGGCGATATTCCTGTACGCCGCCGCGCTGAAGCCGGCGGAAACCCCTTGGATCAACCGCGCCGCGAAGCACGTGCTGGCCTGCTACCTGGTCCAGAGCAACAATTTTTTCTACCGCCTGATCTGGGGCTTCGTGAACGCGCACATCCCCAAACAAGGTTTCGGCTATCCGCTGGCCGTGGCGGTCGTAGTGCCGGCGCTGATAGCGGCCTGCATGGCATTGGACGCGCTGCTGGACGCGATCGGCGCGTCGGTCCGCCGGCTGGCCGCCGCGATCCGCCGCCGCTGAATGTTTTTGCTCCGGCAGTCCGGGAAAAGCGATCCCGGGCTGCTTTTTTTGTTCCGTCTGCCGCGTCAAAACGGGCACAAAAAAAGCGCCCGCTGGCCTTTACACACAATTCATTTTGTGCTATAATCTGTTTGGTCAAGCCCAAGTATATTAGGAGGTATCACTAAAATGAAAAAGATCGTATCCATGTTGGGCTACACCATCAAGATCTATTCCAACTCCAACTCCCCCGAGCGCGTCACCTGGCTGATCGACGCCGCCCAGAAGGCCGGCTTCTCCATCGCGCTGGATGACAACTCCGTCATCTCCGGCGACACCGCCGCCGTGCAGGCCGCCAACGAGAACAAGGACGCCGACATCATCTTCGGCCTGAACGAAGTACGCTGGTCCCAGCTGGTGAACGGCACCTACGAGAACCTGAAGGTGCTGGACTGGACGCCGTCCTGGGCCGACAAGGTGGGCGCCTATAAGTTCGACGGCAAGGCCTACGGCCTGGTCATCCAGAACATCCTGATGCTGTACCGCAACGATGAGCTGGGCACCAACGGCGAAGAGCTGCACTTCCAGCACTGGGCCGACATCATCGACAGCGGCTACACCTGGTATCGCCAGGGCAAGGTGGGCGGCACCACCAACATGAACATCAACAACGCCATGCTGTACGCCTTCACCGATCCGGCCTCCCCGGCGGGCGGCATCAGCATCGACGGCTGGAAGACGCTGTGGACCTACTGCGCCAACGGCAACTTCACCGGCGACAAGTACGGCCTGGAGCCGCTGATCCGCGGCGACGTGCAGGTGTCCACGTTCTATTCCTCTTCCCTGTATGGCAACATCGAGGCCGCCGAGGAAGCCGACGGCTATGACAACCCGCTGCACGGCACGCTGGAGCCCGAAAACTGGAACCTGGTGGACATCGCCGACGGCACCTACTACATCGCCGAGTACATCGGCGTGATCGACAACCCGAACCGCAGCGAGGAGGAGACCGAGGCCGTCAAGGCGTTCGCCGAGTGGTTCGGCTCCGCCGAGACCCAGATCGCCTGGTCCGACGAATTCGACAGCTATCCCTGCAACGAGGACGCCGCCGCCGAGCTGTTCGACGAAGTGCCCGCGATCTACGCCATCCCGAACTTCAGCCTGAACACGGTGGAAGGCACCGACATGACCTACGCCGAGTACGTGGGCGCCCATGCCTCCGAATGGACCAACATCATGACGAACCTCGGCTTCTACTGGGCCGACAACGCCGACGCCCCGGCCGAGCCCGATTGGGACAACCTGGATTGGGCGACGCTGACCCAGGCCGCGCCCGAGGCGTAAACCCACATTCCGGGAATAGACCCGGCGGGCGAGCTCAAATGAGCTCGCCCGGCTTTTATCGGCGCCTGGCCCGCGCGAGGGCAGGGCGCCGCCGCGTGAAACCAAAGTTGAAACAGGAGTGGTTTTCCATGATCCAGCTAAATGATATCATCGTCAAATTCGGGGATTTCGAGGCGCTGCACAATATCAACGTGCACGTGAAGGAGGGCGAATTCTTCACGTTCCTGGGCCCGTCGGGCTGCGGCAAGACCACCACGCTGCGCACCATCACCGGGTTCATCGAACCGGCCTCCGGCACGGTGCAGATGCGCGGCGAGGACATCACCCACGTGCCCATCGAAAAGCGCAACATCGGCATCGTGTTTCAGAGCTACGCGCTGTTCCCCACCATGACGGTGCGCGACAACATCGCCTTTGGCCTAAAGATCAAGAAGCTGTCCAAGGCCGACATCGAGCGCAAGGTTACTGACATCGCCCGGAAGGTGGACCTCTCCGACGAGCAGCTGGCCAAGGCCGTGTCGCAGCTCTCCGGCGGCCAGCAGCAGCGCGTGGCCATCGCCCGCGCGCTGGTGACGGAGCCGGCCATCATCTGCATGGACGAGCCGCTGTCCAACCTGGACGCCAAGCTGCGCGTGCAGCTGCGCAACGAGCTGAAAAAGATGCAGCGGGAGTTCGGCATCACCACCATCTACGTCACCCACGACCAGGAGGAGGCGCTGACGCTGTCCGACCGCATCGCCGTGTTCAACAAGGGCTACATCGAGCAGATCGGCACGCCCAACGAGGTGTACAACTTCTCCAAGACCGAATTCGTGGCCAACTTCATCGGCGACATCAACCGGCTGGAGGACGGCGCCGTGGCCGGGCTGAAGCTGGACCCCGCGAAGCACCACTTCGTCCGGCTGGAGCGCGTGCATGTGAACCGCACCGCGGCGGAATGCCCGTTCCTGGCGGAGGGCGTCATCGAGAGCCGCGAATACTACGGCCTGTACATCAAGTACTACGTGCGCTGCGCCGGCCAGACCATCAAGGTGATCGAGAAGAACGACGGCATCAGCATCTACGAGCCGGGCGAGATCGTGACCATCGGCCTGAGCCCGGACGACATCATGTCCTATTGAGGGGGTGATGGGATGCAAAGCACACTGAAGCGCAAAAACGGCCCGGACTGGTCGATGATCTACAAGGTCTTCGGCGGGGCGCTGTTCGTCTACCTGTTCCTGGGCTTCATGGTGATGCCCTGTCTGAACACGCTGACGTCCATCTTCACCACCAAGGACGCCGCCGGCAACACCGACCCGCTGGCGGTCATCCGCTTCTTCTTCGCGGGCAGCATGCCCTCGTTCGTCATCAATTCGCTGAAGCTGGCCGTGTGCCTGGTGATCACGGTGAACGTGGTGGGCATCAGCATCGTGCTGCTGACGGAATACTTTGACATCAAGGGCGCGAAGATCCTGCGCCTGGGCTATATGACCACGCTGATCTATTCCGGCGTGGCGCTGGTGACGGGCTACCAGTTCCTGTACGACAAGGACGGCATGCTGACCACCTGGCTGTTCCAGATGTTCCCGATGATGAACAAGCAGTGGTTCGCCGGGTTCAGCGCGGTGCTGTTCACGATGACCTTCGCCTGCACCAGCAACCACGCGCTGTTCCTGCGCAACGCCATCCGCGGCATCGATTACAACACCGTGGAGGCCGCGCGCAACCTGGGCGCGAAGCCGTTCAAGGTGCTGTTCAAGGTGGTCATGCCCACGCTGCTGCCCACGCTGTTTTCGCTGACGGTGATGACGTTCATCACCGGCCTGTGCGCCATGTCGGCGCCCACGCTGCTGGGCTATAACTCCATCAACCCCGAGATCGTGCGCCTGGCGGGATCGTCGGTGGCGGACGAGGCCTTCCCCCAGGCCCGCGCCGCGCTGCTGTCCATCATACTGGCGCTGTTCACCATCGCGCTGCTGACCGTGCTGAACCACTACGAGCGCAAGGGCCACTACCTGTCCGTCAGCAAGACCAAGGCCAAGCTGGTGAAGCAGAAGATCCAGAACCCGGTGTTCAACGTGCTGGCCCACGTCTACGCCTACGTGCTGTTTTTGATCTATATGACGCCCGTGGTGATGATCGTGGTGTTCTCGTTCCAGAACTGGCCGGCCATCCGCGCCAAGAGCCTGAACCTGGGCGACTGGACGCTGGTGAACTACTTCGGCACCCAGGATTACAGTTACACCACGTCCCGCGGCAAGCAGCGCCTGCGCGAGGGCGTGATCTCCGGCGTGTTCTCCAACAGCGACACCATCGGCGGCATCCGGCTGAGCTTCATACTCTCCGCCATCGCCGCGGCGCTGGCCTGCGTGATCGTGGTCGTCGCCGTCAATTACATCTTCAAGCACCGCAACAAGAAGCGCGCCGTGCTGGTGGAGAGCTGCCTGCTGTTCCCGTGGCTGCTGCCCACGATCCTGATCTGCTACAGCTTCCGCACTTTCTTTAACAACAACGTGTGGTACGTGCTGGGCCAGAACATGTATTACCGCGAAAACGTGCGCTTCCTGATCATCATGGCCTACACGGTGGTCAAGCTGCCGTTCGCGCTGAGGATGGTGAAGGCTGCGTTCTACGCCATCGACGATGAGCTGGAGGACGCCGCGCGGAACCTGGGCGCCGGCCCGCTGGTCACGTTCCTGCGGGTGAAGCTGCCCATCGTGCTGCCCAGCGTGCTGGCGGTGTTCGCGCTGAACTTCAACGCGCTGTTCACCGAATACGACATGTCCGCCACGTTCCACTCCAGCTACGGCAAGAGCTACGCCATGGTCATCCAGTCGATGACCAGCGAGGAGGGCCGCGACGGCTACAACATGAACGGCTCCGGCCGGCGCTGCGCGTCCACGGTGTTCATCATGCTGGTGTCCGGGCTGATCCTGTACCTGGTGTACGGCGTCGGCGCGCGCGACCTGGGCGAGCGCCTGGAGCGCCGGAAGAAGCGCCGCGAGCGCTGGGCGAAGCTGACCGGCAGGAAAAGCGCGGGCGCTGCGCGCAGTTAGAAGTTAGGAGTGAGGCGTGAGGAGAAAAAGTTACTGGCTGCCGCAACGTATTCCGGCCAACCGTACTCCTCGCTCCTCACTTCTCATTCCTCACTATCCCGGAGGGATTTATGCGTATCGTTTTTGTGCGCCACGGCGAACCGGATTACGAAAACGACTGCCTGACGGCGGAGGGCCGACGGCAGGCCGCCGCGGCCGCGGAGCGCCTGGCGGGCGAGAGCATATCGAAGATCTACGCCTCGCCGCTGGGCCGGGCCGCCGAGACGGCGGCGTACACCGCGCGGCGATTGAAGCTGCCGGTGGTGACGCTGGATTACATGCGGGAGATCTCCTGGGGCGGCCCGGGCATCCCGCTGGAGGGGCATCCCTGGACGCTGGCCGACCGGATGATCGAAGAGGGCTTCGATTTTTACGCCCGCGACTGGCGCGAACACCCGTATTTCAAGGGCAACGCCGCCACCCGGTATTACGAAATGATCGCCGCGGAGATCGACGCTTTCCTGGCCGGGCACGGCTATCGCCGCGAAGGCGGGCGCTTTTTGTGCCTCGGCGGCAAGGACGAGACCATCGCCCTGTTCAGCCACGGCGGCTCCGGCGCGTGCGCGCTGGCGCGGGTGCTGTCGCTGCCGTTTCCCTGGGTGGCGTCGGTGATGCCCTACGATTTCACGTCGGTGATCATCGTGGAATTCCCGGTCCGCGAGGGCGAATACGTGCGCGCGCGGCTGGAGCTGTTCAACGACGCCGCGCACATTCGCCGCGCGCCCGGCGGGCCGCGGCTGCAGCAGACGTCGGAATGACCCGAACCGGATCTATGCGGAGGAGGATCGCCATGAAGCGAATGTTGTGCGCGCTGCTGGCCGCGCTGCTGGCCCTCGTCACGCCCGCCCTCGCCGAACCCGCCGCGGACGTGCCGAACTGGTATGAGGTGTTCGTGCGCTCCTATCAGGATTCCGACGGCGACGGCCTGGGCGATCTGAACGGGCTGGCCTCGCGGCTGGATTACATTTACGACATGGGCTGGCGCGGGATCTGGCTGATGCCCGTCATGCCCAGCCCTTCCTATCACAAGTACGACGTGACCGATTACTGCGCGATCGACCCGGAATACGGCACGATGGACGACATGCGCGCGCTGGTCGCGGGCTGCCACGAGCGGGGCATCGCGCTGATCGTGGATATGCCCGTCAACCACACCTCCACCAAACACCCGTGGTTCATCGCCGCCTGCGACGCGCTGCGCGCCGGCGACGCCGGGAACGAATACGTCGGCTACTACAATTTCACCCGCGAGGCCGCTTCCGGGTTCGTCCCGCTGGAGGGCACCGAATGGTATTATGAAGAGCGCTTCGCCGGCGGCGGCATGCCCGATCTGAACCTGGCCAATCCCGCCGTGACGGCCGAGATCGAATCCGTCTTCCGGTTCTGGCTGGAGGACGTGGGCGTGGACGGGTTCCGCCTGGACGCCGTCACCAGTTATTTCACCGGCGAAACGGACCGCAGCGTCGAATGCCTGCGGGCGCTAAAGCAGATGTCGGAGGGCATCAAGCCCGGCAGCGTGCTGATCGGCGAATGCTGGGCGGGGCTGGATACCATCGCGGATTACTATGCCAGCGGCGTGGACAGCTTCTTCCTGTTCCCCGCGGCCCAGGCCGAAGGCTTCATCGTCGGCAGCATACTCGCCCGCAAGAACCAGGCGGAGAAATTCGCCCGCAACTATCAGGCCGTGCTGGACGCGATCCCGGACGGCTGGCTGACGCCGTTTTTGTGCAACCACGATACCGGGCGCACGGTGGGGCTGGTGCAGGGCCGCCGCAAGCCGGAGCTGGCAAAGCTGGCCGACGGCGTGCTGGGCATGCTCAACGGCGGCGTGTTCAATTATTACGGCGAGGAAATCGGCATGGTGGGCAGCGGCGACGACCCGAACAAGCGCCTGGCGATGTACTGGTCCGACGGCGATATGACCGACCAGCCGCCCGGCGCAAACAAGATCGAATACGCCTATCCCTACGTGGAAAAGCAGCTGGCCGACCGGAAATCGCTGTTGAACTATGTGCGGGCTGTCAACCAGGCGCGGCTGGCGATTCCCGCCATCAGCCGCGGCGAAAACAGCTTCCTGCTGGCCGAGGGCAGCGTCTGTCTGATGAAGCGCAGCCATCCCTCCGGCGACTGCATCATCGCCATCAACTTCTCCTCCAAGGACGCCTATACCGTCGAGGTCGAGCCCTGGCAGATCGCCGTGGATCTGGAGGTCGGGAACGCCTCCGCCGCGCTGACGGAAAAGGGCGGCGTGGTTGGATTGAAACTGCCGCCCTGCGCCGTTGTGGTACTGGTGCCGGCGGAATAAGACCGGCGGATTGGGATACGGCCCGGAACTGTGTTCCGGGCCGTTGTCATAAAAAAGAGAGTCACTCAAACGAATGACTCTCGGTGAGATCCGGCGACGACCTACCCTACCGGGCCGTTTCCAGCCAAGTACTATCAGCGTGCTGAGGC
>CACWVN010000031.1 GCA_902764285.1 uncultured Eubacteriales bacterium
CTTCAGCGCGGACACCATGTCATACTTGGTGACATAGGCCGGGTTGTGGCAGGCGATGAAGTCGGCGCTGTCGATCAGATAGGTGCTCTGGATCGGGTTGTCGCCGAAGCGCAGGTGGGAAATGGTGATGCCGCCGGACTTCTTGGAGTCATAGGCGAAATAGGCCTGCGCGTACTTGTCGGTGTGGTCGCCGATGATCTTGATGGAGTTCTTGTTGGCGCCGACGGTGCCGTCAGAGCCCAGGCCGTAGAACATGCAGGAAACGGTGCCCTTCGGAGCCACGTCCAGCGTCTTGCCCAGCGGCAGGGACAGCTTGGTCACGTCGTCGATGATGCCCACGGTGAAGTGGTTCTTCGGGGCATCCTTCTTCAGGTTGTCGTACACGGCCTTGACCATGGTGGGGTTGAACTCCTTGGAGCCCAGGCCGTAGCGGCCGCCGACCACCTTGATGTCGCCGCGGCCGGCCTCCAGCAGCGCGGAACAGACGTCCAGGTACAGGGGCTCGCCCAGGGAACCGGATTCCTTGGTGCGGTCCAGCACGGCGATCTTCTTGCAGCTGTCGGGGATGGCCTTGAGGAAGTGCTTGATGGAGAACGGACGATACAGGTGCACCTTCACCAGGCCGACCTTTTCGCCCTTCTTGGTCAGGTAGTTGATGGTCTCCTCGATGGCGTCGCAGCCGGAGCCCATGCAGATGATGACGCGCTCGGCGTCGGGCGCGCCGACGTAGTCGAACAGGTTGTACTTGCGGCCGGTCAGCTTGGCGACCTTCTTCATCACCTTTTCGACGATGGTGGGCGTGGCGTCATAGTACTTGTTGGCAGCCTCACGGCCCTGGAAGTAGATGTCCGGGTTCTGGGCGGTGCCGCGCTGATGCGGATGCTCGGGGTTCAGGCCGCCTTCGCGGAAGGCCTTCACCTTGTCCCAGTTCACCAGGCCCTTGATCTCGGCATAGCCGTCCTTGGGATCGATGGCGTCGATCTTCTGGATCTCATGGCTGGTGCGGAAGCCGTCGAAGAAGTGCAGGAACGGCACGCTGGCTTCGATGGTGGACAGGTGCGCCACCAGGGCCATGTCGGTCGCTTCCTGGACGGAGTTGGAGGCCAGCATCGCGAAGCCGGTCTGGCGGCAGGCCATGACGTCGCTGTGGTCGCCGAAGATGTTCAGGGCGTGATAGGCCAGCGCACGCGCGGACACGTGGAACACGCTGGGCATCAGTTCGCCGGAGATCTTGTACATATTCGGGATCATCAGCAGCAGGCCCTGGGAAGCGGTGAACGTGGTGGTCATCGCGCCCGCGGCTAGCGAGCCGTGCACGGCGCCGGCGGCGCCCGCTTCGGACTGCATCTCGGCCACGCGGACCGTCTGGCCGAACAGGTTCAGGCGGCCATGGGCAGCCCACTCATCGGCCACTTCGGCCATGGGGGAAGACGGAGTGATGGGATAGATGGCGGCCACGTCGCTGAATGCGTAGGCGACATGGCTGACGGCGGTGTTGCCGTCGACGGTCAGTTTGATGCTCAACGGAAAAGACCTCCTTTTAAATTATCTGTGTTCTGTACAGAATGATCCATCAAATAATATTATACGGAAACACCCCCGCAAAGTCAAGGGAGCGCGGGCACGATGCGCAGAAGAATATTGCGGAAATCCGCGCTTATTCCGCCGCGAACCACGCAGGATCGATCTCATCGAAGAGATTGGCGTACTGCACGAACCGGTATGTGCGGATCAGCGGGTCGTCCGCCAGCTCCTCCACGCCCGAATACACGTTGCCCTCGGCGTCCACGACGCCCATGGCGGAGATGACGGGATACCTTTCGTGCACCGCCTCCAGCATCCGCGCGTAGGGCGGAAGCGGGAAATTGCCCAGCTTCAACACCAGCCAGGGCAGGTAATTCGCGCTGATCTCCACGTCGCGCGCGGCTTCCGTTTCGTAATTCGTCCAGATGAAGAACTTGGCCTTGTACCAGTCCAGGAACCCGCCCACATTTGTGTAGATATCATTCAGCGCAAAGGCCGGCAGCCCGGGCTGGTGATCGCCGAAGAACACGATCATCGTCGGTTCGTCGCTGTCCCGGTACGTCTCCACCAGTCGGCGAACCTCGTCGTCGGACGCGCGGATGAGCGAGAGATACACCTGCGCGTCGGTATACAGGTTCGCGCCGTATTCCAGAACGGAAGCGTCCTTTTCCACGTCCTCCCAGCGCTCGTAGCCGGAATGGTTCTGCATGGTGACGTTGAACAGGAACCGCGGCCGCCCGTCGCTTTCGCCGTCCACAGCCTCGATGTAGGCGTAGTCGGCGGCGTCGGCCGGGTGCGTGTGCAGGAACGTGACCTCTTCCAGCGCCTGCGCGTAATCCATGATGCTGTGGAACGCGGCGAAGCCCAGGTTCGGGTAGACCATGTCGCGGTTCCAGTTCTGCGGCTCGTTGGCGTGGAAGGCCTGCGTGTCATAGCCCATGTCCCGGAAATACGAAGCCAGCGAGAACGTCGCCCGCGTCACGTTTTCGGTGTACGGATACGCGCCGTTGCCCATGAAGGCCAGCGTGTTGCCGGTGAGCGCCTCAAATTCCGTATTGCAGGTACCGCCGCCGAACACGGACACGTACAGGCTGCCCTGCACGGCGTTCTCCGTCAGGCTGTCGACGAACGGCATCACGTCGATCCGCCCGTCCAGGCCCACCGTGCGCAGGTCGGAGAAGGCCTCGTTCATCACCATGATGATGCGCGTGGGCCGGACGCCCTCCGCCCCGCCGTCCGCGGCGCGGTAATCGGACAGATACCCGTCCACGACCTCGCGGCTGTAGCCCTCCGGGCGCTTCACGCCGGCGTTGACGGCGTTCCGCAGGTACGTCAGCACCATGCCCTCCTGGTGGAAGCTCTTCAGCAGCATGGCGTCCCAGGCGAAGGAATTCAGCGACTTGAACGCATTCGTGTTCATGCCGATGAACGCCAGCGCCGCCGCGACGGCGATGCCCGCGCCGCGCTGGATCAGCCGCCGCTTCACCGTCGGTTTCTCCGCGGGCCGCGTCTTCCGCCACATCACCGCCATCAGCGCGATGTACAGCGCCACCGCGGCCACGCCCGCGATCATCCGCCAGCCGGGCGTAAACGTGTATCCGCCCATTACCTCCCGGGCCGTGCCGATGGCCTTCAGATCCGCGGGCATCACCGGCTTGTTGCGCAGCAGGATGACGAAATAATTGGCGATATACCAGAACGACGTGAAGCCCATCACGGCCGCGTAGCCGATCAGGGGCAGCGTCAGCGCGCCGACCACCAGGCTGAGCGCGTACAAAAACAGCCAGTTCAGCAGGAAATCGGTATAGTTGACGTACGGCAGGCTGCCGCAGAAAAACGCGCCGGCCAGCAGCGCCAGCATCACGCCCGTCGCGCCCATCAGCGGCCGCCGGACGGCCGGGAACCGGTCGGCGATGGCGGCCAGCGCCGCGTACAGCACAAACGCCGCCAGCAGCACCAGCGCCGCGTAGGCCGCCCAGAACCACGCCGTCGGGAAATGCGTGCCCACGGACACCGTGGTGCCCGCGTCGGGATCGTCGAAATCAAAGTGGACCCGCTGGCCGTCCTCCGTCAGGGACAGCGTCATGCCCGGAAACGCGCCCTGCGTGAAGCGCGCCTCCGGCTCGGTATGGCCCACGTGCAGCCCGTGGAAATAGATATCGTAGCTGTCCGCCTCCATGGACTTGACGCCGGAGATCACCAGCTGCAGATGCTGCACGTCGTAGTGGATGCCCGCCACCGTCAGGCTCTTCAGTTCGCTGCCGAAATAGCTCTGGGCGTCGTAAAACGGCGTGAAGGGCTGCGGCGAGCACAGCGTGGCGGTGACGATGCCCTCGCCCTCGACGTTATCCACGTGCAGCACCAGGTCGTATTCCGGCCGCAGGTAGCCGAAGAACAGCAGCACGAAGCTCAATACCAGCGCGGTGGGAACCAGCGCGAGGCCGTTTTTCAAGATCTTCCGCAATGTGTTTCTCCTTTGGTGGGTTGGGAAATCAAGCGAATCCTTCCACGTGTTTCAATATCATTTCGCATACGCCCCGGAAATTCCCCTGTATTTCCGCGTTGGAAAAACGAAGCACCGTCAATCCCTGGGCTTTCAGCCAGGCATCCCGCTCCTTGTCCGAAGCTTTGCCTTCGGGATCGTAATGCTGAGAACCATCCAACTCGATGACCAGGCGCGCCCCGGCGCAGTAAAAATCGACGATATACCGATCAATCACTTTCTGACGATTGACCGTCATCGGCAGGTCCTTCAGAAAATCATACCACAAATGGCGTTCCTGGGGTGTCATCCCGGTACGAAGCGCCTGCGCTAAGGGTCTGAGTTCGGCGTTTTTGTTCTGATTCATGAAAACCCCTTTGGGAAAACGGGATGGGAAAGGCTTCCCCCTGGGGGGAAGCTGTCGCCAAGGCGATGAGCCCGACGGGTTCATCGGTCTGCCCGTCGGGCAGACTGCCGTCATCTCAATCCGAAGGATTGTGATGCGGCACCGCAGGTGACTGATGAGGGGGCGTCGCTCGTTGAAATCGTTTCATTCGCGGGGTGGGGACACCTCATCCGTCACGGCTTCGCCGTGCCACCTTCCCCTCAAGGGGAAGGCTTGAGGAAACGAGAGAGGTTCATCATCTGCCAAAGCAGAAGCCCCAGTCTCGCATAAGGAAACTGGGGCCCCGGGTGTGGCGCCGCGCTCCGGTCTTCCCGGGCGCCGGGAAGCGCGGCATTTTCCGCCCGCCCCGCGGGCGGAATAAAAGAGATGGATTACTCGAGCGCGTCCGCCTCCAGTTTGAGGCTTCCAGCTTTCGAACCGCTATACTCAACGGTAAACTTACCGCCAACCATGCTGAAATGCTTCAGCTTGGAGGAAAAATACAGCGAGCCGAACTTGGTGTCATACTTGCTGGCATATTTGGAGATTTCTCCGCCCAGCATCCGGGTCACCTGATCGGCGTAGCAGGCGCGAACGTTGGCCATATCCGCCGCTTCCCTGGACTTCTTCAGGGAGCCGGAGAACACCGGGATGGCGATGGCGGTCAGCACGGCGATGATCGCGACGACGATCAGCAGCTCGGCCAGGGTAAAGCCCTTCTTGTTGTTCTTCTTCATGTTTGCATACATCCTTCCTACATGTAGTCGTTTTAGTTCGAGCGGTTCACGGCCGATCTCCGCTCGAACCGGGTGCGCGGCGCTGGGCCGCTATCTTTCAGGCCGCCGGGACGGCCGGAAAATCAGGGTTCCGATACCTCTTTCGCCGCGGCGCTGTCCGCCGGCAAACCGGCGTCAGGGGTGCCGCCGACCAAGGTTTCATAGAATGTCGCGGATTCGACGACCGTGACGATATCCTGCGTGTCGATGGTGCATCTCACGTCCGATACCAGGCAGCGGTTCCTGCCCGCGCACAGGCGGTCCATGATCTCCTGGGCGGCGGCGTAGCTGTCCGTCTGGTATTGCAGCGTGAAATTGCGGCGGATCTGGTTGCCGCTGCGAGTGACGTTGGAAAATGTGATGGAATATTGCAGCGTGTCGGCCAGTATTTCGTTCAGGAAGGCGACTTCCTCCTTGCTGGCGTTGTAGCTGCTCATCCAGGAAAGCCTGCCCTGGGCCTCCAGCTCGTCCAGGTTCGACTGGGTCTTTTTCAGCGTCGCCAGCCGCGCCTGCGCGATATCCAGCTCCGTCTGCAGCATGGCCGACTCGGATTCGGAACTGGCGATGGTCTGGCGCACTTCCTTGTCCACGAACTGGTAGTACACCAGCCCCAGCAGGATCAGGACCAGCGCGAGGATCAGCAGCTTTTCGGTGCGGGAGAAATTCCGGCTCATCACTTTCATGATTCGGCCACCTCCTCCGGCGGCTGGCACAGATAGATGATCAGCCGCGCCCACACGCCCCGCTTGGCGGTATCCTTCGTGCCCTTGTTGGCGGTGGTGATGGTGCAGGTATCCACGATGGGGTTGCTCTCGATCTCGCGGGCCAGCTCGTTCAGCTTTTCCAGCGATTCGCCGGTCATCTCCACCGTCAGCAGGTTATCGACCACGTTCCAGCTCTTCTGCGTCCGTTCGATCGGCTCGGAAGCGATCACCAGCTCATCCAGCTTCTGCATGAATTCATCCATGTTGAACGGGGCGTTTTCCGGCTTGAACATGTCCATCAGCTTGTTGAACTCCCGCTCAAACTCCTCCGGCGTCATGGATCTGGCCTCGGATTCGAACACCTTGCCCACCAGGGCCATGATCTGGGTGCGATCCACCAGACCCAGCTCGGCCTTCGTCATGCCGGCGTAGGTGTAATGGGCGTAGGTCTCCTCCACCTTGCCGAATTCGGCCATCTGGGTCTTGGTGTCGTCCAGGGTGTCGGACAGCCGGGAAACCCGGCTCTTGGCGGTCGAAACGGCCGCCAGGCGGTCCGCCACCAGGAACTTGCCGAAGAGCGCCGCCAGCGCGAGGATCAGAACGATGCCAATGACGGCCTTCAGCGGGCTTATTTTGTTTTCGTCGACCAGCACCAGGTTGATCGACCGCTTGACCGGCATGCGGCCGCGGATGGGTTTTTTCCCGCCCTTGGCCGGCCTGCTCTTTGCTGCTGCCACTTCTTTACCTCCAAAGTCAGCCCATCGCGATGCCGATGGCCTGCGTGAAGCTGTTGCATTCGTTCACCCGTCCCCCGCCGGGCACGAGCTCTTCCGCCGGGTGCATGTCGATGCCCAGCATTTCGCTGATGGTATCCGCCAGCGGGCGGATCACCGCGCCGCCGCCGCAGAGCCACAGATCGGAAAGGGCGCTGTCCGGGTTGCTGAAACGATAGAAATTCAGCGCGCGCATCAGCTCCACCGCGATGTTGGAATAGGCGTTCATGCATTCCTCGCGCTCCTGGCAATTTTCAAAATTGCTCATCAGATAGGTATGCGCCAGATGCACGTCCACGCCGTAGGCGTCGGCCAGCACGTTGTCCAGGCTGGAAAGCCCGATCTCCAGCACGCGCGTGGCCACGTGGCGGTCGCGCCGGAACATATACATGCGGATCGAGCTGAAGCCCAGATCCAGTATGCCGTATTCCTCGGCCACCTGGGAAAGCGATTCGCGCTGGGCCCGCAGGAGCGATATGTAAGCGGAGATCGCCGGCGCCGACAGCACCAGCTTCAGCCCGGCCTTGCGCAGCGTCGTCTGCGCGTCCTCCAGCACCGCCCGCAGCGTGCCGACGGCCATCAGCTCCATGGTGGGCGTGGAACCGTCTTCCGATTCGGCGGTTTCGCCCGGTTCGGACACCACGGCGTAATCGAACACGTAATCCCGCAGTTCGCCGGTGATATAATCGTTGAATTCAAACGGCAGGTTGTATTCCAGCTGTTCGATCGACATCAGCGGCATATCCACGTTCTTGACGAACACCGTTTCGTTCGGCAGCACAAAGGCCGCGCGGTTCGCGCGAATGCCGTGCTGCTTCATGGTGATGCGGATCAATTCGCTCAGCGATTCCCTGGAGACGATGCGGCCCTGCCGCAGCAGATTTTCCGGCATCGCGGCGGACGCGGTCTTCAGCACGCGATTGCCCTTGACCAGCGCCAGCTTCAATTGATCGTGCCCGATATCGACACCCAGAATCGTCTTTGCCATTCTTTCGACCTCAAATTATGATAACAGTCCTTGATACCAGCGGACCAGCGGATCGCCGTACAGCAGCATCACCGCCGCCGCCAGCGCGATGGACGGCCCGAAGGGGAACGCCCTTTCCCCGTCCTTTCGCCGCAGCGCGCCCTGCAGCGTCAGCCCGATCACGCAGGCCAGCATCATCGCAAAGAGCGCCCCGATGAAGCCCAGGTACAGCCCCACTACCGCGAACAGCTTGATATCGCCGCCGCCCAGCGTGTCCCGGCCCAGGATGCGATCCATCGCCAGCGATATCGCCAGCAGCCCGCCGCCGAACACCACGCCCGCCAGCACGCTGCGCAGCGCGTCGCCCCAGCCGGTAAACGCGAACGGCAGGGCGGCCAGCCAGGCCGCAGCCGCGGCGATGTGGCAGCCGTCGGGGATGATCATGGCCTCCAGGTCCGTCAGCGTCAGCAGAAACAGGCAGCACAGGAACACGAAGTTCCTCAGGCACAGCGCCGTCGGCCCAAAACGCAAAAAACACAGCACGGTGATCAGCGCGAAGCCCAGCTCCGTCAGCGGGTAGCGGATGGATATCTTTCCCCCGCACCATTTGCAGCGGCCCTTCTGGACCGCCCAGCTGAGCACCGGGACCAGCTCCGCCGCGCCCAGTTCGTGCCCGCAGACCGGGCAGCGGCTGCGCCCGCGCGTGAAGGATTCCCCCTTCACGATCCGCATGGCCGCGCAATTCAGAAACGAACCCGCGACCGCGCCGGCAACCGCGGCGACGACGGTGAAGAACAGCAGCGCGGGCCGGTATTCATAGATGGACATGGCTGATCCTCCTTCATGCCCCGCCGCCGGCTGCATCTTATCTGCCAACCTTTACTTTATCCTATTTCCACAGTTTTGTCAAGTAAAAGTTAACTCGGAAGCCTATGTTTTACAAAAATGTTAATATGTATACATTTTTGTATCATTAATCGTCATAGGCGGTGCCGGTCCAGCCCTCGCCCGCGCGCCAGGCGGCGCAGTCATCCTCGTCGGCGTAGATGAAATAGGCGATTTCCCCGGCTTTCACCGCGCCGGCGGCAAACTGGCCTTCGCCCGCGAGGCCGTAGAAGGCCACGATACCTTCATAGCCGTCGGTGGTACGGGTGCCCCGGCGCAGCTTCGGCGGCTCCTGGACGCGAACGCATTCCAGCGACCTGCCGTTCAGCTGGATGACGACGGATTCCGGCTCCTGCTTCGTTTCGCGGCGGGCGTTTTTCAGCCCTTCGGCCAGCAGCTCCTGCGCGCGGGCGGCGTTCAGCCGGCAGCGCCGCTTCACATCGGAATCGTGCAGGCCGCAGATCGGCTCAAACACGCCGTCCTCCCGGCGCACCAGGTACACGGTGCCCCCGGACGGGCAGACATTCGGCCGTTCCGGCAGCACCTGGTCCAGCGTCTTCATCGCTTCCTGGGCCGTTCCGGAATCCCAGCGGTCGAGATAATCGATGATCAGCCCGTCGCGGGCGGATTTCATCGCCTGTTCGCAGGCCTGCTTCTCCGCGCGATAGCGGTAGCCCTTCCAGATCGGAATGGCGATGACCACCAGCATGGCGGCGATCAGCGCCAGCAGGATCACCACGATGCGGTTCACGCCGCCGCGATCGCATCCGCGCCTGTTCCCTTGCCCTGTCTTCATCTTCATGTCCAGCTCCTACATCGCGCCGTACATGTTGAACATCGCTATGTAAATCGCCAGCACGATGAAGCCGGCCACGACGGCCAGCACCACCATGATCGCCGGTTCCAGCTTGGCCAGCGCGTCGGCCGTGGCCTGTTCCAGCTCGTTGTCGTAATATTCCGCGGTCATCCCCAGCGTGGAAGCCAGCTCGCCGCTCTCCTCGCCCACGGACGTCATATCAATCAATATGTCCGGCAGGCAGCCGGAATCGCGCAGGCTCTTGCCCAGCGTATGGCCCTCTTCGATCTTGGCGGTGATCTTGCCCACTTCCTGGCTGATAAAATAATTGGACAGCACGCGGCTGGTAATGGTGACCGCCTTGGTCATCGGCAGACCGGCGTTCAGCATCATCGCCATGGTGTTGGCGAAC
Source organism: uncultured Eubacteriales bacterium (assembly GCA_902764285.1). Taxonomy (GTDB): domain Bacteria; phylum Bacillota; class Clostridia; order Christensenellales; family Aristaeellaceae; genus UBA2862. The sequence continues at coordinate 9,705 of CACWVN010000031.1, forward strand.
TGGCTGGCGGCGTTCAGGTTGCCGATATTGCCCAGCACCGGCAGCTTCAATTGCAGCTTGGCCAGGTTGAGCCGGCCGCTTTCGGTGTTCCCGTACAGTTTGAACCCCAGCACCACCACCGCGACCAGCGCCAGCAGGATCATCCACGAATTCTGGAAGAAATCCGAAATCGCGATCAGCAGCTTCGTGATCCCGGGCAGCTCGGCATCGTATTCATCGAAGATCGCGGTGAACGTGGGCACGACCTTCACCATCAGCACGACCACCACCACGATGGCGACGAACAGCACGAAGGCCGGATAGATCATCGCGCCCTTGACCTTGCCCTTCATCTTGGTCTGCTTGGCATAATGCTTGCTGGCCGAATCGAAGGCCGTATCCAGGGTGCCGGATTCCTCGCCCGCCTGGATCGTCTCCAGGAACGTGACGGGAAACAGCTTCCCGCCGCGCTCGGCGAAGCTGGCCGACAGCGACCGGCCCGCTTCCACGTCCTTGGCCACCTGGCCCAGGATGCGCTTCAGGGGTTTGTCGGTCATCTTATCGGCGATCAGTTCCACCGTGCGGGTAATCGGGATGCCGGATTTCAGGATGACGGAAAACTGGCTGCACATCAGCGTAAACGCCTTGTCATTCAGCTTGTTCCCGCCGATTTCAAGGCTCAGCAGCTCGGCGGCCTTGCCCTTCTCCTGAACCTCCTTGATCTGCAGCACGATGGAATACGTTTCCTTGATCTTGGTTACCGCGTCGAGTTCGCTGAATCCCTCGATCACGCCGGAAACCTTTTTCCCGTCCTTCGAAACTGCGGAATATTTGTACGTGGCCATCCTTCGGCGCTCCTTTGGATTGGTATTCGTTCCGATCGGCAAAGCCGATCAGCGTTCCGGCTTACGGCCCGAATCCGACGGGCTCTGCAAACCGGGATCAGGCGTTCTTCTTCACGTAATCCGGCTCGTGGGCGTATTTCAGCGCCATCTCCCGGGCGATCTGCCCGCCGCGCACCAGCCGCACCAGGGCCTGGTCCATCGTCTGGCCGCCGATGGCGGCGCTGGTGGCGATGGCATTGGCGATCTGCGGCGTGTTGCCGTTGCGGATCAGGTTGCGGATGGCGTCGGTGACGACCATCATCTCGCAGGCCAGCGCGCGCCCGCCGGCCTTCTTGGGGATCAGCTGCTGCGTCAGCACGGCCTGCAGGCACATGGACAGCTGCAGGCGGATCTGGGTCTGCATGCCCTCGGGGAACACCTGCACGATGCGGTCCACGGCGTCGGAGGCGCTGCCGGTGTGCAGCGTGCCGAACACCAGGTGGCCGGTCTCGGCGGCAGTGATGGCGGTCTCGATGGTCTCGCGGTCGCGCATCTCGCCGATCAGTATCACGTTCGGGTCCTCGCGCAGTGACGCGCGCAGGCCGGCCGCGAAGCTGAGCGTGTCCTTGCCCACCTCGCGCTGGTTGATGGCGCATTTGTCCGGCTTGTAGACGTATTCCACCGGGTCCTCCAGCGTGACGATGTGGCTCTTGCGGGTATGGTTGATGTAATCCAGCAGCGCCGCCAGCGTGGTGGATTTACCGGAACCGGTCTCGCCCGTCACCAGCACGATGCCCTTGTGCAGCTCCGGCAGCTTCAGCGCCGCGGGCGGCAGGCCCAGCGTGTCCAGCGCGGGGATCCGGTCGGACAGCAGGCGCAGCGCCACGGACGGCAGCCCCTGTTGGCGGAAGATGTGGATGCGGCAGCGGTTGCCCGCGTAGGTCGCGGCGGCGTCCAGCTCGCCGGTGCGCTCGTATTCGGCGTAGCCCTGGGGCGTGAGCGAAAGCACCTTGGCGATGGCGATGCAGTCGTCCGAGGACAGCGGCTCGCTGTCCATATCCTCCAGCTGGCCGTCTTTGCGGTATTTGGGCGGCAGCCCGTAAATCAAATGGATATCCGACGCGTGGTCCGCCCGCGCCTTGGCGACCAGTTGCTCAACCGTCATCATGATCGAAAGCCTCCATTGTCTTCCTTGGTTTGTGGTGAATGTCCCTCCACCGTCACCTCTTGTAGACCGTCTCGTCGTCCCCGAAGCCGATCGGGAACAGCATCCCCGCGAATCCGATATGGATGACCAGCAGGATGGCGAGGCCGACGTAGCCCTGACCGTGTACGCCATGGATAAAGTCCATGACCCCCTTCACGACCACGGGCAACCCGAACAGCGCACAGATCGATGCGCGGACCAGCTTGGGCTTTACGCCTTGTCGCTGAGCCCCAGAAGCCCGTCAAGCCATGCAAAGCCGTAGGCGATGCCCATATAGACCAGCAGCATGACGATCCAGAATATATACACCATAAGACCGTGGGTGATCCAGTTGACGAACACATCGACATACCGATAGCCCAGATACCCGAGACCGGCGCATATCGCCAGCTTGATGATCCATAGCAAAATGCGTTTCAAGCGCGTCACGACTTTTCGTTTCCGACGTCCCCGCCTTCAGCTTAGATATCCTCGTAGATCACGCGCAGCACTTCGTCCACGGTAGTCTTGCCCTCTTCCACCAGCTTGATGGCGTTGTCCTTCAGGGAGACGAAGCCGCTGGTGGGATCCTTCAGCAGGGATTCGATGGCCTCGCGGCCGGCGCCCTTGGCGATCATGCGGCGCACCTGGATGGTGAGCGGGAAGATTTCGAACACAGCGGTCCGGCCGCGATAGCCGGTGTCGAAGCACTCCGGGCAGCCGGTGCCGCGGTAGAACGTGCGGCCCGGCACGGGCTCCAGGCCCAGTTCGCGCTGCTCGTCCTCCGAGGGCTCATAGGGCTTGCGGCAGTTGGGGCAGATCCGCCGCACCAGGCGCTGGGAGAACACGCCCTTCAGCGCGCTGGCCACCAGATACGGCTCCACGCCCATGTCGGTCAGGCGCTCGACGGTGCCCAGCGCGTCGCTGGTGTGGATGGTGGACAGCACCACGTGGCCGGTGATGGCCGACCGCATGGCGATCTCCGCCGTTTCGCCGTCGCGGATCTCGCCGATGGCGATGATATCCGGGTCCTGGCGCAGGATGGAGCGCAGGCCGCTGGCGAAGGTCATGCCGATCTTTTCGTTGATCTGCACCTGGTTGACGCCGTCGATATTGTATTCCACGGGGTCCTCCAGCGTGACCAGGTTTACCTCGCGCTTGTTCATATCGCCGATCATGGTGTACATGGTGGTGGATTTACCGGAACCGGTGGGGCCGACGACCAGGATCACGCCGTTTTTGATCTTGATCAGGCGCTCATACTTTTCCATATCGTCGCCGGACAGGCCGATGGAATTGCGGTTCAGCCGCATGCCGGACTTGTCCAGCAGGCGGGCCACGATCTTTTCGCCGTACACCGTGGGCAGCGTGGAAACGCGCAGGTCGATGTCCTTGTCGCGCACCTTCACGTTGAATCGGCCGTCCTGGGGCACGCGGCGCTCGGTGATGTCCAGGCCGCTCATGACCTTCAGGCGGGAAGTGACGGCCGCCTGCAATTCGCGCGGCACGGTGAGGATATCCCTCAGCAGGCCGTCGATGCGCATGCGGATGGACAGCTCGGTCTCCCGGGGCTCCATGTGGATATCGCTGGCGCGCTCGGTGACGGCGCGCTCGATGATGGCGTTCACCAGCCGGATGGCCGGCGCCTGGCTCATGGAATCCTCGCCCACCTGGTTCGAAGCGAAGGCGTTGTCCACCGAGGCGGTGGTCTCGCCGGTGGCGGCGGCCTCGCGCTTCATTTCCTCGATGGCCTTGGCCGCGCCCTCGTTGCCGTAGAGCACCTGGATGGCGCGCTCCACCGCGGCCGACATGGCCACCATGGGCACCACCTTGCGGCGGGCGGCCTTGCGCACTTCTTCGATGGCGTAGAAGTTCAAAGGGTCGCTCATCGCGATGTACAGCTCGTCCCGGGCGATGCGCACCGGCACCACGTGGTACTGCTTGGCGATGTTCTTCGGCACGACCTGCACCAGCTCCGTGGGGATGTTCACCTTGCTCAGGTCGATGAACTCGATGCCCAGCTGCATCTGCAGGGCTTCGATCAGTTCGCTTTCGGTGATGATGCCGTTTTCCTGCAGCACGGTGCCCAGGCGCTTGCCCGTGCCCTTTTGCAGTCGAAGGCCCTCCTCCAGCTGCTCCTGTGTGATCAGCCCGGCGGAGATCAACAGGTCGCCCAGGCGCAGATAGCCCTTGCCCGCCGGTTTCTTGGATCCATTATTTCCCATCATTGTCGCAGCGTTCCCCTCTGTTTTATTGCCCTTTTACGCGCGCCGGACCGCGGCGCGCCGTTATCGGATGGTTTATGATCCGGAAAACGGAACGTCTTCCGGGTCGGCAGGTTCCACAGGAACACGCCGACAATCATTCCACGTTGATGATGAAGCTCTCCGGAGACGGCCAGCCGCCGTAATGGACGGCGACGAAATCGGGAATCGTCTCCTCCGCGCCGGCGTCTCCCGAAACCGGGTTGTCGGGATCGTCCGCGGGCGCCGTCAGCCCCAGCTGGGCCAGCCCGCCCAGGCAGTACTTGCCGCCGAACCACTGCTCCAGCTTGTCGTCGCCGGGCTCGGCGTCGCGCCAGCCGGCCGCTTCGCCCACGAATGCGTTGTAGGCGTCCGCGTCCGCGTCCAGCGGCGTCACCGTCTTGTCGGCGGCAGCGTTGCCCAGGGCCGCCATTTCGCCGTTGATGAACCGGAAGTAATGGCATCCCGCAGCCGTGCCGGTCATCGAGCCGGCGAACGCGCCCGTCTGGCTGCCCTCGCCGCTGCCCTGCACCAGGCCCGTGGCGTAGCAGTTCTCGGCGGCGACGGTGGATTTCCCGGCGAAGCCGCCGGCCACCGCGCCCTGGACGGAGCAGGTGGAATAGCAGTTGGCGATCTTCCCGTCCGTGCCGCTCGTCTGGCCCACCAGGCCGCCGGCGGATGCGCCGGTTCCCGTGGCGATGACGTCCCGGGTCCCGGTTTCCACGTACTTGCCGTCCGTGGTGTGCCCGCCGCTGTAGCTGGAGGCGATCTCCGCACTGCCTTCCGCGACGCCGACCAGTCCGCCGGCGGCGGAGTCGCCCTGCACGTACAGGGCTGCGGCGCACTTGTCCAGCTTGCCGCCGGTCATGGATCCCACCAGGCCGCCCGCGTTACCGGCCGTGGACTTGACGGCGGTCGCCGCGGTTCGGTCGGCGCTGTCGCGCGCCACCACGTTGGTGATATTCGCGTTCGTCAGGCTGCCGGCCAGCGCGCCGGCGTCGCCGGAAGCGGAAGTGACCGTGAAATCGACCAGCTGCAGGTCGGAAACGGCGCTGCCCGCGGCCAGGTTTCCGAACAGGCCGGCGGGATCGCTTCCCGTCGCGGCAGCGGTCACGCCCTCGATGCTGTGGCCGTTGCCCTTGTAGGTCAGCGCGTAGGTGGGGCTGACAGGCTGGAAGGCGTAGTCGGCGGTCGTGGCGGCCTGGAAGCCCTGCCAGCTGAGATCCTCGGCGCCTTCCTCCGCGTCGTCGCCCGGCGCGGCCAGGTCGACCAGCTGCCACGCCTCGGTGACGTTCAGCACCACATCGCCCAGGGAGGAATCCGTATAGGTAAACGGTGTCAGCTTGGATTTATCGCTACGGTCGTCCAGGTTTTCAAGATGCCGCAGGTTGGCGATCTTCGCCACGGTGTGCTCCGGCGTCCCGCCTTCGGCATCGGCGGCGACGTTTTCGATGTCCGCGAACAGGCTGTTGACCGTCATCCCGCCGCTGTAGGCGATGTTTGTCAACGTCGCGCTTTCGAAGCTGCTGTAGGCCACGGCCTCCACGGTAATGTTCTCGCCGGGCAGCAGGAACTGGTTGTTCCGGCCGACCTGTTTCTGCGCCGCGTCGTCGTAAAGGGCCCGGAAGCGCAGACTGAACATGCCGTTATCCTGCGTGATGTCATCCAGGACGACCGTATATTCGTGGGAACCGGAGGCTGTTCTCACCCGCGAGGTTTCCGAATACACGACGCTGCTGTCGCCCTTCACCGGGATCGCCGCCTTCGCGCCGCTGGTCTGGCCGGTGATGATCAGGGTAATATAGGCGTTGGCGTTGTCGGGGTTGGTGTCCGTCACCTTGACGGTCAGTTTTTCCTTGTTGCTGATCTCCACGAGCGGCGTTTCGATGTAATCGCCGGTGGGCAGTTCCGTCGCGCCGCCGTACCAGCCCACGAGATAGTCCTTCCCGCTGGACGGGTCGGGCCGCGCCGCCATGAGGGTCGAAAGCTCGCCGCCCGACAGGGAATGGTTGTACTTTTCATCCGTCAATGTACAGTAAAACACGTCCAGCACCCGCGCGGGCCGCGCCTGGTAGCGGATGATATAGCTGTCGTGTGTGCGTACCACTTCGTCGATGGAGCCGAAAGGCAGCATCAGATCCAGCGCGGTGTTTCCATCGGTCGTAAACCCGCTGCCGCCGGACACCGCGTAATAATAGATATTCGGCTTGCTCTCGTCTTCCAGCGTGCCGAAGCTGACGCCGCCCAGATAGCCCTGGGATTCCGCCGTGGTCAGGTGGTTCTGCGCGGCGACGAAGATCTCCTTGGCGACGGCGTTCCGCTTGCGCAGGCCCAGCGAGCGCTGGTACCGGTTCACGCCGACAAAGGCCGCGCCGCTCAGCGCCGCGATAACGGCCACCACGACCATCAGTTCGGCCAGGGTAAAGCCTCTCGTTTTCCGTTTTTTCTGCATATCCTCTACCACCTTATCCGCCGTCGGCGCCCGATTTTATTCCGCCGGAGTGGGGAAAACCCGGATCGACAGCACGCTGCTCGCGTCCCCGACCAGGTTTGTACTGTCTTTGCACACCCTGAAGCCCGTGAAGGTGACGACTCCGTTCGCGTATGAAACGCCGGTATACGTCACATACAGCCCTTCGGTCGCCGCCTGCTTCGACACCAGCGCGTGGCCGGCCTGGGTACTCACCGTGCCGATGATGCCGAAATCCGACGTCGATGTCTCCGCGTACTCCTGCAGGCAGATCGTGCTGCCTGTATAGCCTTCGGCCGTGCCCAGATAAATCTTCGACCGGCTGCCGGTATCGGCGCTGATATACGTCACGGACGTACCGTCGATCTGCACGTCCCGCGCCGTGCCCAGTTCGCCCCGCAGCGCGTTGGCCGCGGTGGAAAACAGCACCTGGGCGTTCGACCCGAGCACCACCTTGTAATAGGCGTTCTTGGCGACGGGAATGCCCGCGGCGACGATGGCGGTCGCCAGCAGCAGAATCAGCACCGCCAGCATCATTTCCGACAGCGTAAAGCCCGACCGGTTTTTGATTTTTTGTTTGAACTTCATATTCCTCAATCTCCCGGAAGCCCGCTCAATCGCTCGCGGGGCCGTAGGCGTAAATGTCCTCCGCCACGGTATTCTGGTACAGCGTCACCGAATAATCCGCGCCGCCCACGGTCACCGTCGATGCCGTGCCGCCCGTGTGCGCCGCCAGGGCCGCGTCGGCCGCCAGATAGTTTTCCATGCCCCGCTTGCTGGTGGCGATCATGCTGCCCGCGGCGGACAGCGCGCCGGCGAGCATGACCAGCGCCAGCGAGGCCACCAGCAGCGCCAGCAGCGTCTCGGCCAGGGTTTCGCCCGCCTGGCTGCGCAGCCTGGCTTTTATCTTTTTCTTCATGACGCTCACCCCTCTGCCGTCGGTACGGCCGCCGGCGCCGACGTCGGCATCGCCGCGGATTTGATGCTGTTCATCTTCCAGGTCACCTCGGTGACCGTTTCGCCGGGCCTGGCGGGATCCGCCGCCAGCTTCCTGATGTTGGAGGACAGGACGAGATCCAGCGAAAAACCGTCGCTGCTGATGGTCAGCACCATCAGCCCGTTCTGCTTCGCCGTCTCCACGATACTGCACTCCAGCGTGGAAATACCGCCCGCGGTCAGGGACAGGTTCTGCGTCTGGTCTCCCGCCGCCATGGCGGTCACGATCTGGATCGCGGCGTCCGTCAGCAGCGCGTCGGTCGTGCCCGAAGCCGTGCGCGTCACCGCGCCGCCCTCGCCCGTGGTCTCCGTCACCGTCACCATCGGGGCCTTGGCGAATACGTCGCTGAGCAGTTCTGCCGCGGACGTGACCGCGTAATAGCGCCGGTCCGATTTGCGCAGCTGGCTCATGCGGCCGCCGGCCGTGCTCGCGGCCACCACCACCACGGTGCACACCATGGCGCACACCATGAACAGCAGCAGCGCCATCACGATGGACGCACCCGTCCGGGATTTTATCTTGGCTCTGAGCTGTCGCACGCCCATCGCCTCCTTTTAATTTTGGTTCGCCGTCACGGTTCCGGCGGCGTCGCCGGCGTCTCTGCGGGGAGTTTCTCCGCGTCCGCCGTCGGTTCCGTGATCTCCTTCGCGGTCACGCCCGTCTCGGTCACGTCCAGCCTGAACCAGTGGGTGGGCGTCTTGTAGCCGTTGGGCGTCTGGGTTTCCTTCATGTAATACGTGCCCACCGGCAGATCGCCGATGAATACCATGCTGCCGGCAGTGCCGGGCAGATCCTCCAGCGCGTACTTCTCGGTCGTCTCGGCGCCGTCGGTGCCCGTGACGGTCCTATCCAGCCGCACCACGGTCTGCTTGTCCACGTAGTAGATGGTGAACTTCGCGCCGTCCAGCGGCGTGTAATCCGTGCCGGACTTGCCCATCTTGCGCAGCATGACCTGCTTCTTCACCGGCGAGACGTTCAGCAGCTGGTAGCCGCCGTCGGTGCCGTCCGACTTCGGGGGCGCCTTCGGCGCTTCCACCCAGATGTCCTCGCCCGTATCGGCGTCCTTGCCGCGCTTGACTTCGATCGTGACCACGCCTTCGGCGGAGACCGACACGCGGTACACGTCCTCCACGGCCGCGTAGGTGTCGGTGCCGTCCGCGGTCAGCTTCGGCAGGACGGTTTCCTTCATGTAATAGTACGCGTCCGCTTCGTTCGGCGGGATCTGCGCGAACCGCACCACGCCTTCGTCCAGCGGGTTCTCCTCGGCGTCGAACCGGGCGAGTTCGCCGGTGGACGTGCCGTCGGCGGAATCCGCGGTGACGGCCGCGTCGTCGCGCTGATACGCGTCGGCGTCCAGGCAGGTCTCCGCCGTGTACAGCGCGAACCGCGCGCCCGGCAGGGGATCGCCCAGGCCGTCGATCTTGATGAACAGGATGTCGAAGCCGTCGATGTTCACGCCCCAGTAGATGTGGGTGGCGTTCTCGCCTTCGTGGCCGGTCAGATATCCGCCGGAAGCGAGGGTCTCGCCGTCGTCGCGGGCGTTGCGGAACGCCTTCAGCGTGGCGGCGTACTGTTCGTCGTTCATGTTGCTCTTCACGGCGGCGGCCATCGTCGCGAACTGTTCCTTATCCTCATAGTGCGGCGCCTTCTCCGCCCAGACCCAGATGAAGCCCTCGTCGTCGATCTCGTCGTCGGGATCGGCGTTCGGGTTGGTGATCGGCCCGGTCACGGCCAGCGAAGTGGCCGTGGCGCCCTCATAGCCGGCGATGAAGATATCCTGCCGCACCCGCCAGGTTGCCGGGCTGGTCTGCGGATTGGACGCCGGATAGGCTTCGCCGCCGTTCAGCTTCTCTCCGTAGCCTTCTTTGGCGACGAAGTTGCCGGTGCCGAAATCCGGGCTGCCGGAAATATTCACCTTGCCGTTCTGCTCGATGTAGATGCCCGCGCCGTCTGCCGCGGCCGTGTTGCCGGTGATCGTCGCGCCGCGTTCCGCCGTCACGCCGCTCACCACGGCGTTGGACAGGTTCAGCGTGACGCCGTCGCTGACGTACACCGCGCCGCCGTCATGCGTGGCCCGGCAGTTTGTGATCGTGCCGCCGGTGATGTTGATCTGCCCGTTCCTGGCGTGGATTGCGCCGCCGTAAGCGGCCCAGCATTCCTCGATGGTGCCGGCGGTGATGTTGATCGTGCCGCTGGTATGGCACCCGATGGCGCCGCCGTTGCCCGTCGTTCCGCAGCGGTAGATGGTGCCGCCCGCCAGCTCGACGACCGCGCCGTCGCTGTCGTAGCCCATATACACCGCGCCGCCGTTGATGTCGGTGCCGGTCGGTTCGGAATAGGCGTTTTGGATCGTCGCGCCGCTGCCGATCGTCAGCCGGGCGCTGCCGTACAGGTTGACGACCGCGCCGTCAACCGTGCTGGTGACGTCCGCGCTGGCTGCCGCGTTGAATTCGCCGTTGGTGAACACCGCGCCGCCGTCCAGCGTGATGTCGGTCAGCGTCAGGGCGTCATGGTCCCGGATCATCATGTATTGTTTTTTGACGGAAGCCGTGCGCCGGATCACCGCCGGGCGGGACGTGCCCTTGAAGGGGAACTTGCCGTCGGGCGGCGTGTCCATCTCGGTGGTCAGCGTGACGGTTTTGCCGCTCCACAGCAGGATCGGGTTCACCATCGGGTAATCGGACACCAGCAGCTTCACGCAGTATTGGCTGCCGCTGTACGGGCTGTTGCCCGCGGCGTCCCTGTAGAACTGGCCGATCCGGTTCAGCACGTCGAACGCGCCGTCCGGCT
>CACWVN010000032.1 GCA_902764285.1 uncultured Eubacteriales bacterium
AACGCTCAGACCTTCCTTTGCTCTCTATTGCAAAAGTAAACCTGTTGCGTTTCCTCGATATTCAGCTCTCAAGGTACGGGTTTAGTTTTTCATTTTAGGATGCGAACGTTCCGGCGGTTTTCTTCCACAGCCGCCGGCAGCGCGCTTTCAAATTCTTCTTTTTCGAGGCCTGTGTACAGCAGCAGCTTTTTGAGTTGGTTCAAGGCGTGGGCCTCCGTTCCGTCCCGCTCAGGGCGGGGACATGACAAAAACATAGCACAGGAGCATTAAGAAAGTAAGCAAGGGGGAGTAAAAAAACGTGGCGAGGGAATAAATATCCCGAAACAGGATATCCATATATAAGTATCCATATATAAGGATATACTGATAAAAGGGAAATGTCAAGGCGGATTTCCTTTGGTACAATAAATCCATGAGGGGGAATCCGCATGGACGATCCGAAGAGCATTATCCAGTACCAGACCGCCGATTACGGCAGTATCCGGGTAAGACTGGCGGAGGTTCTGGACAGCCGGGGCATTACGCGCAACCGGCTTCGGACGCTGACGGGCGTGAAATACGATGTGATCGACCGCTACTACAAGGCTGAGAGCGTCGAGCTGATGGATCTCGGCTTCCTGGCGAAGGTCTGTTATGTATTGAACTGCAATATCGGAGATCTGCTGGAGTACGTCCCGCCCGAAAGATGAATACGCCGTAAAAGAGCCGCCTTCGGGCGGCTTTAACGTTGGCGATGTTGTCAAACGGCGGCGGACTGTGGTATAATATCCCATAGGCTGTACAATGGCCGAGTATGGCAAACCGCCGCCCGGCGGCGCCCGGGCGGATGATCCATAGATATCGGAGGAACGATATGTTTGATTTTCTGAAGAACATGCTGAGGACTTCCAACGACTCGCAGATCAAAAAGCTCCGCAAGACGGTGGACGAGATCAACGCGCTGGAGCCTCAAATCCAAAAGCTGACCGACGATGAGATGCGCGAACGCCTCGCCGCGCTGCGGCAGCGGGCGCAGGCCGGCGAGGCGCTGGACAGCCTGCTGGTCGAGACCTACGCGCTGGTGCGCGAGGCCGGCGTGCGCGTGCTGGGCCAGCGGGCATTTGACGTCCAGCTGATCGGCGGCATCGTGCTGCACCAGGGCCGCATCGCCGAGATGCGCACCGGCGAGGGCAAGACGCTGACGGCCACGTTCCCGGCGGTGCTCAATGCCCTGACGGGCAAGGGCGTGCACGTGGTGACGGTGAACGATTACCTGGCCAAGTTCCAGAGCGAATGGATGGGCAAGGTCTATCGCTTCCTGGGCCTGTCCGTGGGCCTGATCGTGCACGACCTGGACGCCGCCGACCGGCAGGTGGCCTACAATTCCGACATCACCTACGGCACCAACAACGAATTCGGCTTCGACTACCTGCGCGACAACATGGTCACCTATAAGGAGCGCATGGTGCAGCGCGAGCTGAACTTCGCCATCGTGGACGAGGTGGACTCGATCCTCATCGACGAGGCCCGCACGCCGCTGATCATCTCCGGCCAGGGCGACAAGTCCACCGAGCTGTACAACCGCGCCAACCAGTTCATCCTCACCGGCCTTACGGAGGCCCAGGAGGACAAGGAGAACCGGGACGGCGGGCTGCTGGTGGACGGCGACTACCTGCGCGACGAGAAGGACAAGACGTTGTCGCTGACGGAGCGCGGCGTGAAGAAGGCCGAGCGCTTCTTCCAGGTGGACAACCTGACCGACCCGGAGAACCAGGAGCTGTACCACCACATCCTCGGCGCGCTGCGCGCCCACAAGATGATGAAGCGGGACGTGGACTACGTCGTCAAGGACGGCCAGGTGATCATCGTGGACGAGTTCACCGGCCGACTGATGGTGGGCCGCCGCTATTCCGACGGCCTGCACCAGGCCATCGAGGCCAAGGAGGGCGTGAAGGTGGAGCGCGAGAGCAAGACGCTGGCCACCATCACGTTCCAGAACTACTTCCGCATGTATAAAAAGCTCTCCGGCATGACCGGTACGGCCAAGACCGAGGAGGAGGAATTCAACGGCATCTACAAGCTGGACGTCGTCACCATCCCCACCAACCGGCCGATGATCCGCGAGGACATGAACGACGCCGTGTTCATCACCATGAAGGCCAAGTATCAGGCCATCATCGACGAGGTCGTGAAGCGCCACGCTACCGGCCAGCCGGTGCTGGTGGGCACGGTCTCCGTGGAAAAGAGCGAGCTGCTCAGCAAGATGCTGGCGCTGCGGGGCGTGGCGCACGTGGTGCTGAACGCCAAGTTCCACGAAAAGGAAGCCGAGATCGTGGCCCAGGCCGGCAAGGTCGGCGCCGTGACCATCGCCACCAACATGGCCGGCCGCGGCACGGACATCCTGCTGGGCGGCAACGCCGAGTTCATGGCCCGCAAGGCCATGCGCCAGCTGGAATACGACGACGAGCTGATCGAGGAGGCCATCGGCTTCAACGAGCACGTGCCGCAGGAGGTGCTGGACGCCCGCAAGGTGTTCCGGGAGCTGCTGGCGAAATATGAAGTGGAGACCAAGGCCGGCCACGACGAGGTCGTGAAGCTGGGCGGCCTGCACATCATCGGCACCGAGCGCCATGAATCCCGCCGCATCGACAACCAGCTGCGCGGCCGCGCCGGCCGCCAGGGCGACCCGGGTTCCAGCCAGTTCTTCATCTCCTTCGAGGACGACCTGCTGCGCCTGTTCGGCAGCGACCGGTTCCGCCCGATGCTGCAGAAGCTGTCCGGCTCCGGCGACGGCGAGGAGGCCATCGAGTTCGGCATCGTCTCCAAGCAGATCGAAAACGCGCAAAAGCGCGTGGAGAGCAAGAACTACGATATCCGCCTGCACGTGCTGCAGTACGACGACGTGATGAACCAGCAGCGCGAGATCATCTACGGCCAGCGCCGCGAGGTGCTGGAGGGCGAGAACATGCATGACAAGATCATGCAGATGCGCCACACGCTGATCGCCGAGGCCGTGGACCGCCACGTGGCCGACGAGGGCGATACCGATACCTGGGATATTGCCGGACTGTCCGAATACCTGGAGAAGCTGTGCATCGACAAGGGCGGCGTGAAGGTGGTGTTCGACGCGCTGGCCGACCGCACGAAGGCCGGGCTGGTGGCGGCCATCGAGGAGCGCGCCGACCGCATCTACGCCCAGCGCGAGCAGATGTGGGCCGACGCCAGGCTGGACATGCGGGAATTTGAGCGCGTGGCGCTGCTGGGCGCGGTGGACCGCCGCTGGATGGACCACATCGACGCCATGACCGAGCTCAGGGACGGCATCGGCCTGCGCGCCTACGGCCAGAAGAACCCCATCGTGGAGTTCAAGCGCGAAGGCTACGACATGTTTGAGGAAATGGTGCACCTGATCCAGGAGGACACGCTGCGCCGGCTGTATTTCACGGTGCTGGCCAAGCCCGTGGAGCGCAAGCAGGTGGCCACGCCCATCGCCGCAAGCCACGGCGAAGAGGAAGTGAAGAAGCCCGTCAAGAAGGTCGAAAAGAAGGTCGGCCCCAACGATCCCTGCCCCTGCGGCAGCGGCAAGAAATACAAGAAGTGCTGCGGGGCAGGCTGAGGCAGGCTGAGGCAGGCTGAGCCTGCACCCGGCTGCTGCCGCGCGGAATGCATGAAAAACACACACTATTCCTACTCCCTACTGCCTACTCCCTACTCCCTGAAACAGGATGTGATCACATGATTGAAATGGACGTTTTCAAGCAGGACCTCGCCGCCGTTCGCCGGATGATCGAAGAGGCGGGACAGTCGCTGCAGATCGACCACCTGCGCGAGCAGCTGGTGGAATACAACGAGGACATGGGCTCCCCGGGCTTCTGGGACGACACCGAGCGCGCCCAGAAGATTTCCGCCAAGGCCAGCAGCGTCGAGAGCCGCATCAAGCACTATGAGGGCCTGATCGCCCGGGCTGACGACATTGAGGTACTGATGGAGCTGGCCGAGGAGGCCGACGACGCGGGCATGGTCGATGAGATCCGCGCGGAGTTTGACAAGATCAAGGCCGACCTGGAGACGCTGCGGCTGCAGACGCTGCTGACCGGCGAATACGACGGCTGCAACTGCATCCTGTCGCTGCACGCCGGCGCCGGCGGCACCGAGGCCCAGGACTGGACGCAGATGCTGTACCGGATGTACACCCGCTTCTGTGAGCGGATGGGCTTTGCCGTGAAGCTGCTGGACCTGCTGGAGGGCGACGAGGCGGGCATCAAGTCCGTCACCTTCGAGGTCTCCGGCGACTACGCCTACGGCTATCTGAAGTCCGAGCGCGGCGTGCACCGGCTGGTGCGCATTTCGCCGTTTGACGCCAACGCCCGGCGGCACACGTCCTTTGCGTCGCTGGACGTCTCCCCGATCATCGAGGACGACGGCGACATCGAGATCCGGCCCGAGGACCTGCGCATCGACACCTACCGCGCGTCCGGCGCCGGCGGCCAGCACGTCAACCGCACCGACTCCGCCGTGCGCATCACCCACATCCCCACCGGCATCGTCGTGCAGTGCCAGAACGAGCGCTCGCAGGTGCAGAACAAGGAGATGTGCTTCGTCTGGCTGCGCGCGCGGCTGGCGGAACTCAAGGAACAGCAGCGCCAGGAGCAGATGGGCGAGATCAAGGGCGAGCTGAAGAAGATCGAATGGGGCAGCCAGATCCGCTCCTACGTGTTCCAGCCCTACACGATGGTGAAGGACCACCGCACCGGATACGAGATGGGCGACGTGAACGCCGTGATGGACGGCAAGCTGGAGGGGTTCGTGACCAGCTACCTGCAGAAGCTGTAATATGATCAGACTCACCGACGTCACCGAGGACAACTGGATGGACGTGGCCGCCCTGTCCGTCAAGGACAGCCAGCGGCATTTTCTCGCGCCGGCGATCGGCATCCTGGCCCGGGGATACGTCTACCGCCACTGCAACGGAAGGGTTTTTGTGATCGAAGACGACGGGACCGTCGTGGGCGTCGCCCTCGTGCGGGAGTTTACGGACGAGCCCCTCGGCTACGATCTGCAGCAGTTCATGATCGACGGCCGGTACCAGGGCCGGGGATACGGTTCCGCCGCCCTGCGGCTGATCCTGGACGAATTGCGCCGGGAAAACCATTACGATCACGTGGAAGTGTGCGTGAAAAAAGAGGACGCCGCAGCCATTCGCCTGTACGAAAAGTGCGGCTTCGTGGATTCCGGGTACGTCGACGAGGGCGCGCCGGATTCGCTGAATCTGATATGCCGGCTTGCGGAGCGGCCGGATGCCGATTGACGGGATCGGTGCCGTTCAACCGCCGCGCGATGGGAAGTGAACCATGAACGATCGAACCATGCGGACCGCTGGGAGCGTCGCCGTGACGCTCGGGCTGGCGGTGCTGTGCTTTATACTGCTGCTGACGGCGCTGCACGGCGTGGGCACGGACGCCGGGCTGTATTATGCCGAGCAGACGAAGGCCGGCGTGCTGCCCGCGGCGGGCATCTCCGACGCGGATCTGCAGACGCTGGACGGGGCGCTGGCGAACTATCTGGCCGGGCGGCCGAACGATCTGCTGCTGCCGCTGGACAGCGCGCCGGGCGAGTATTCCGTGCTGGCGCTGCGGGTGGACGGCGAGCTGCGGCCCGCGTTCAACGAAAAGGAAATGACCCACCTGGCCGACTGCTTCGACCTGTTTGCGCTGCTGCGCAAGGTGCGCAGGCGGCTGATCCCGTGGGCAGTGCTGCTGATCGTGGGCGGCGCGTACCTGCTGCGGGACCGCCGCAGGATCCGCCGGTGCGCGGCGCTGTCGCCGCTGATCCTGCTGATCCCGCTGGGCGCGTTCGCCGCCTGGGCGATCGCCGATTTCGAAGGCGCGTTCACCTTCTTCCACCGGGTGCTGTTCCGAAACAACCTGTGGCTGCTGGACCCGCGCACGGACCTGCTGATCCGCATCTGCCCCCAGAGCATGTTCGAGGACATGGGGCGGATGATCGCGCTGCGGGGCCTGGCGATACTCGCCGGCGTGCCCGCGCTGGCCGCGGGGCTGACGCTGGTGTGGCCGAAACCGAAAAAGAGCGAGGACGATACATGGAACAACAGGGATATGCGGCGCGCGTCAGGCGCCAAGCGGATGACCTTCGGAAACGGGGCGAAGCGCTGATCCTGGCGGTGGAATCCAGCTGCGACGAAACCGCCGTGGCCATCGTGAAGAACGGCCGCGAGCAGCTGGCCAACGCCATCGCCAGCCAGATCGACACCCACGCGCTGTACGGCGGCGTGGTGCCGGAGATCGCCAGCCGCATGCACGTGGAGGCCATCGACCCGCTGCTGGACGCCGCGCTGGCGGAGGCCGGGCTGTCGCTTTCGGATATCGACGCCGTGGCCGTCACCTGCGGCCCCGGGCTGGTGGGCGCGCTGCTGACCGGCGTCAGCTGGGCCAAGGCGCTGGCCTACGGCATGGGCGTGCCGCTGATCGGCGTGAACCACATCGAGGGCCACGTCTCCGCCAACTACGTCGCCCACCCGGACCTGCAGCCGCCGTTCGTGTGCCTGGTGGCCTCCGGCGGCCACAGCCACATCCTGAACGTCACCCATTACGGGGAATACGAGCTGCTGGGCCAGACCACCGACGACGCCGCGGGCGAAGCCTTCGACAAGGTCGCGCGGGTGCTGGATATCCCTTATCCCGGCGGGCCGCTGCTGGACAGGCTGGCGGATTCCGGCGATGACCGCGCCTACAAATTCCCGCATCCCCACACCCAGGGGAAATACGATTTTTCGTTCAGCGGCCTGAAGACCGCCGTCATCAACCAGGCGCACCACCTGCGCCAGCAGGGCGTGGAGATCGACGCGAAAGATTTCGCCGCCTCCTTCCGCAGGAGCGTGGTGGACCTGCTGGTGGACAAGACGCTGGCCGCCGCCCGGGATACCGGGGCCAAGCAGCTGGCCGTGGCCGGCGGCGTGGCGGCGAATACGCTGCTGCGCTCGGAACTGACGCGCCGCGGCGAGCGGGCGGGTATGCGGGTGTTCATCCCGCCGAAAAACCTGTGCACCGACAACGCCGTGATGATCGGCGCCGCGGGCTTCTACCGGCTGATGGCGGGCGAGACGGCCGGGCTGGATCTGAACGCCGTGCCGGCGCTGCGGATGATCGAGGCATGAAAAAAACACCGCACATGCGGTGCTTTTTTCATGCGCTCAGCGCAGCCTCTCCGGGTAATATCTCACGTTCGCCTGTGCCAGCATGGCTTCGCGCTGGCTCTCGTAATATTCCTGCTGCTTCAATTCCAGCGCTTCGGCGCGAACCTCGTCGCGGATCTCCGAAAGCGGCACTTCGCCGGCGGGCACGTCGCCGATGTACTGCACCAGGTGCACGCCGTAGATGCTGCGCAGCGGCGTGCTGATGTCGCCGGGGGCGTCCAGCAGCAGGCTGCCTTCCACAAATTCCGCGGAATTGACGAAACTGCTGTCCGTGATGTAGAAGCCCTCCGCGCGCAGCTTGTCGGTGTTCAGCTCCTCGCTGCAGCCGTATTCCGCCATCAGGCTGTCGAAGCTCTGGCCCGCGGCCAGCTTTTCCAGGACCTCCTGGGCCTTGGCGTCCAGCGGCGCGTAGAGCGCTTCCAGCTGGTCCCAGGTCTCGGCATCGTTGCCGCCAAACTCCAGCCGGTCCGTCAGCTCGACGGCCCTGGCCGCATCCGCGCTGTCGGCGAATGGGATCAGGATATCCCGCACGGCGCGGTAACCCTCGGGGCGGAAGGCGATGGCGTCGCCGCTGAGATGGGCGTATTCGAAGGATTCGGGATACTGCGGGAACGCGGTCTTCTGGTCGGCCAGCAGCTCGTCGTAATACGTCTGGATTTCCTCGTCGTCGACGGAGACGTCCTTCACGACGTAATCGAAGAATTTCTGCATCCACCAGCTCTCCTTCAGCTCGCTGGCGATGGATTCCTGGGTCACGCCGGATTCCTCCTGCAGCCGCCTGGCGGCCTCGGCCCGCAGATCGCGCGGTTCGGAATCCCCGCCTTCCGCGTCCGAGCCCGCTTCCTCGGCGCTTCTCTCCGCCGTGTAGGCGATGTATTCCTCCAGCTGTTCGGCGTAGTTGATGGCGGCGCTCTGTTCGATCTCGGCCAGATCGGCGTCGGTCAGTTCCATCAGCCCCAGCTCCTGCGCCTTGACGGCGATGATCTTATCGCTGACCATATAGGAAAGCACCGATTGCAAAAGCGACTGGGAGATATCTTCGGCGTTGCCGCCCGAGAACACCAGGCTGGTCAGCTGGTCGTTGTATTCGGGGATGACTTCGCTGCTCAACAGCTGGCCGCCATCAAATTCGGCGACCACAACCGGGTCGCCGTCATCTTTCAGCATGCCGGAAAGCAGGCTGTCTTCGGTCCAAACGGTGTCGTCGCCGTCGTCGGCTTCGCCTCCGGAAAGATCCTGCGCGGCGTTATCGGGCGCGCCGTCGTCGTAGATCCAGTCCTCGGGCTCGTCCGAATCCTCCGAAAAGCCGATCAGCGTCAGCGTGTTCTCCAGCTCCGTGATCCGATCCTGGGCTTCCTGCAGCTCATGCACCTTCGGGTCGGTTCTGCGCGAGAGCAGGAAGCCGACCACGCCGCCCAGCAGGATCGCTATAATCAGCAGCACGACCACCAGCATCAGCGAAATGCCCTGACTGCGGTGTCCGCGCGGCGGCTGGGGCCGCCGGTCTGCGCTCTTTGCCTGATTTGCCATGGGTGGTTCCTCCCCATATATCGTCATTTTTCAACTAATTATATCATGCCGCGTCGAAATTGCCTATGAAAAACGTTTTTTTCTCATAAAAAAGGCGAATGAATGTCACAGTTGCCCTTTTCCAGAAGGCGCCGCATAGCCGCGGCGCTTCGCGCATAGCATCTGTTGGGAAACTGGCAAAGGGGGCGTTTGTTTGAGCATGATGCGGGTGCGGGTGCGCCGGGACCGCCCCACGGGGCTGGCCTGGGCGGTGGCGCTGGCGGTGACGATGCTGGTGGTGTACCTGGCGACGCTGCACGCCGCCGGGCCCGACGTGGTGGAGAGCGTCTCCGCCGCGCCGCGGGTGACGCGGGAGATCGAATTCGCCCCGCTGCGCGGCTGGTGCGTGTCCATGGCCCGCTGCGCCACGCCCGAGGAAGCGCGGCTGGCTGCCTCGGGCTATACGGCCCGCGGCGCGGCGGGCAGCGCTGCGCGGCTGGACGGCGAATGGCACGTGCTGGGCGCGCTGTACGAAAACGAAAAAGACGCCCGGCGGGTGGCGGAACGCCTGAAGAAGGACGAGGGCATCGAAGCCCGGGCGGTGCGGCTGGAGGCCGGCGGGCTGCGCCTGCGCATCACCGCGCCGCAAACCCAGATCGACGCCTTGGCGGCGGCGGACCGGCTGCTGCGGGAACAGGCGGCGCAGCTGGGCCAGGTGGCGCTGCAGCTGGACCGGGGCGAGATCCGCCCCGACGGCGCGCGGACGCTGTGCGCGATGGCCGCCACCGAAGCCGGCGAGACGGCGAAGGCGCTCTCCGCGATCCCCGGCGCGGCGGAGAGCCGGCTGTGCGCGGCGCTGGAGGAACAGTCGCGGGCGCTCTCCAACCGCATGGACGCCGTCGCCCGCAGCGCGGAGAAGGAACCGGCGGCGCTGTCCGGGATGCTGCGCTGCGCCCAGATCGAAACCTTCCTGGCCCAGCGGGAGTTGCTGGAAGGACTGGGAAAATAGGGGATTATCGCTGCGTCGGGACCTGCTTCACAAACACATCCAGCAGGCCGCTTTCCGTGGCTTTTACGGACATCCGCAGCGCGGGCAGCGCTTCATAGGACACCAGCCAGGATTCGTGATGGTCGCCGAAATCCACGGCGCCGGCCTTGCGGCCCGAATAGAACAATTCACCGTCCAGCGCGAGGATCTCCCCGCGCAGGTCCTCGCGCCCGACGTACAGCGCCGTCAGCGCCCTGCGCAGGTCGTCCAGGGCGGCCTTTTCATCGAACGTATCGCCGGTGAAGTACGAATCGCCATCGATATACCGCTCTCCCTGGATGTCGGTGAACACCTCGTTAACCGCGCCGGCGGGGAAGTGCTTTGCCCAGGACAGGTCCCTCATCTCATGGGTGAGGGTATGGAACAGATCGACGGTCCGCCGCGCGAGCGCGTACTCATACCATTCCTTCCACAGCTTCGCCTCGGTGCGTTTGCCCTCGGCGGCCTTCAGTCCGGCGGCGGGGCTGCGCAGGAATTCCTCGTGCTTTCTGCGCTGGTTTTCCTCCCGGCGCGCGCGGTCCTTTTCGCGCTTTTCCGCCAGTGCGGCCTGGCGTTTCGCCTCCGCCGCTTCCTTCAATTCGGCCAGGTGCGCGGATACGGCCGGGCCGTATTCCGCGTCGTCCAGCAGGCAGTCGTAGCTGTCATCCCATGCCCCGAGCGTCGTCTGCAGCGCCTCCCGGGCCAGCAGCCCGTGGTCGCCGGTGCGCCGGGCACATTCGTGCAAAACCATGCCGCCGCCGGCCGCGCGGCCCAGCTCCAGCAGCCGTTCCTTTGACTGTATGCATTCCAGCGCCCGCACGGAATACAGGCTGCCGTCCCGCACGAATTCCGACAGCACGTCCTCGTCCTCGATACGCCGGAACAGCCGGTATTGCAGCGACGACTCCAGCAGATCGCTGGACCGGCTGATGAACTGAGGCTGCCGGGACAGGACGGTGTTGGGGACGGCGTTCACGAGCCTGCGAAGCAGCCGCGGGTCCGTAACGGCGGCGGTGACGGCCTCGGCCGTGTCGCGGTCGCCGCGGGCTTCGGCCGCCGAGGCCGTGCGGACGATCTGCTCCGGGTCGGTCACCCTGCGCGCCGCGGCGGTGCGCAGCTCGGCGACGGGGCTGTGCAGGGCGATGTTTGCCAGCTTTTTCTGGTCGTTGGAGCGTTCAATGAAGCGGCGGACCTTATCGGCGTTTTTGCTCTGCCAGATGGGTGTGAACAGTCCCATGGGAGCGCCTCCTTTTGAATGGAAGTGCCGGGGTGAAAAGCGTCGGAAAAAGGAACCGGCCGCTCCGTGTGCGGGCGGCCGCTGCGTCGGGATCAGGCCCGGCCCGCGCGCTCGGTGAGCACGGCGTTCCAGACCTCCTGGTAGAACTGGTGCATGGGCATCAGGGCGGCGTAGTAGTCCACCACGGCCCGGGGCAGCTCGGGCGTGTACATCACGCCGCCGTAGCCCTGGGTCCGCCCGATGCTGACGCTCCTGCGGTTATACCAGGGGTTGATGATCTCGCCCCGGTCGCCCTTGGGCCGCTTGTATTCGTCGCCCCACAGCCGGTAATCGGCGGGCAGGCCGCGGACCAGCCGGATGAAGCGGTCGGGGTCGGCGTCGATGGCGGCGCGCCAGGCGGCGGCGTGGTCGGCGGCGGGCTCCCACCAGCCCATGCCGCAGGTCCAGGACACGCCGTCCACCTCAAACCAGAACGTCGGCCCGCTCTCGTGGCGGCCGCCGCTCTGCACGGTGAACCACAGGTGGTCCTTGTACGGCCCGCGGCCGAACAGCCGCCGGGCGTCCCGGTAGATGCGGGAGATGTGCAGCCCGAAATCCCATTCCGGCCAGCGCTCGCGCATCAGGGCCAGCACCTCGTTCGCCAGCGCGCGGAACGGCTGGTTCAGCGCGTCCTCGAATTCCTGCTTGTGGGCCTGGAACCAGGTGCGGTCGTTGTTCATGGCCAGCGACCACAGGAAATCGCCGGTCTGCTGGGAAAAACCCTGGAACATGGCGGAACCTCCGGCGGTCATTTGGTGAACTCCACGCGCACGCCGTCCGGATCGGACAGGCGGAAGTACAGCGGCTTCGGCGGGCGGCTGAGGATCTCCGTGGGGCTGTAGCCCATGGCGACGGCCTTTTTCCGCAGTGCTTCCAGCGATCCGCGGGCCTGGAACGACAGCGTCAGCCCGCGGGCCATGGCCTTTTCGGCTTCGGCGTTGAACACGAATTCCAGCGCCGTGGCGCCCTCCGCGTCGGCCACCAGGGCGATATCGCTGTCGCCGGGGTTGAACCGCTGCACGACCTTCAGTCCGGCCAGCTCCCGGTAGAAGGACAGGGTCTTGTCCATGTCCCGGACCATGACGGTGATAGCGTTCAGCTTCATATCGGCACCTCCTCGGGCGTCTATCAGATGCCATTATCATATCATATTTGGGGAAGCCGGTGCAACAGGAAATTGATCGCCGGCGCGGTTTTCGACCGCGGGCATAGATGAAGCCCGCCCGGTTTCCCGGGCGGGCTTCCATATGCGCTGAAGGGCGAATTACTTCGCGGCTTCAACCTTGATGATCTCCTGGCCGTCATAATAACCGCAGAACTTGCAGACGCGGTGGGCCAGCTTCATCTTCGCGCAGCGGGGGCACTTCACGATGCCCGGCGCAGACAGCTTCCAATGAGCGCTGCGGCGAGAATTCCTTCTTGCCTTGGAGACTTTTCCCTTGGGAGTGGCCATTGTTACACCTCCTCATCATTGAGCACAATCGATTTTAATGCCGAAAAGGGAGTTATAACCTCGCCGCCCTCCTGGCATGTGCAGGAACCCTTGTTCAGGTTGACGCCGCAGACGGGGCAAAGCCCCTTGCAATCCGGGCTGCAGAAGAACTGCATCGGCAGCTCCAGCAGCAGCGCGTCCCTGACCGCATCCTCCAGCTCCAACGTCGAGGCCTCGAAGCTGTACAGATCGGGATCTTCGGGATCGGGCTGTTTGGCGTACAGCGCGTCGATTTCCGCCTGAATGGGAACCGATACCGGCTCCAGACACCGGGAACAGCGGGAAACCGCCGTGGCCCCGGCATGGGCGCGCAGGCTGACGCGGTGATCGCCGGTGCAGAAGAATTCGCCCTCGACCCGGACGCCGTCAAAACGGACCGGATCGCTCAGCACTTCCATCTCCGGCAGATCCACATCCGCCTGGAAGGAGAACACCTGACCGGGATTCTTCAGCGCTCTGGATACATCCAGACTCAACCCAATTCCCCCTAACCTTAGCTATTATAATCACTTGCGGGCCGTTTGGCAAGTTAATTTTCGAGTGAGCAGTGAGGAATGAGGAGTGAGGCGTATAAATAGCCGCTTTTCCGGGTGTCTTTATTCCTCACTCCTCACTCATTCACTTCTCACTTCGTCGCCAGCTCCAGCGTGTCGCGGGCGATGGCCAGCTCTTCGTTGGTGGGGATGACCCACACCTGGACCCTGCTGTCGTCGGCGGAGATCTTCGTCTCCTTGCCGCGGGCGGCGGCGTTCTTCTCGGGATCCAGCTTGATGCCAAGGAATTCCAGGCCCTCGACGGCGCGCGCGCGTCCGGCGGCGTCGTTCTCGCCGATGCCGGCGGTGAAGATCAGCGCGTCCACGCCGCCCATGGCCGCGGCGAAGGAGCCGATGTACTTGCGCAGCACATAGCCCCACATCTCGATGGCCAGGATGGCATTGGGCTCGCCGGCGTCATAACGGGCGCAGACGTTGCGCATGTCGGAATCGCCGGCCAGGCCCAGCAGGCCGCTCTTCTTGTTCATCATGTTCAGCACTTCGGTGGGCGTCATGTTTTTGCGGTTGCAGATGAACTCCACCACCGCCGGATCCAGTGTGCCGCAGCGGGTGCCCATCACCAGGCCGTCCAGCGGCGTGATGCCCATGCTGGTGTCCACGCACTTGCCGTCGATGCAGGCGGACAGGGACGAGCCGTTGCCCAGGTGGCAGATGATGACCTTGTTGCCCTTGGGCAGGTTCAAAAGCTCCTGGGTGCGGGCGGCGATGTAGCGGTGGGACGTGCCGTGGAAGCCGTACTTGCGGATGTGCAGGTCGGTGTAATACTCGTTGGGGATGGCGTAGCGGAACGCCTTGGGCGGCATCGTCTGGTGGAAGGCGGTGTCGAACACGGCCACCTGGGGTACGTCGGGCAGCACCTCCTGGCAGGCGCGGATGCCCATCAGGTTGGCGGGGTTGTGCAGCGGGCCCAGGGGGATGTTCTCCTCGATGGCGGCGATGCAGGCATCGTCGATCAGGCAGCTGGCGGTGAACTTCTCGCCGCCGTGCAGCACGCGGTGGCCCACCGCGCCGATCTCCTTCAGGTCGCCGATCACGCCGGTGCCCGTCAGGTGCGCCTTGCCGTCGTTGGCGTCGTACTCGGCGTCGGTGCGGTCCTTGCCCACCAGCACGTCCAGCACGATCTCCATGGCCTTGGCGTGGGTATCGCACTTCTTCAGCTGCTTCTGCTTGATCTTCTGCCCTTCCCATTCATAGGTCAGGTCGGTGGTGGGATCGACGGTGCCGATGCGCTCCACCAGGCCCTTGGCGATGACGGACTCGTTTTCCATGTCGATCAGCTGGAACTTCAGCGACGAGGAACCGGCGTTGATGACCAAAATTTTCATATTTATCACTCCTGTAAGATATCTCATTCGGCTAACTTACCGGGGGTATCGGGGTGGCAGCGCCCCGATCATCAATCGTCCGCGGCGGCATGTACGCCGTGGGCGCGGGCATTGGAGGGGGAATTTGCTCCCCCTCCAAATGCCATTACGCCTGCGCCTGGCACGCCGTGATGGCCACGGTCGCCACGATATCCTCGGCCGAGCAGCCGCGGGACAGGTCGTTGCAGGGCTTCGCGATGCCCTGCAGGATGGGGCCGTAGGCCTCCGCGCCCGCGAGGCGCTGCACCAGCTTGTAGCCGATATTGCCGGCGCCCAGGTCGGGGAACACCAACACGTTGGCGTGGCCGGCCACGGTGCTGCCGGGGGCCTTCAGCTGGCCGACCTTCTCCACCAGCGCGGCGTCCAGCTGCAATTCGCCGTCCAGATCCAGATCGGGTGCCATCTCATGGGCGATGCGGGTGGCTTCCTGCACCTTGGTGACGCTCTCGTGCTTGGCGGAGCCCTTCGTGGAGAAGGACAGCATGGCCACCTTCGGCTCCATGCCGGCCAGGCTGCGGGCGGAATCCGCCGCGCCCAGGGCGATGTTCGCCAGCTCCTCGGCGGTGGGGTTCGGGATGACGCCGCAGTCGGAGAAGATCATCACGCCGTCCTGGCCGAAGCTCTTGTCCGGGCACTCCATCAGGAAGCAGGAGGACACGGTCTTCATGCCGGGCTTGCTCTTGATGACCTGCAGCGCCGGGCGCAGCATGTCGCCGGTGGAATGGATGGCGCCGGACACCAGGCCGTCGGCGTCGCCCAGCTTGACCATCATGATGCCGTAGTACATGGGATCCAGCACCTTCGCGGCGGCCTCTTCCTCGGTCATGCCCTTGGCCTTGCGCAGGTCGTACAGCGTGGCGGCGTAGGAAGGCACCTTGTCGCTGGCGGCGGGATCGATGATCTCGATGCCGGTCAGGTCCACGCCCGCGGCCACTTCCTTCACCTTGTCGGGGTTGCCCAGCAGCGTCAGCTTTGCCAGACCCTGGTCGCGGATCATCACCGCCGCCTGGACGTTGCGGATCTCCTCGCCCTCGGGCAGCACGATATGCTTCAGGTCAGCCTTGGCCTTTGCCTTGATCTTGTCGATAATTGCCATGATATTTCCCTCCGTATTTGTTCCGCCCGCGGCGGAATGTATTCATCCCTTCTATTATACGATAAATCAAAGGGTTTGAAAAGACCTATTTGTTAATGTTTTGGGGTTTGAAGGGCAGAAAAACGCCCGGGGCGCGCCCGGGCGGTCGTCGTCAGCCCTGCAGTCCCCGGGACTGGCGGTCCATGTCCTCCACCACGATGTCGTAGATCTCGCCCAGCGTGGCGCAGTATTCCAGCACATTCCAGGGCTCGTTGGTGTGGTAGTGGATCTTGATCAGCTCGTCGTCGCCCACGGCCAGCAGGCAGTCGCCCTTGAACGCGGTCTCGAAGTGCTCGCGGATGGCGTCCTCGTCCAGGCCCTCGCCCTCGATCAGCAGCTGGGTGTCGTAGCGAAATTCGGTGTATTCTCCGCTCATGTTTTCTTCTCCTTTGTTATAGTAATGGGATCATGTCCGACAGCCGGCCGAACGTCAGATCGGGCTTCGTCTGCGACCGGGCCAGCATGGCCGGGGTGGTCTCGCCGCTCATCACCAGGATCGACAGCATGCCGCTGCGCCGCCCGGTCTCGATGTCGGTGTACAGCCGGTCGCCCACCATGGCCAGTTCATCCACCCGCAGGCCGGTGCGCCGCAGCACGGCGTCCACGATGCCGGTGTTCGGCTTGCCCACGATCAGGTCCGGCCGCCGGCCGGCGGAGGCCTCGATGAACGCCATGATGGCGCCGATGTCCGGCATGAAGCCGGTCTCGGTGGGGCAGTTGAAGTCCGGGTGGGTGGCGATGTAGGGCAGGCCCGCGCGCACGAAGTCGCAGACGGCCTGCATCTTCCGGTAATCCAGCGTGGTGTCGAAGCCGATCACCACGATCTCCGGATTTTCATTGTCCACGGGCACGCCGAACTCCCGGAATTCCTCGGCCAGGAATTCGTTGCCCAGCAGGAACGCCCGCTTGCCGGGATACCGCTCGCGCAGGATCTCGCAGGTGGCCTCGCCGGAGGTCAGCACGTGGCCGCGGTCGGTGTGCAGGCCCATCCGCGCCAGCTTGTCCACGTAGAAGGCGGCGTTGTGGCTGGAATTGTTGGTCAGGAACAGGTAGTCCCGGCCGGTGGCCCGCACCCGCTCGATGAATTCCAGGCTGCCCTCGATCAGTTCGCCGCCCAGATAAAAGGTGCCGTCCATGTCCAGCAGGAAGCACCGGACGTCATTCAAGGTCATGCTATCACCTATAGGAGTGAGGAGTCAGGAGTCAGGAGTGAGGCGTATAAGATGGCCGCGGGGCAAATTTGTACTCCTCACTCCTCATTTTCTCACTTCTCACTCGAACTCTATTTTTCCTTCGGCCATGCTTTTGACGGGGGCCAGCGCCTCCACGCGGTAGCCGGCTTCCCGCAGCTTCCGCATGCCGGGCTGGAACGCCTTGGCGATCACCGCGCCCACGCCGGCGATCCCGGCGCCGGCGCCCTCCAGCAGCCGGATGCAGCCGAAGGCGGCTTCGCCGTTGGCCAGGAAATCGTCGATCAGCAGCACGCGGTCGCCCGGCTGCACGAACCGCTTCTTCAGCGTCAGCTGGTACGGCGCGTTCTTGGTGAAGGAAAACACCTCCGTCTGCAGGATGTCGTCCTGCAGGATGCGGGAAGCGGATTTCTTCAATATCACCAGCGGCACGTCCATCGCCAGCGCGGTCATGGCCGCCGGGGCGATGCCGGAGGATTCCACGGTAGCCACGCGGGTCACGCCTGCGTTCGCGAACCGGCGGGCAAACGCTTCGCCGACGGCTTGCATCAGCTTCACGTCCACCTGGTTGTTCAGGAACGAATCCACCAGCAGCACGTCGCCCGAAAGGGCGCGGCCGTCCTGCAATATGCGTTGTTTCAGCATTTCCACCGGGCATTACTCCTTTTCCTTGGCCTCGTCTGGTTCGGATTCGGCCAGTTTTTCCACGATGGCCCATTCCACGCGGCGGTCGGCGATCTCCTCCACGCTAACGCGCAGCCCGAAACATTCCACCACCGGGTGCTCGCCGTCGGCGGGGATCTCCGTCAGCTGGCTGAACACCAGCCCGCCCAGCGTGTCGTATTCCTCGTCCACCGGCAGCTCGATCTCCAGCGCTTCGGCGATGGTCTCCAGCTCCGCCGCGCCGGATATCCGCCAGCGGTTTTCGCCCAGCGGCGTGATCTCCGGCTCCTCCTTGGGGTCGAACTCGTCGTAGATGTTGCCGACGATCTCCTCCAGCAGGTCCTCCAGCGTGATCAGCCCGCTGGTGCCGCCGTATTCGTCCACCACGATGGCCATGTGCTGCTTGCGGCGCTGCATCTCCTGGAACAGCACGTCGGTGCGCACCGATTCCGGCACGAAGTGGGCCGGGCGGATCAGATTCCTGAGCGGCGTGTGCCGGCCCTCGCACTGGTCGATCAGATAATCCCGGGTAGTGAGGATGCCCAGCACGTTGTCGATGCTGTCCTCGTACACCGGGAACCGGGACAGGCCGCTTTCGCGGATGGTGTCCAGGATCTCGCCGGGTTCGGCGTCGACGGGAACGGCGGTGATGTCCTTGCGGTGGATCATGCAGTCGCCGGCGTCCATGTTGTTGAACTCGAAGATGTTTTCGATCATTTCCTTCTCGTCGGCTTCGATGGCGCCCTTTTCCTCGCCGATGTCCACCATTTGAAGGATATCCTCCTCGGTCACGTGGTCGCCGGCGTCCGCGGGCTTGATGTGAAACGGCTTCAGCAGCCATTCGCCCAGCGCCAGCGCCAGCTTCGTGACGGGGGAAAGGGCGGCCAGCGTCCATTCGGCGGGCTGCGCCGCGCGATCGAACAGCTTCTGCCGCCAGTGGGCGGCCAGATGCCCGGGGAGCGCGCCGGTCAGCGTAAAGGCGATCAGCGAATAGGGGACCAGCACGCAGGCGCCCGCCGCCACGCGGCTCAGCCCCGCGCCAAGGCCGGCGAAGCGGGCCGTCAGCCGGCCGCCCAGCAGCGCGAGGGCCGCCGCGCCGCCGATCAGGATCATCAGCCCGTAGGCCATGCGGAATTCGCCGAACCCGGCGTCCTCCGCGCGGCGGATCAGCCGCAGCGAACGGCGGGCCTTCGCGTCGCCCTCGTCCGTCCGGCGGTGGATGTCGCCTTCGTCCAGGAAGGGAATGGCGGCCTCGGCGGCGCGCACCGCGGCGGCCAGGATCAATGAAAGAATGATGATAATACTCGGACCAAACGGGTCGTCCATCTGGGGCAAACCTCCTCAAAAAGCCGTCATGACAATCGACTACTTTCATATTATAGCATAATATGGGGATTTTTCATTCATGGAAAGGAAATTTTGTGTAATGTTCGGGTGTACGCCGGGAAACGTGTTATAATGCTGTTATGAATACGTATGAACAGGACATGGCCCTGGCGCGGGAGATCGCGCTGCGGGTGAAGAGCGCCGGCGGCCGGGCGATGCTGGTGGGCGGCGCGGTGCGCGACGGGCTGCTCGGCGCGCCTTGCAAGGATATCGATATCGAGGTCTACGGCCTGGCGCCGCAGGCCCTGCGGGCGCTGCTCTCCGAATTCGGCGCGGTGCAGGAGCGCGGCGCGTCCTTCGGCGTGTTCGCGCTGGCCCATTCCGCCATCGACATCGCCATGCCCCGGAAGGAGCGCCGCACCGGCGGAAAGCACACCGATTTCGACGTCAGCGTCGATCCGGACCTGTCCTTCGAGGCCGCCAGCATGCGCCGGGACTTCACCATCAACGCCATGATGCGGGACGTGCTGACCGGCGAGCTGGTGGACTGCTGGGGCGGGCAGGCCGATCTGGCGGCGAAGGTGATCCGCCACGTGAACGACGCCACCTTCCCCGAGGACGCGCTGCGGGTGTTCCGCGCCGCCCAGTTCGCCGCGCGGCTGGACGCGGAGATCGCCCCGGAGACGATGGCGCTGTGCGCGCGGATGGACGTGACGGCGCTATCCGTGGAGCGCGTGTTCGACGAGCTGTCCAAGGCGCTTTTGAAGGCGGAGTGGCCCTCAGCGTTCTTCCGGGCGCTGCGGGAGATGGACCACCTGAAGGAGTATTTCCCGGAGGTGGAGGCCTGTGCCGGCGTGGCGCAGAACCCCGTCTATCACCCCGAAGGCGACGTGTTCGAGCACACGATGATGGTGCTGGACGCCGCCGCGGCGCTGCGGGAGCGGGCCGAATGGCCGCTGGGCTTTATGCTGGCGGCGCTGACCCACGACCTGGGCAAGGCGATCTGCACCGAGATCCGGCCGGACGGCAAGATCACGTCCTGCGGCCACGAGGTGAAGGGGCTTTCGCTGTGCGAAACCCAGCTGCGGCGGCTGACGCGCCAGTCGAAGCTGATCGAATACGCGAAGAA
Source organism: uncultured Eubacteriales bacterium (assembly GCA_902764285.1). Taxonomy (GTDB): domain Bacteria; phylum Bacillota; class Clostridia; order Christensenellales; family Aristaeellaceae; genus UBA2862. The sequence goes on from CACWVN010000032.1 coordinate 19,858, forward strand.
CATGATGTGGCTGCACATGCGGCCCAACGTGCTGGCCAAGTGCCGGTCGAAGAAGAAAAAGACGCGCCAGCTGTTCGACATGAGCGTCTGTCCGGAGGACCTGATCCTGCTGTCCCGGGCGGACGCCTGCGGCAAGCTGGACGCGCCCTACGACGAGGCCAACGAGGCTTTCCTGCGGGAGCGGCTGGAGGACTACCGCCGGGTGATGGCGCGGCCGATGGTGACGGGTCAGGA
>CACWVN010000033.1 GCA_902764285.1 uncultured Eubacteriales bacterium
GGCTTCGGGTGTGGAATCGGTTTTTTCATAGAGGGCGACGCCCTTTGCGATGGAGAGGCGGTGCCAGGGCACATCGGCGGACAGGCTTTCCTCGATCGCGTTCGAGCCGGGCCGCTTGCCGTAGAAGAAGCCCTCGGGTTTCTCGGTCAGCTCGGGCGCGGTTCTGAAATAATAGGCGCAGACGCCGTGCGTGACCTGCGCGATCTGGCCCATATGCTGCTCCGTCTCGACAAACAGGTTATCCACGAATTCCTGATCCTGCAGCAATTCCAGCGAGGGGACCATATTGTCGGTCATCGCGCAGAACAGGTCCACCGAATCCTGGATGCTGCTGATGGAATCGTCCAGGGCCTGCCCCTCGGCGCGGCAGGTCAGCGTGAGGATTTCCTGCGATGTGTTGGATTGGATGACCGAAAGGCTCCACAGGCCGACGCCGCCGATCAGTACGACGCACAGGAGGATGCTGACGAGGTTCAGCCGTAGGAATTTGCCGCGGATGGATTTCATCGGGAACAGCCTCCAATCGGTATCGCTTTGCAGCCGGGTTTATCTACCAATCCAATCATATATTATCATACTCTTCGGTCGGTTGTTGACAACGGTTCCGGCCGAATGTTATAATGAAAAAAATGGGTTTTTATTCCCTTTTGCAAACGGGCCATTGCCGCAACGATCGACCCGTGAAAGCATACGGCGCTTCGAACGACCGACCATTCAAGGAGGAGGCCGCTATGAAGCCGATCCACAAGCGCTTGAAAAAACTGTACCTGCTGCTGGCGGCCGCCATGATTCCCTTTGCGCTTTCCGCGTGTTCCAGCCATCCGGCCGTGGTGGAACCGGCTGTTCAGGAGGCGGACGGCGCTTCGGACACCGCCTTCTTCCTCGCGGCCATTGAGGACGAGCCGGACACCGTGGATTTCCAGTGCACCTCCATTCACTACACCGTCGCCCAGAACGTGTTCGACCGATTGGTGGAAATGGAGAACGACGAGGATGGCGGCATCGCGATACTGCCGTCGCTGGCGGAATCCTGGGCGGTATCCGACGACGGGCGCGATTATTCGTTCCATTTGCGGGAAGGCGTGACGTTCAGCAACGGCGCCCCCCTGACGTCGTCGGACGTGCGGTTTACGCTGACGCGGCTTTTGACGCATCCGGACGCCTGCAACCAGGCCATCGCGGAGGCGATCGTCGGCGCGGAACGCCTGGAGAAAGGGGAGACCGACCAGCTGGAGGGCTTCCGGATTCTCAACGATCTGGATTTCATCATCACGCTGGAGGAGCCGTTCGAGGCTTTCCTGGCCTGCCTGTCGATGCCCGGGGCTTCGATACTGGACGAGGAGACCACGTCGGCGGCGGACGACCGGTTCGGCACCGATCCGGCCTGCACCGTCGGAACGGGTTCGTTCATCCTCCGCGAATGGGTGCCCGGAAAGGGCATGCTGCTGGAGGCGAACCCGGACTGCTGGGCGGGCGCTCCCGCCTGTGCCGGGCTCGACCTGCGCTTTGTCACCGAGTCTGAAGCCGTGCGCTCGATGTTTGAAGAAGGCCGGATCGACATTCTGGATCTGGACGAGCTGGGCAATTCGGCGGAATTCTTCATCCACGGGGACATCTATCAGGAAAGACTGCATCAGGTCCAGCAGATCGGCATCACCTACATCGCCCTCAACGAATCCATCCCGCCGCTGAACGACGTCCGGGTCCGCAGGGCGCTGAAGATCTCGTTGAACCGCGCGCTGCTGCTGGACGCCGTGTACAGCGGGCGCGGCTGGGTCGAAAACGGCATCTTTCCCCACGGGCTGTACGGCTTCAATCCGGAGCTTGCGGAGATCCCCTACGACCCGGACGAAGCCGTGGAACTGCTGGCCCAGGCCGGGTATCCCGATGGGTTCGACCTGTCCTTCGCCGTGAAGGCTTCTTCGACCCAGTGGGAAATGTCCCTGGTGACGATGGCCGTCGACATGTGGGAAAAGATCGGCGTGCGGGCGTCCGTCGAGGTGATGGACGAGGATGAATTCATGCGCCTGCGCAAGGGCGGCGAGCTCGCATGCTATACGGCCACATGGATCGCGGACTACAACGATCCGGATAATTTCATCTATACGTTCTACGGCGATCGCGAAAACACGACCTACCGCAGCCTCTGCTATTCGAACGAAGAGATCATGGCCCGGGTGCGCAAGGCGCGGATGATCGCGGATTCCGACGCGCGCCTGCGGGAATACAAGGAGCTGGAGCGGATCATCGTGCAGGAGGACGCCGCGTGGATCCCCCTCTTCTCCCGGCAGCGCTATTATGTCACGTCCGAGAGGGTGGAGGGCTTCGTGGTTTCGTGGAACGGTTCGGTCAAAAACAACTATCGTCATATGTCGGTGATACAGCCGCAATAACCTGTCGGAGGGCGAGAGGATGCATTCAATCCGCGTTAAAATAACAGCGATTACCATCGTCGCCATACTCACGAGCGTTCTTTCCGTTTTTGCCGCGTGTTATTCCACGATCAAGGCGCAAAATGACCGCAGATCGGTGGAAACGATGAATCTGATCGCCCAGGACACGGGGAAATCACTGGAAAAGTACATCGAGAGTATCGAACAGTCGGTGGAAATGGCTGCCAATATGGCGAGCGACACCCTGGACAGCGTTATGCTGGTGGAAGGCGGCGTCGCCGGCGTCCATGCCAGGGAGACGGCCCAGACCCCCGAACAGGCCGCGAAGCTGGACGCCTATCTGGCGCGGCACTGCGCCCAGATCCGGGAGGCCTTCGCCAGCGTCGCCAGCCATACCCAGGGCGTCGTTACATATTATTATTGCATCAGCCCCGACATCAGCCAGTCCGTGCACGGTTTCTTCTATTCTAAAGTTGGAAAGACGGGGTTTGACGAACAGGAACCGCTGGACGCTCGGGAGCTGGATCCCGACGACATCGCGCACACCACCTGGTATTATACGCCCATCCAGCGGGGCCGTCCATCGTGGGTCGGGCCCTATTCGGCGCATTTCCTGGATGAAATGTGGACGTATTCCTATCTCGTGCCGATCTATAAGGCGGGCGCGTTCATCGGCGTGCTGGGCATGGATATCCCCTTTGACACCCTGGTGACGCAGATCAGCTCCATCCGGGTCTTCAAATCGGGCTATGCCTGTCTCGTCGATTCGGACGGCCGCATATTCTATCATCCGGATCTGCCGGCGGGGAGCCTGCCGGACGCCTTCGGCGTATCGGATCTCGCGGAAAAGCTGAAGCAGGAGAACAGCGGCGACGGGCTGATCCGGTACACGGCCGACGGGGAAGCGCGGCAGCTGTCCTTCACGACGCTGTCCAACGGCATGAAGCTGGTCATCATCGCGCCCGTATCCGAGATCAACGCCTCGTGGACGCGGCTGATCCGCATCATCCTGCCCGTGACCGCGGCGATAATCGCCCTCTTCGCGATCCTTAGCCTTTTCACCATGAAGCTCATCGTCCGTCCGCTGCAGCGGTTGACCGCCGCGTCCCAGCGGCTCGCCGACGGGGATTACGACGTGGCGCTGGATTACAAAGGCCGCGACGAGGTCGGCAAGCTGACCGGGGCTTTCATGCAGATGCGCGATCAGCAGAAGGAGTCCTTTGACGAGCTGAACCGCCAGATCTATACGGATCATCTCACGGGCCTGCCGAATATGCGGTATTTCTTCAAACTCGCCCAGACGGAGAGGCGCGCCATTCGCGAAGCCGGACGGCACCCGGCGCTGCTGTATTTCAACCTGGTGGGTCTGAAGCAGTATAACCGCCAGTTCGGGTTTGAAGAGGGCGATCAGCTGATCCGCACGTTCGCGTCGGTCCTGTCCCGGCATTACAGCGCGCACAGCCTGGGCCGCATCAGCCAGGATCGCTTTGTGGTCCTGACGGACGAGGAGAATCCGGAGGACGAGATCCACGCGGTCTTCCGGGATTTTGAGTCGTCCGGCGACAATCGGACGCCGCCCGTGAGCGTCGGCGTCTATCCGGACAAGTGGGAGGACGTGGATATCAGCGTCGCCTGCGACCGCGCGAAATACGCCTGCGATCAGCACAGGCAGTCCTTCGTCTCCGATATCCGCTATTTCGACGACGACATGCTGGAACGGGGCGAGATCTTCCGCTACATCATCAGCCATCTGGACCAGGCCCTGTCGGAGGGCTGGATCAAGGTGTATTACCAGGCCATCATCCGCGCCGCCAACGGCAAGGTGTGCGATGAGGAGGCGCTGTCCCGCTGGATCGATCCGGAGCGCGGGTTCCTGTCCCCGGCGGATTTCATTCCCGCGCTGGAGGACGCCAAGCTGATCTACAAGCTGGATCTGTACGTGGTCGAACAGGTGCTGGAAAAGATGAAGCGGCAGGCCGAGGCCGGGCTCTACGTGGTGCCCACGTCGGTGAACCTGTCGCGGATGGATTTTGACAGCTGCGACATCGTGGAGGAGATCCGCCGGCGCGTGGACGAAGCGGGCATCGAACGGTCCATGCTGACCATCGAGATCACGGAGAGCGTCGTCGGCAGCGATTTCGATTTCATGAAGCGCCAGGTCGAACGCTTCCAAAAGCTGGGCTTCCAGGTGTGGATGGACGATTTCGGCAGCGGCTATTCGTCGCTGGACGTGCTGCAGAACATCCACTTTGATCTGCTCAAGTTCGATATGCGCTTCATGCAGCAGTTCGACAACGGCGATGCGGGCAGGATCATACTGACCGAGCTGACCAAGATGGCCATCGGCCTGGGCGTCGAAACCATCTGCGAGGGCGCGGAACGGGCGGAACAGGTGGAATTCCTGCGCGAGATCGGCTGCACGAAGATCCAGGGCTTCTATTATGGAAGGCCGATCTCCTTTGACCAGATGCTGTCCCAATACAACGCGGGGCACGACATGGGCTTTGAAAACCCGCAGGAATCGTCCTATTACGCCGCCCTCGGCCGGATCAACCTGTACGATATGGCTGTGCTGTCCGGCGAGGACGACGATTCGCTGAACCGCTACTTCGACACCCTGCCCATGAGCATCGTTGAAGTCAACGGCACCCACATCAAATACAATCGCTGCAACAAATCCTATCGGGATTTCCTGAAGCGCGCCTTCGGCGTGGATTTCTCCACGGCGGATATGGACTATGCCGAGATGCCGGAGGGCCCGGGACTGGCGTTCATGGGCGCGGTGATGCGCTGCAGCATCGACGGCAACCGGGCCATACTGGACGAGCGGATCAACGACGAAACCACGGTTCACGCGCTCATCCGGCGCGTCGCCGTCAACCCCGTCACGGGCACCGCGGCGATCGCCATGGCCGTGCTGGCGGTCATGAAGGAAAGCGACAGCGCCGGCACCAACTACGCGCACATCGCCAAGGACCTGTCCGCGGATTATGTCTACCTGTACTACGTGGATCTCGATACGGAGAAGTTCATCGAATACAGCCCGGACGCCGTTCGGGAGGATCTGGCGGTGGAGCGCCGCGGCGAAAACTTCTTCGCCGCCAGCCGCGCCGACGCGCTGGAATACATCTACAAGGACGACCGGGACGACTTCCTCCGGGCCTTCCAGCGCGAGAACATCGAAAAGGCGCTGGAAGAGCAGGGCACGTTTACGCTGACCTATCGCCTGCTGATCTCCGGCGAGCCCGTCTATGTGAACATGAAGGTCGTTCGCATGCCGGGGGACCGGTCGCACATCATCATCGGCGTCAGCAACGTGGACGCGCAGATGCGCCAGAAGGAGGCGATGGCGCGGCTGCAGGCCGAGCGGATCACCTATTCGCGGATCAACGCGCTTGCGAAGGGATATATCTGCATCTACACGGTCGATCCCGCCACCGGCCATTACACCGAATACAGCGCCACCGACAGCTATGCCGGGCTCGGTCTGGCCAAGGAGGGCGAGGATTTCTTCGCCCAGGCCCTCCGGGAGAGCGCGCGCGTCATCGTCCCCGAGGACGTGGAAAAGTTCCGCACGATGTTCACGCGCGAAAAGGTGATGGAGGAGATCGCCAGGAGCGGCCTCTTCTCGCTGCAATACCGGATGATCCTGGACGGCGAGGCGAAGTACGTGGGCACGAAGGCCGCGCTGGTTGAAGAACAGGACGGCCCGCAGCTGATCATCGGCGTGAACAACATCGACGCCCAGGTCCGGCGCGAGCAGGACTACGAGCGCAGGCTCATCGCCGCGCGCGGCGGGGCGAACCTGGACACGCTCACGGGCGTGAAAAACCGGATGGCCTACGACAATATGTCCGAAGCGCTGGCCAGGCAGATCGAGGGCGGACAGCAGGTGAAATACGCGATCGTGCTCTGCCGCGTGGTCGGTCTCAGCCAGGTGAACGAAACGCGGGGCCGCGATGCGGGGGACCAGCTGATCCGCCAGGCCTGCGCCGTGATCTGCAATACGTTCAAGCACAGCCCGGTGTTCCGGGTGGCCGGGGACGAGTTCGCGGCCATTGCCCAGGGGCACGATTATGAATCTATCGACGAGCTGCTCGTTTCGCTGGAGGAAACCAACCGCGCCAACCGCGAAACCGGCGGCGTCGTGATCGCGTGCGGCATGGCGAGGTATGACGGCGCCGCCAGCGTGTCTTCCGTGTTCGAACGCGCCGAGACCCTCTGCCGGTCGGAAGAATAGCCCGCTGCGCGCAGAAAGAAAGGGCGAAAACCCGCCCGTGCGCACCCGGGCGGCCCTGCCCGGAACACCGCCTTCGCCGGCGTTCGGAGGCGCGTCGGAAATTCCTTTTCTGTATTCGGGAAAACCTGCGGCCGCCGTTGCCCGCTTTGCGCGCGGGAAATCGGAATCGCACGTTGAACCGGCCGCGAAAACGTGCTATACTGGATGCGTGAATTCCCCGCCCGCTGATAAAGCCCGGCTGATCGGGGAAGGTTCTTATTGAACGGATCGCGCCCGTGTTCGGGTCGCGCCGAATGAAGGAGTGATCCCATGCGCTACGACGTCGCCATCATCGGCGCCGGTCCCGCCGCCGTTTCCGCGGCGCTGACTCTGAAGTTGCACGACAAATCCGTCGTCTGGTTCGGCTCGAAGGCGCTCAGCCCGAAGGTGGAAAAATCCGAACGCATCGCCAACTATCCCGGCGTCGCCATGGTCGCGGGGTCGGAACTGAACCGGCGGTTCCGGGATCAGATCGACCGGGCCGGACTGGAGATCACCGAGCGGCAGGTGACCAACATCGCGCAAGCCCGCGGGGGATACATGGTGCTGGGCGGAAACGATATCTACGAAGCCAGGACCGTGCTGCTGTGCACCGGTGCCGTCAGCCCCAAGGGATTCCCCGGTGAGGAGGCGCTGCTGGGCCGCGGCGTCAGCTACTGCGCCACCTGCGACGGCTTCCTTTACCGCGGCAAGACGATCGCGGTCTACTGCGGCTCGAAGGCGTTCGAGCACGAAGCCGTCTATCTGGCAGAGATCGCCGCAAAGGTCTATCTGTTCACCGCTTACGCGGACTGCGGCGTGGAACGGGAGAACGTGACCGTAAACCCCGGCAAGCTGAAAGCCGTGCTGGGCGAGCAGCGCGTCACCGGCGTCGAATTGTCGGACGGCACGGTGCTGGACGTGGACGGCGCGTTCGTGCTGCGCGGCGCCGTCGCGCCGGGCAGGCTGCTGAACGGCCTGCAAATCGACGGCGCGGATATCGTGGTCAGCCGCAGGATGGAAACCAACCTGCCCGGCTGCTACGCCGCGGGCGACTGCACCGGCCGGCCCTACCAGCTGGCTAAGGCCGTAGGGGAGGGCAATATCGCCGCCCACAGCATCGTGGAATACCTCGCCGCGGACGAATGACGCGGGCGCCGCATCGGCGCCCCTGCGAAGAACTTGCCGTTCCCCAGTAGGGGCGGCCAATGGCCGCCCGTCAAATCGATAACCGCATACACACCCGCCCCGGCCTTGAATCTATGGGCCGGGGCGGATGTTCAGAAAGTGCGGCAGCAGACGGCACCCGGCACCGCCGGGCGGCAGCAGACGGCACCCGGCACCGCCGGGCCGGGAGGTCGCCTTCTGAGACGACCTCTGTATCGCCCACTCAGCGGACGACGTTCAATTCGTAATCCCGCGTGCCCAGGCCGATCTTCTCGCCGTGGGCCAGCGTCTCCTTCCAGCGGACGTTCGGGTTGCTGTCCAGGAAGTGGTCGTGGTGATGGTGCCAGCCGGGCCGGGCCAGGTTGTCGCCCAGCTGGCTGTTGCGGATGGGCTCCGCACGCAGGCACAGGTCGGCGCAGGCCTGGTCCAGCGCCACGGGATCGAAGGACGCCAGCATGCCGATGTTCGGCAGGATCGGCGCGTCGTTCTCGTCGTGGCAGTCGCAGTTGGGCGATACGTCCATGATCAGGCTGATGTGGAAGCAGGGCCTGCCGTGGCAGAGCGCGGCGGTGTATTCGGCCATCTTGCAGCACAGCAGCTCGGTGGCGCTGCCGTTGACGTTGCTGATGGCGTCAAAGGCGCAGGCGCCGATGCAGCGGCCGCAGCCCTTGCACAGGTCGGTGTCGATAAACGCCTTTCCGTCCGCGCCGTAGCGGATGGCGTCGCTGCCGCACTCCCGCGCGCAGCGCCGGCAACCCCGGCAGAGCGCCGGGTCCACCCGCGGCGTGCCGTCGTTGTGCTGGTGCATCTTGCCGGCGCGGCTGCCGCCGCCCATGCCGATGTTCTTGATGGCGCCGCCGAAGCCGGTCATCTCGTGGCCCTTGAAGTGGCTCAGCGAGATCAGCACGTCGGCGTCCACCAGCGCGCGCCCCACCAGCGCCGTCCTGCAGTATTCGCCGTTCGGCACCGGAATTTCGATGTCGTCCGTGCCCCGCAGGCCGTCGGCGATGATCACGTGGCAGCCGGTGGTCACGCTGTTGAAGCCGTTCAGCTCCGCGTTGGTCAGGTGGTCGATGGCGTTCTTGCGGCTGCCGGGGTACAGCGTGTTGCAGTCGGTCAGGAACGGCTTGCCGCCCAGCTCGCGGATCAGGTCCGCTACGGCCTTTACGTAGTTGGGCCGCAGATACGAGAAATTGCCCAGCTCGCCGAAGTGCATCTTGATGGCGACAAACTTGCCGTCGAAGTCGATGTCGCCGATGCCGGCGGCGCGGCACAGCTTCTGCAGCTTCACGCCCTGGCTGACGCCGATGCGCGTGCGGAAATCGGTGAAGAATACCTTTGCTTTTTCCATGATGGGAACCTCGCTTTCATGTGTTCGTGGGCGTTCGACGGGTTTGGGGCGCGGCGCTCATTTCGAGAGCCGGAGATTCGATTTGTTCAGGACCAGCAGCGCGCCGATCAGCAGCGCCACGCCGGCCGCGAGGGCGATCCACGGCGTCAGCGTGAACCCGGCGATCAGATAGCCGACGGCGCAGACGACGGCCACGAGCGTCGCGTAGGGCAGCTGCGTTTCCACGTGGCGGATGTGCTTGCAGGCGGCGCCGGTGGACGCCAGGATCGTGGTATCGGAGATGGGGGAACAGTGGTCGCCGTAGACCGAGCCGGCCAGCGTGGCGCCGAGGGTGGGCACCAGCAGCGCGCCCGCGCCGTCGGCGGAGCAGATCATCGTGACGATGGGGATCAGCATGCTGAACGTACCCCAGGACGTGCCCATCGAAAAGCTCATCAGCGCCGCGACGACGAAGATCAGGAAAGGCAGGAAGCCCAGCGGCAGCTTCGCCGCGCTGACGAAGCCGGAGATGTACACGCCGGTGCCGATCAGCTGTCGGCACACGCCGCCGAGGCTCCACGACAGGATCAGTATCAGCATCGGCGGGACGATGTTGCCGATGCCGCCGACGATGTCTTCGATGAATTCCCTCGCCGTCATCAGCTTCCGCGGGATGTACAGCGCAAACGCCGTCACCAGCCCCGCGAAGGCACCCAGCGTCAGCCCGGCGGCGGGGTTTTCGCCGATGGCCTCGGAGAAGCCGACGCCCCGGAAGAAGCCGCCGACGTAGGCCATGCCCAGAATCGCGCAGACGACCAGCACCAGGATCGGCAGCGCGAGATCCACGACGCGGCCCTTCGGCCGATCCTGCGCCTGCGCGGTTTCCACCGCGGCCGCCTCCTGCGCGGCCTGCTCCTCGGCCCGCTTCATCGGGCCGAAATCCTTGCCCGTGAAGCAGATGAAGAACACCATGACGATGGTCAGCAGCGCGTAGAGGTTGTAGGGGATCGTGGAAAGGAAGATATGGAAACCGCCGGTCTGGCTGACTTCACTGGCCACGGCCACGGCCCAGCTGGACACCGGGGCGATGATGCATACCGGCGCGGCGGTGGCGTCGATGATGTAGGCCAGCTTCTCCCGGGAGATGCGCAGCCGGTCCGTGATCGGGCGCATCACCGTTCCGACGGTCAGACAGTTGAAGCCGTCGTCGATGAACACCAGCACGCCCAGCAGCGATGTGGCGAACGCCGCGGAGCGCTTGCTCTTCAGCCTCTTTCCGGCCCAGCGCCCATAGGCCTCGCTGCCGCCCGACTTCGACACCAGCACCACCACCGCCCACAGCAGCGCCAGGAAGATGATCATGTAGGCGTTGTCGGCGATCTTGGAATACATCATGTCAAAGGTCGTCGCCGCGGCGGATACGATGCCGCCGCCGCCCGCGAAGCTGTAGATCAGCATGCCCGAAAACAGGCCGATGAACAGCGATGAATAGACTTCCTTCGTCAACAGCGCCAGCGCGATGGCGATGACCGGCGGCAGCAGCGACAGCCAACCGGTCTCTATCATTGTGAATTCCATACCTGCCTCCGAATACCGCCTGGCTTTCGCGCCGGGCGTTTTTTCATGGAAAAACATTCCAAAATAATCATACATCCGAACGGCTCACAAATCAATGAACAATTCGAAAAACAAATTGAATAATCCTCATCTAATAGACAGATGAGGCGCGGGCGGAGGAGACGATCCGAAGCAAAATATATTTATGTAGCTATCATTTGGCGCCGGGCAGCCCGCATAAAAGGTCGGAATGATCAATCGCAATAACGATCCCGGGCAGCGGAACGGGGAAAAACGGCGGCGCGACCGCCCGGTCAAAGGCAACGCGCCCGGCCTGAAACCTGGCCGGACGCGTTGGATGAACACGGCGCGAACGCGGGATTTCGCCGGGCGCCGGCGTCAGATGTAGAGCATCACCTTCGCGGTGAAGGTGTTGTCCCGCGCGTCAAACTGGCATACGCCGTTGTAGTGGGCGACGACGGTGCGCACGGATTCGATGCCGATGCCGAGACTGTCGCGCTTCGACGAATAATACACGCCGGAATGATGGATGTGCGGCACGCCTTCGCAGCTGTTTTCGATGGTCAGAAGCAGCTTGTTTTCATAAATGCCGCAGCGGACGCGGATATACCTGCGGCCGCTCTTCTGCCGGCCGCAGGCTTCCAGTGCGTTTTCCAGCAGGTTGCCGAAGATCGCGGAAAGATCGATCTTGCCCACGGAGAGCGTCTCCGGCAGCGCCGCCTGAACCTCGTATTCGACGCCCTGCTCCCGTGCGAGGGCGCAGAAGTAAGCCAGCAGGGTGTTGGCAAGCTCGTTTTCGCAGTAGATGCCGGGGGGCGTGTCCAGCGCGTTGGTCTTGGCGTACTGGTCCAGATACTCGTCCAGCGCCGTCCAGTCGCCGGAATCGCGGATGGTGCGCAACAGCGCCAGGTGATGGCGCAGGTCGTGGCGCGCCTGCCGTTCGTCGTTGATGCGCTTCGTCAGGCTCTCATACTGCATGGTCTGCACCGTCAGCGCCTGGTTTTTTTCCTGCAGCGAGATGTTCGACCGGTAGGCGTCGGCCAGCTGTACGATCAGCCGGTAGATCAGTATGGATCCGGCGTCGATCAGCAGCAGGTATCCGGCGCTGGCAGGATCCAGCATGTTTTCAAGCACGGTGCGGTTGCTGTCGTAAAAATGGTGCATCCAGATCAGATAAAACACGCCGGGCACCAGCCACAGGTATTTCCAGTGCTGCGAGGCCTGCTGGGTGGGAAAGGCGTCCTCCTCTTCGTCGTCGCGGCAGATATTCCTGAAGATCAGCCGGTAGGCCAGCGGCAGCAGAATCGCCTGAAGCGGAAGCTTGCACAGCGCGAACGTGTACCGGTAAACCTGGAGGGCGTATTTCGGGAACAGCTGGCCCTCCAGGCACTTGCCGCACACCACCACCAGGTTGCCCAGGTTCAGCAGCACCAGCACAGCGAAGATCAGCTTGCCCGGGTGGTCCCGGAAGGCGAGAACGGTGAAACCCACCATGAGGAGGGACAGGATGATGTCCACGAGCGTCATGGGAATCGCGCGCGTCACCAGGCTGTAGGTCGCCACGGTTTCGAATGCCACTTCCATCAGGGCCAGCAGGATGATTGATGCCTTCAGGCTGAAACGCCGGTGGTAGCGGAATGTCAGCATCCCCAGCATCATATAGGGGAATGAATCCAGGAAGTTGTACAGCACGACCTCCCATACGGCGTACGGCTGATTCATGGAAAATTCCCCCTCGTTCGTCGTTTTTTTCATTATCCCGCGTTTTGAACCGTTTGTCAATATTGCGCCTTCTTTCGGCGTTCCGGGACAGCGCTTATCCATTTCAAAGGGATTGCAATACTGTTAAATTTTTGAAAATAATAAAGAAACTAAGCATAATTACTCAAGATGTTGATTTATTACTCAAACTGTCACCCCAAAGGAGGAAAAAGATGGTATACTTAATATGATAAAGTATGGGTAAAAAGGGCGATTGTACGTAATGGCTTTTTTCGGAGGAAATATGGGCGCAGAACCGGCGAAAAACAAGGCTCGCAAAGCGTTGGTCCGAGGTTTGGCCCTGTTATTGGTTGTGGCAATGCTGGCCACCATCCTCCTGTACCGCCGTACGAACGTTCTGCTGGACGCGGGCGAGATGGAAAACAAGAGCGCCCGGGTGGCCGCGATGCAGCTTCTGCGCGACGATGCCTACGTCGCCGCGCCGCGGTTGAGCCGCATGACCGCTTATGCCCGCAGCCTCGTGGCCGGCGAACACAGCTTTGAAGATTATGAGCTGGCGGCGCAGATCGCCGTCGCGCAGAATCAGCTGGCCGATGCCGCCGCCTTTACCGAGAAATCCATCGAACTCTGCCCGAATGACCAGGATATCCTCGCGGCCCTTTACCTGCGCATGGGTTATCTGACCACTCTGCAGGAGAAATACCAGGACGCGCTGGTCTGGTTCGACCGAGGTCTGTGCATAACTTCCTCGCCGGAAGCGCTGCTGACCCGGGCTCAGGTCAAGCTGAATCTGGGCGATACCGAAGGCGCTCTGGACGACGTGACGGGCTACCTGCAGACGGCTGAAAACGTCACGGAAATGCTGCCGGATCTGATCAATGTGTACGAGGCGGCCGGGCAGTTTGAAACGGCGGCGGCCCTGTATACCAGGCTGATTGACGCCACCGGAGACGAGCGCTACCTGCTGAACCGCGCCTATTGCTACACCAACCTGAACCGCATGGAGGAAGCAGAAGCCGACTGCGGTCGGTATGCGGCTTCCGGCGGCGAACAGGCGGGCGCCGCGGACGTGATGCTGGGCATCGGCTGGATGCGCAACGGCGAATACGACAAGGCGGATGAAAGTTTCGTCCGCGCTGCCGAAGAGGGATATTCCGACCCCGAAGCGCTGTATTATTACGTGGTCCTGTGCGCCTACGTCAACCAGAATTTTGCCCGCGCCTGCGAATACGGCGACCGGCTGATCAACAGGGTGCTGGGCGGCGGCGAGGCGCTGGCGGCGGGGCTGCATCTGGAAAACACCACCGGCAAGCTGAAAGTGACGCTGGCGGAAATGGATCTCGCCTCCCTCTGCCTGATGACCGGCGCTTCCCACGTGCGCATGGGCGATTACGACCAGGCCGTGGACAGCCTGACCGCCTGCCTGGAGCAGGACGGCAACGCCGCCTTCGCCAACTACCTGCGGGGCAGCTGCCTGCTGGCCGCGGAAAAGTTCGCGGAAGCGGAAAAGGATTTCGACATCGCCATCGAAGCCGGCGAGAGGGAAGAGGAGAGCCGCTTCGGGCGCGGCGTGTGCCGGATGCAGCTGGGCGACCGGGACGGCGCCATGAACGATTTCGACTGGGTGCTGCTGAACGGCAAGGACGAGGCGCTGTTCGAAGAGGCTTCCAGGCTGATGGACGAATTGATGCGGACGGCTTCCGCCGAAACGGCGGACGCCAAAGGATAAAAGGGCGTTCGGCCCAAAGCACACAGAAGGACACGGGAGGAAAGAAAAATGAAACTTCGGTTGGTTTTGCGGATTGCGACTCTGGTTCTGGCGCTGGCGATGCTGGCGTGCGCGGCCCACGCGGAGGGCGCCGTCGATACTCAGAAGCTGGACACGTATTATTCCCTCGCCGTCAACTATATCGCGCGCGAGGACTACGACAAGGCCATGCAGTATCTGGACGCGTGCCTGGATTATTGCGATGAGAGCTCCAACGCCGAGCTCTGCGCCGACATTCACCTGAAAAAGGGCTGCGTTTACACCATGCAGACCGATTATCCCGCCGCCATTGAGGAACTGGACGCGGCGATCGGCATTCAGCCGGATCTGGCCGAGGCGTGGCTGGTGAAAACCCAGGTTTACTCCGACACCGCCGCTTACGCCGACGCCATCGAGAGCCTGGAAAAATACATCGAGCTCTCCGGCGACAACACCATGGGCGAAACGCTCGCCCAGCTGTACCGCCAGAACGGCGAATCCGAAAAGGCGCTGGAAAGCTACCAGGCGTACCTGGATGCCAACGGCGCGGAGGGCGCCGAGAGCACCTACCTGCTGGGCGTTTACAAGATGGACATGACCCAGTACGCCGCCGCCGCCGAGGATTTCGAAAGCTGCCTGGACGATGAGAACTACGGCGTCTCCGCCGCTTACAACGCTGGCGTGTGCCGCATGAACCTGTCCGATTACGCCGCGGCGCTGGAGGACTTCAAGCGCTGCGTGGACAGCGCGGATCAGTTCGACGGCCTGCACTACAACATGGGCGTGTGCAGCATGTCGCTGCAGGATTACGAGAGCGCCGTCAATTCCTTCACGGCTTCCGTGGAGACCGAATCCTACAAGACCGACGCCACCTATAACCGGGCGATCTGCCAGATGAGCCTGGGCAACTACCAGCCCGCCATCGAAGATTTCACCGCTTATCTGGACGCGCAGACCGCGGCGGCTGCCGAGGCCGAAGCGCCCGCCGAGACCGAAGAAACCGAGGAACCCGCGGAGGGCGAAGCGCCCGCCGAGACCGAAGAAACCGAAGCGCCCGCAGAATCCGAAGAGACCGAAGAGACCGAAGAGACCGAAGAGACCGAGGAAACCGGGGAGGCCGGGGACGGCCTGCTTCCCCAGCTGGATCAGCCCGCCAAACAGTATGTGGACGTGGCCACCTACTATCGCGGCGTGTGCTGGCTGTCCATTGACGAATACGACAAGGCCGCCGAGGACTTCACCGCCTGCATGGAAAACGGCGTCGTCCCGGAAGACAGCCGCTTCAACCGTGCGCTGAGCTATCTGCAGGGCGGCCGGTATGAAGAAGCCAAGGCCGATTTTACCGAGTGCATCGAATCCGGATCGAATGTCGACGAAGCGCTGTTCTATCGTTCCTACGCGTTCCGCTATCTGGAGGACAACCAGTCGGCGCTCGACGATCTGACGGCCTGCATTGAGCATGGATACAACCTGAGCCAGTCTTACTATCAGCGCGCCCAGGTGTACAGCGCCATGGGCGACGACGACCATTACGTGGAGGACCTGGAAACTTCCCTGAACTACTGACACACAGCCCGATTCGACCAGTAACCCCTGTATCATTTGCCAGCCAGAAACAAGGCCGGGAGGAATAGCCATGAAGCGGATGGATCAGAAAAACATCATCAACAAGAAGGAGGCCGTGAGGCGCCGCAAGCGCGTACTCGCGATCCTGGCCATTTTGGCTTTGATGATCACTGTTATTCTGGGAAGCATGAATGCTTTCGCCGAGGATAATAATGACCCGCCGGTGGAAAACAATGCCGGCGATACCGGCAATACCGGCGAAACCGGCGGCAACGAAGGCGGCGGCAACGAAGGCGGCGGCAATGGAAATGCCGGCGCTGATGAAGATGCCGATGCGTCTGCCGACGACGAGGACGAGACCCCCAGCGTGGACGCCAAAGCCGAGGCGCCTGCGGGCGAAGCGTCCATCGTCAGCCAGATCGACGACGGCGAGGAGCAGGTCGATCCCGAGCAGATCCAGACCTTCGAAAACGACCCGCCCGCCTCGGAAGAGGAAGAATCCGCGAATGAAGACGGAGAAGGCGGCGGCACTGAAGGCGACGGCACTGAAGGCGGCGGCAACGAAGGCGGCGGCAACGAAGGCGGCGGCAACGAAGGCGGCGGCAACGAAGGCGGCGGCAACGAAGGCGGCGGCAACGAAGGCGGCCTGAAGGCAGCGGCACTGAAGGCAGCGGCAACGAAGGCGGCGGCAACGAAGGCGGCCAGGACGCTAAACCGACCATTGTTCAAAATGCGATTCAGAAGGCCGTGGATGCCGCGCTGGACAGCATTAACGACAATACCGAATCCATCACGATCCAGGTGGAAGCCGGTCAGTACGACGGCGACATTACCATCTCAAGCGAAAAAGCCAAGACCCAGACAGGACTGGGAACCTTCCTATTAAAAATAGTGGCCGCCAGTACGACTCAGAATGATGACGGCACTTACAATCCCGACGCGGATTCCTCCGCGAAGGTCAACGGCAATATCAACATCGACGGCATCAACGTGCTGCTGGCCGGCATCTATCTGTCGCTGGAAAAGCGCGTCAGCATCGCCGGCGGCGATCTGACGGTCGTCGGCACTGCCGAGGATGACACCGTGGCCATCGAGGCCGGCGACGGCGTGGGCGATATCGAGGTGGATACCGGCGACGGCGACGATACCGTCACGGTGGCCAAATCCGGCGAACCCGCCACGGCCAAGACCACCGGCAGCCGCGCTTCTGCGAAGATCAATACCGGCAAGGGCTCCGACCGGGTGAACGTGGATATCACCGCGGGCGATACCGTGGAAGAGGTCTCCATCGTGGATCCGGACGATTATCGCCTGCACCTGAGCGGCACGCTCAAAGAGGGCAAAGAGGGCGGCGCCATTGTGGTCGATGCAACCAATTCCACCCGTACCATCCACCTCTTCAACAAGGCCGATAATGAATTGAAGGTGACCATCCCGTCCGTGGCGGGCCGCAAGCTGAAGGTCACCGACGAACTGGAAAACAAACCCACCGTGGAAATCGACCTGGCCAAGGCCAGTGAAGATGACAATCTGACTGTGGTCGAGGCCGACGGCAAGAAGACGGCGACCTATACGGCCGACGCCATGTTTACCAATTATAAGATCGTCACCACGCCCACCGCGGGCTACGCGAAGATCGTGCTGGTATCGGGGGCCGACAGTTTCCTGAACCAGCTGATCATCGACGCCGGCGAAATCAAGAACGACGGCGACGCCGTGACCCTGACCGACCTGTCCGCCGAGAACATGAACGTCATCGTCAAGGCGGAGAAGATCAACATCAACGGCACCGTGATCGCCGACAACGTTCAGCTGAGCGCGTTCGCCGGAAAGGTGATTGAGGACGACGAGGAGGGAGAGCCCGGCATCAGCCTGGACAATATCGTCACCACGGCCCAGTCCGTCACCGCCGATTTCTTCAACGTGGCCCATTCGGCCGAGGTGAACGTCGGCGCGAACGCTGCCATCTACGCCGCGGGCGACGTGGACATCAGCGCGAAGGTGGGCCAGGAGGGCGGCATACTGGATATCACCGCCCTGACCGATATCCTGAACCTGGTCAACGTGAAGGTCGGCAGCGCCAAGATCAACGTGGACGGCAGCATCTATGCCGGCGCGACCTATGACGCTGCAAACCACGCCGTGTTCGCCGAGAACAGCACCGGTTCCATTCGCATGAATACCGAGGTCAAGACCCGCATCGACGCCGGCAGCAGCAACGCCTACCTGTCGTCGCTGGCGGTCAGCGTCGCGGTGCTGAATTCCGAAATCAATCTCAACAAGACCGCGGTGCTGAAAGCCGCGGGCAGCATCTCCGCGGAGGCGAAGGGCTCCGTGGTGGCGAACACCGCCGCCAAGGCGGCCAACCTGCCCATCTCGCTGGCCATCGGCGCGGTGGTGACCGACGTGCATACCGTGGTGGACGGCGCGCAGCTTACCGCGAACAAGGGCGATGTCAAGCTCAATTCCGAAGGCTCCGTGAAGATGACCACCAAGGCCGAAAAGGGCTCCGAGAACAAGCGCAGCTCCGGCGGCTATTTCGCCATTGACGTGCTGGTGCAGAACGTGGCCACCCGCATCAAGGACAAGAACACCCATATCGTGGCCGCCGGCAACGTGACGGTGCATTCCAACGCCACCGCGGATTCGAGGGCGACCGCCACTTCCGCGGCGCCTCCCGCCGACGAAGAGGGCGACGGGGAAGGCGACGGGCAACAGCCCAGCACGATGGACTATGTCAAGAACATCGCCTGCCTGCTGCTGGGCGAAGCCGTCGGCAAGGCCATACCCGGTGAAAAGGGCCAGGCCCTGAAGGAGAAGCTGACCGCCGGTCTGAAGACGCCCAGCTACAACATCCAGGCGTCCCAGGCCAACGATACCCAGAAGGGCCAGGTGGCGATTTCCCGCACCAAGGCCAACCAGGGTACCGATGTAAAGGTCACTGTCGTTCCGAAGACGGGCTACAAGGTATCCGCCATCAAGCTGCGCTATCTGGAGCCCGGCAAGAGCACCTATACCGAAGAGACGCTGAGCCTGGGTGACCCTGAGGTCCACCCCGACACGGGCAACGATTACTTCTTCAAAATGCGCGATCACGACGTCATCGTCTGCGTGGAATACGCCGCGGTGACGGCTCCGGCGAGCGATGACGACGACATGGGCGAGGATCTGTCCAACCTGTTCGGCGGCGACGAGCCGGACGAAGAGGACGACATGGACTACGATCTGTCCGGCCTGTTTGACGAGGCTACCGGAGGATCGGACGAAGAGAACGCCCAGCCCGACAACGCTGCGAAAGAAAACGACACTTCCGACAAAGCCGTGACTATCGCCGTGAGCGATACGACCAACGACGAGGCGCAGGGCTCGCTGGTGATCGGCGAAGGTCTCACGAAGGTGGAGCCCGGCAAGGCCGTGGAGATCATCGTGAACCCGGCGGCCAATCATCGCATCAGCGACAAGGGCCTGTTCGTGCAGTACGGAACCGACACTGCCGTCGCCAACGAACAGGTGCCCGCCGACAAGAAGGGCCGGTACTTCTTCACCGTGCCCGAAGGCGCCAAGGGAACCGTCACCTTCAGCTGCGAATGGACGGAGATCCCGCAGGATCCTGAAAACCCGACGCCGACGCCCGACCCGAACGCGGGCAACAGCGCCGCGCAGGTCACCGGCGCGCTGGCGGTCAGCGTGGTGCTGAACAACGGCAACAGCGTCATCGACATTGGCGAGGGCACGATCGTGGCCGGCGGCGCGCTGGACGTGGAGGCCGACGCTTCCACCATCGGCATCACCGTGGCCGACGGTACCGGATCGACCCCGGAGGCCGCCGAGGAAGCGGCTGCCGAGGAAGCCGAACTGCCCCCCGAGGAAGAGAACCGCGACATCAGCTATGCCAACGGCAGCAAGTATATCATCAAGGTCGCGCCCGTCAGCGGCGGCACGGTTGCGCCCGCCGTCTCTGACGATCGCAAGACCATCACCTTTGCCGTAACGCCCGAAGCGGGCCGCAGGGTAAAGGATGTTGTCGTGTCCTATACCAACGGACGCGGCATGGTGTGCCAGAAGACGCTGACGGCCGAGGCGGACGGAACCTACAAGCTGGTTCTGGAAGGCGACAACAAGACCCTGATCGCCAAGGACGGCAGCACGATCAGCGTGGCCGTCACCTTCGCCGGCTTTGCGAGGCCCGGCAGCGGCAGCAACACCGGCAACAACAATAACAACAACGAGAACAACAACAATAACAACAACAACGAGAACAACAACAACAATAACAACAACAACGAGAACAACAACGAAAACAACAACAACGAAAACAACAGCAACAACAGCGAGTCTCAAACCCCTGCGGAAATCTTCGTGGACGGCTTCGGCAATACCATCATGATTTCCAGGTCCGAAGGCGGCACTTTCGAACAGGAATCCATGAACGCCAATACCGGTCGCCCCGAATATGTATTCCTGGCCACAGCCGAGACTGGTTACAAGAATGCTGAAGTAACCTATACCTATATCAAGGCCGACGGCACGACCGCCGCGGCGACGACCATCACGCCCATTTCGGGCACCCAGAAGTTCAAGCTGGACACCGCGACGCTGACCGACATCAAGAAGGGCACGGCGGTCACCATCACCGTAAACTTCCCGGCGGATACCCGTCCGGTGACGCTGGATGCGCCCGAAGGCTCAAACTATACGCTCACGTCTGAAACCGCGGAAGCCAAGGCGGGTGACAAGGTCACCGTGAAGGCTCAAGCCGCCGCCGGATACAACCTGGGCGATGTGACCTATACCTACTTCAAGACCGGCGATACCGATACCGCCACTGGTACCGGCAAGCTGACCTACGACGAAGGAACCCAATCCTACAGCTTTACCATGCCCGACGATATCGCCGAGACGGAGGGCAAGAACGGCATCAAGATCGCAGCTGCGGTGACCGAGAAGAAGACGGATGCGGTGCTGCATTCCGTCACCGGTCTGGACGGCGCGACCACAGCGCTGGTTACGATTTCCCAGAGCAAGGTCGACAAGGGCGATTCGGTTTCCTTCACGCTTGATGCGACGAAGGTCGCCGAGGGCTACAAGATCGCCAGCGTCACGGCGCAAGGTATCGCCGGCGACGATCTCTTTGGCGATCAGGGCACGGATATCACGCTGTCCCATACCATTTATGATGGTGATTCGTGGAAACTGCCCGATTCGGACGAACTGGAGTATGCCGAGGTCCGCTTCACCGTTACGCTGGCCCGGAAGCCGCTGGCCGTCTCCGCGGACACCCAGGTGAAGAACGGCACCGTCGCGACCGCCGCTCCTTTCGCCGATCCCGGCGAAACCATCAGCGCCACCGTGACGGCCGCCCAGGGCTATCGCGCCAAGCGCGGCACCGTGAAGGCGATCATCACCGGCGCGGCCGGCGCCGACGGCAAGTCCAGCCAGACGGTCGTGGTGGGCACGCGGAATGCCGACGGAACCTATAGTTTCGTCATTCCCGCCAGCACGGCTGAAACGTCGACCATCTCCATCACCGCCCAGTTCGAACTGGGTACCGACGATCCGAACACCGCCTCCGTCAGCGCCGGCGTGGCCGTTGGCGTGGCCGTGGTTCGCGGCACCAACAACGCCCTCATCAAGAGCGGCAAGATCACCGCGCCGGAAGGCGTCAGGGTCGTGGCCGAGACGGCCAAGGCCGACGCCACGCTGAAGACGGCCGCGGGCTATTCCGAAGGCAACATCGGCATCGGCGGCGCGATCAGCGTGAACGTCTCCGCAGCCAAGACCAATGCCAAAATCTATAAGGGCGCCGAGATCACCATGGGCGGCGCGCTGGAAATCGGCGCGAACACCGATGCCCACTTCGGCACGCTGGCCGACGCTTCCGGTTCCACGAAGGCGGCCTCCACCGGCGTGGGCGCGGGCCTGGCCATCGCCGTCACCGGTTCGGATACCGTCGCGGCGGTGCAGGACGGCGCCGTGTTCAACTACGCCGATGGCGTCGACGCGCTGGACGGCCTCAGCGTCATCGCCACCCAGAAGGTGGCCGACCAGGTGTCCGCCAAGGCGGGCTCCGCGGGCGGCATCTCCATCACCCCGGTGCTGGCCCTGGATATCACCGGCAGCAGCGCTTCCGCTTATATGGGCAGCGTTTCCAACGGCGTCATCGCGATGGGCAGCGAAACCGCGCTCCAGAGCACTTCGGATGATCTGAAGAACGCGGTCGTCTACGCCAGCGGCGAGGCCGATCACCAGATCACGGCCAACGCCAAGGCCGCCGGTTCGAAGGTGGGCGTGGGCGCCTCCTTCGATATCAGCATCGTCAACGACAGCGCCATCGCGCAGCTCGCCCAGAGCGTCACCGCCAACGGCGTGTTCGTCGGCGCGGATTCCCTCAGCACGCTCAAGAGCGTCTCCTCCGCCAGCTCCGCCGGCGCCGCGCCCTCTTCTTCCGGCGGCGACCAGCAGAAGGCCGACGGCCAGGCCGACGGCATGGTTTCCAGCGGCGCGGGTCTGACCGACGTCAACGGCAGCAACAACAACAACGCCAGCAACGTGCTGGGCGGCACGGCCAACCGCCAGACCGCTCAGACCAGCGAGGGCAACGTGTCCGTCGCGGCCGGCCTGGCGCTGAACATCCAGAAGAACACCTCGAAGGCCTCCATCGACGAGGCGGTGGACGACAGCTTCAGGCGCGATATCGTCGTGCGCGCTGTCCATTCCAATGAATTTACCGGCGACGACGGCGACAACATCTACGAACAGGGCATGAACGGCTCTGTGCACGTGGTGTCCCGCAACCGCACCGTGGCCGAGATCAAGGCCAACGCCTCCGCCACCAGCAGCGATATCGGCGTGGGCGTCGGCGTGGCCATCAACATCGTCAAGATCGACAACATCGCCACCATCGGCAACGTCCGCGTCGAAGCGGATGATTCCATCGACGTGCGCGCCGCGATGCTCGTGGGCGAGAGCGACGAAGGCGGCGAGGGCGAGTCGGAAGAAGCCGAACAGTACCCGTTCAAGGCCAAGCTGGAAAAACTGATCAGGAAGCTGATCCGCGACCTGATGAAGGAACTGGGCCTGTCCCAGTATGCCGATGCGTGCGCCAATGCCATCAGCGACACGGTCGCCGGCATCATTCAGGATTTCACCCAGACCATGGTGGGCGATACCGGCCTGGAGCCGCTGGTGAAGTTCGAAAGCTTCGCCGATATCGCGACCAAACTGCAGACCAATATCGCTGCGGCCAAGGATCTGATCACCGGCATACCGGATGAGCTGTCCAATAAAGTGCAGGAGATCGTCACTTCCGTCATCGGGGAGAACCTCTATAACGCGCTGGGTTCCGGCGATCGGGATGCCGTCATTCAGGTGTTCCGGCAGGCGATCACCGATGGCTTTGCGACGCTCAAGACCGACGCGGCGGAACTGGGCAAGGAAGTGGTTTCCGAGTTCAAGGACGAACTGATCGGCATCGTGCTGGAGACCATCCAGAACGGCATGAGCGGCAAGGACTTTGATTCCACCGTGTTCTCCGCCCGGCTGAAGGATGTCTTCACGCGCGTGCTGCAATCCGTCAAGGAAAAGGCGAAGGCTGCGGTCATCGCCAAGGTCGATGAGAGGCTGAAGGGCCTGGGTCTCACCACGACGATCGTGCTGGACAAGGCGCAGCTGCAGAAGACCCTGGAGACCAAATTCGAAGCGATCATCACCGATTTCAAGGACAGGGCCGTCTCCACGCTCACCGACGGGCTCGTGGACGTTCCCAAGTTCACCGCCTGGGTGCAGGCCGGCAACATCGCCGGAACGATGAAGACCAAGCTGATGACCGCCGTGAAGAACGCCGGTCTGGCGCTGACGACCGCGGCGCTGGACGCGCTGACCAACTGGCTGGATGTGAAGCTGGCGCCGGAAGACCTGTCCGGTAAGCACGTCATCCGCACCGAAGCCATCGCCGGCGCCGGCGCGGCCAACGTGGGCGTGGCCGGCGGCGTGTCCGTGGCCGTCATCAACGGCACCACCCGCGCCACCATCGCGGGCATCGCCCGGACGCTTCCGGAGAACACCACCGATATCAAGGCCGGCGGCGATATCATCATCGAAGCCGAAAATGAACAGAAGGTCGTTACGGTCGCTTCCGGTTCCATGAACGCCCAGGGCGACGCCGACGCCAACGACGGCTCGGGCAGCGCCAAGCAGGCGGACACCGGCAACGGCTCCGACGCGGGCGAGACCCAGTCCATGGGCGAAGAGCCTCCGGCGGACAAGCCCAAGATGACCCAGACCTGGACCGTGGGCGGCAAGACCTACACCTTCGAAATCAATACAAACGAAGGCGGCACGGTTACGCTCGGTTCGGGCGACAAGATCACGTTGACCGCCGGCGAAAAGTACAGCCTGCCGGCGAAGGTGACCTATACGTACAAGGACCAGGACGGCAAGGACCAGAGCAGGGAGCTGACCGTCAACCTGACGAATGAAGCGCAGGGCAAAGGCGAGGTTGTGTTCGTCGCGCCGCGCAACATCAGCGAGACCGATCATAAAGTCATCGTCACCATCAAGTTCCTGCCGCCGCTCTACGATATCAAGACCGGCGTCGGCGGCAAGGCCGAAATCACGACCGACGGCAGCCACAAGGCCATCAAGCTGACCGCCGAGGAAGGCTATAAGCTTCCGGAGAAGGTCACGTACACCTTCATCGACAAAAACGGAAAATCCAAGACCAACGAACTTTCCGTTGATCAAAACGGTCAGTTCTGGATCGTCACGCCCAAGATCCTCAGCCCCGACGACCAGCACATCATCTACGACATCCAGTTCGAAGAGATCCTGTACGATTTCGTCAAGCCTGCGGACAACAGCGGCGTTACCGTAAAGGTAGAGGGCAGGGAAGGCCTGAAGTTCGCTTACGAGGATCTCGTAATGGTCACCGTCAAGCCGCCCAAGACCGCTGACGGCAAGGAACAGAAGGTCGCCACGCTGAAGTACAAGTACACGCCCGAGGGCGGGTCGGAAGTCGAAAAGGACATCATCGTGGTCGACCACGCGACGGCTGAAGAAGGCACCACCTATTGCTTCTATATGCCGGAAGCGAACGTTACGGCACTCACCGTCACCTATGAGACGGTGGAGAAGAGCTCCGCCAAGGTGGACAGCTTCGCCACGTCGAAGTCGGGCGGCAAGACCTACACCTTCGCTCTCGACGCCGTAACCGGCGGCGAGGTGAAGCTGGTCGATGCGGCCAAGCTGCACGGCGAACTGGTTGCCGACGCGCTGCATCAGCTGCCCTCGACCATGACCATGACCTATAAGGACAAGAACGGCGCGAATCAGACGCGCACGGTCAGCGTCCGGCAGGATGACGGCGGGTTCGCACTGTTCGTGCCGAGGGATATCAGCACGACCGATACGACCATCACCGTCAAGGTGAACTTCCAGCTGCCCACCGGCGCGGGCGCGACCGTCGCTCCGGCGACCGGCGCAACCAACAACAAGGGCAAGACCGTCGGCGTCGGCGCGGCCTTCGCGCTGACCTACGGCGATGTGAAGACCGAAGCCGAGCTGGGCGACAACCGCACCGTGGAAGCCAGCGCCCTGGCCGTGCGCGCCATCGCCGAGCGCGATGTCAAGACCGCCAGTACGGCGGGCAGCGATCCGCTGGCCCGCGACAGCTCCGGCGACAGCGGCAAAGCCAAGGATATTTCGCTGGA
Organism: uncultured Eubacteriales bacterium; assembly: GCA_902764285.1. Lineage (GTDB taxonomy): Bacteria > Bacillota > Clostridia > Christensenellales > Aristaeellaceae > UBA2862. Next base: position 25,469 of record CACWVN010000033.1, read on the forward strand.
CGCCTCCGCGGCGGTCAGCCTGCTGGACAGCCGCGTCGCTGCCAGCATCGGCGAGAACACGTCCATTCACACCACCGGCGGCAACACCCTCGAGACCAACCCGAAGGCCGCCGAGGCCGCCAGGAAGAAGGCCGAGAAGGAATACCAGAAGGCGCTGGACGCTTACAACAAGAAGGTAGAAGAGGTCGGCGTAGCGGCGGCCGGACCGGAACCGGTCCTGGTTGAGCCTAAGATCGACTATGCCAATTTCCTGCTCACGGCGGATGAGATCGGCAAGTCCCTGGCCCAGGCCAGCAGCTTCGCCATCGGCGGCAGCACTGCGGTCGGCGCGGCCGTGGCTGTGAACATCGTCGATACTGAGATCGTCGCCAACTTCATGGGCGACGCGACGCTGGAAAACGGCAAGGCCCATATCTCCGCCACCAGCACCAGCGAGGACGAGACCAACGCCCTCGCCACCGCCATGGGCGCGGATATGGAGCGCTACACCAAGAAGGTGAAGGACGCCGAGGAGGCCGCCGAGAATACCCTCAACGGCAACGGCTCCGGCGGTAACAATAATAATAGTAATAACAACAACAATAACAACAACAATAACAATAATAACAACAATAACAACAACGACAATAAGACCGGCGGACGCATCAACGACAAGTTGGATAAGGAAGCCGACAAGGACGAAAACGGCAACAAGACGGGCCAGACCAGTAACACCCAGCCGCTTTCCAGCAATGCCATGAATACCCAGAATGTCGAGAACAAGACCGACACCACCAAGGGTAATCCGGACATTCAGGAAGCGGGCAACAAGGGCGGCGCTGCCAGCGACCAGACCCTGGGCGCCAACGGCCCGCAGAACCAGCAGGGCCAGGGCGGCCAGCAGGGTCAGCAGGGCCAGCAGGGCGACCAGAAGTACCAGGTCGCCGCGGCTGTCGGCGTTACCGTCAGCAAGCACCGGGCGAACACCACCGTCAACGGCAAGATCCACGCCGCGGGCGGCGCGAGCATCGTGGCCGGCAACGACGGCAACTTCCGCACCCTGGGCACCGGCGCGTCCATGTCTCTGGCCGAGGGCAGCAATTCCATCGCCATGGGCGTGGCCGTCAGCGTGAACCGCAACGAGGCCACTGCGAACGTCACCGGCGAAGTGAAGGGCTTCACCGATAATAACGGCATCGAGGCGCAGGGCGATGTCGCCATCACCGCAAACCTGGCCCAGAACACGAACGGGCGCTATGCCGGCCTGATGGCCGCGCAGGCGCTGGCGGGTTCGGTCAGCGGCAAGGGCAAGGCGTCCGTCGCGGGCGCGATCTCCGTGCTGGTCGGCGACGCCACGACCGAGGCTACGGTGGGGGACGGCACCCAGATCGAAGGCAACAACATCGAAATCTCGGCCACGGACAAGAGCAAGCTCGCCGTTCGCGCGGGCGGCGTCAGCATCTCCAAGGGCTCCAGCGTCGGCATCGGCGCGTCCTTCGCCGTGATCGTCAGCAACGATAAGGTCGCGGCCGGCATCGGCGACAACGCCAGCATCACCGGTCACAAGCTGACGGTGCTGGCCGACAAGCGGATGGTGACCATCAAGGACTATCAGGCTCCCTGGGGCGCTGACAGCCTGGTCACCGATTCCACCGACGCGGGCGAGGATGCCGATACCGGCATCGTGGACCTGAAGAAGAACAGCGACGGCAATGGCTACACGGTCAAGATCGAGATCACCAGCAGCGACCTGCTGAAGGCCGTCGACCTGCTGAACTTCCTGGCCTGCACCAACTACTACGCCGAGGCCATCGCGGGCTCGATCATCTCAAGCGCGGCTTCCGATTCCAAGGCTTCCGTGGCGGGCTCCGTTGCCATCGTCACGTTCAACAACAAGATCAGGGCCTATGTCGGCGCGGCGGATGTCAACATCACCGCGGGCGGCAAAGACGCAGAGGGCAACGATCTGGACGGCAGCATGACCGTCGATGCGCGCAGCGGTTCCAACACCCGCATGATCGCCGGCGCGCTCAGCGTCGCGCCCTCCAAGGTCAGCGTGGGCTTCGACCTGGCGCTGCTGATCGATAACGACAACGTCAAGACCATCGTCGGCGAAAAGATCAAGGATGCGACGACGAAGAAGGCCAACATCCGTGCCGCGAACTACGCGCAGAATGCTTCGGTGGAATCCGATATCCAGCTGTTCACCGTCGCGGCTTCCGTCGGGACCGGTGCGGACAGCACCGCGGTCGGCGGCGCCTTCAACGTGATCGTGGCGAACAACCGCGCCGATTCCATAGTCGGCGACAACGCCTCCATCACTTCCACCGGCGACCTGAATGTGACGGCCAATACCGATGAAGACCTGCTGCTGGTCTCGGTCAGCGTCTCCGGTTCTACCGGCAAGGCGGCCGCGGGCGGCACGCTGGACGTCATCGTCAACCGCGCCTTCACCAACGCCATTGTCGGCGCCGGCGCGGAGCTTACCTCCGACGGCAACGTCGCCATCAAGGCCATCGACAAAGAAAGACTGATCTCCCTCATCGCTTCCGCCTCCGTGAACGCCGGCTCCGGCCATTCTGCGGCAGGCGCGCTCAGCGTGCTCTACAGCAACTCCAACACCAAGGCCGAGCTGCGGGACGGCGCGAAGGTGATCGCCGGCGCGAACGGCCACAGCGGCAATATCGACGTGCTGGCGAAATCCGATTCGCTGATGGTCAACGGCACCCTGGCTGTGGCGGGCGCGGCTTCCGGCACGGCCGTCGGCGGTTCCATCAACATCAACATCTTTGACCGCGACGTGGCCGTATCCACTGCGAATGCGACGATGACAGCCAACGGCGGCAACATCCTGTCCAGGGCTCTGAACAAGGATGTGACGGTGCTGCTGACGGCGTCCGTCTCCGCCAGCGGCGGCGGCACCGCCATCTCCGGCGCGATCCCGGTGGTCGTCTCCATGAACCGGATCGCGAACACGAACGCGAACATGAAAGCCACGGCCGACGGCAGCATCGGCGTCGAATCCGATTACAATGCGATCGTCGTGGACGTGGCGGGCGGCGTGGCCGTCTCCGCCGGCGGTTCCGGCGTTGGCGCGACCATCTCCACCGGCGTGTTCCTGAACAAAGTCGAAACCAAGCTGACCGGCGCTTCCGTCCTAAACGCCTACGCGAATCTCGATCCCGTGGACCTGAAGGGCAAGTCCGGCGTGCGCGGCGTGTACGTCGGCGCGACCGGCAAGGAAAAGCTGTTCATGATCGCCATCTCCGGCGGCATCGGTACAGGCACTGCGGGCGTTGCCGGCGTCATCAACACGATGGTGGCGAAGAACGAGATCACGGCCTCCGCCGACGGCGCGACCCTGATCGCCGGACATGAAAACGACAACAAGCGCGGCAACGTCATCGTCAACGCCGCGGACAACACGATCCTGATCAACTGCGCCGGCGCGCTGGCCGTGGGCTCTTCCGCGGGCGTGGGCGCGACGGTCGTCACCCAGGTGTTCGACCAGCATGTGACCGCCGAGGCCAAGAACGGCACCGTCACGGCCAGCGGAAATGTGGATGTGGCCGCCAAGACGGACAACAACGTGTGGATGGTCGCTCTCACCTTCGCCGGCAGCGGCAGCGTCGGCGTGGCGGGCGGCGTAAACGCGCAGGTGGTTATGAGCCAGGCCAACGCCACCCTGGGCGGCTACGTCAACGCCGGCAACGACGTGAACGTGACCGCCAACGGTGACAACACGCTGGTGAATATCGCGGCCGGCATGGCGGTCGGCGGAACGGCTGCCGTGTCCGCCGTGGCCGTGGTGACCTACTTCAAGGGCCAGACCGTCGCCCAGATCGCAGAGGGTGCGGCGCTCGGTTCCGAAAACAAGAAGATCGGCGGCAACGTGAAGGTCGTCTCCACCTCCAAGGAGATCGTCACGGCCGACGCCCTGGGCATCTCGGGCGGCGGCACGGCCGGCGTGGGCGGCACGCTGGATCTGATTATCAGCAAACTCAAGACCGAGGCGAAGACCGGCACCGGCGCGGGCATCTACGCGGCCGGCGACGTCGGCATCAACGCCGAAGACAATTACACGCTGGCGGGCGTGGCGGCGACCCTCGCCGTGAGCGGTACCGCGGGCGTGGGCGTGACCGGCCTGGTCAGCGTCAGCCTCGCGACCATCGCCGCTTCCGTGGGCGCGGCCAACAACATCCAGGGCCATGACGTAAAGGTTACGGCGAAGGACGACCGCACCGTCGTCGCCGCGGATGCCACCGTCGCCGTCGGCGCTGCCGGCGCGGGCGTGGGCGCGACCGTGACCGTCGTGGTGGCTGGCGCGAAGATGAGCCAGACCGCCCATGACACCCTGTACGGCAAGAAGAAGGACGGCACCAGGGAAGAGAGCGTGATGAAGCCCGAAGACCAGATGGGCGGCGCTTTCCGCAACGAAAACACGAACCATCAGGCGAAAGGCTACTGGACCGACGACGACGCAGACGAGATGAAGGCGGCCCTTGAGGGCGACGGCCAGGATCCCGGTTCCAAGGATTACGGCAGCTATGGCCAGGGCGGCACGCATTACGAAGCCCCCAACGGCGAAGCCCTGTACGTCAGGGTAAAGCGCAATGACGAGGATAAGTACCTGAGCATCAACGATTCCACTCTGAGCAGCGAAGAGAAGAACGGCCAGCCGTACTACTACGATTCCGAGACCAAGGAATGGGTCGCCGCGGTCGAGACCTATGATCCGTCCGCCATGGACAGCTCCGCCAACGGCGGCGACGGCAGCGGCACCAGCCTGCAGGTCGTGACGATTCGCGGACTGAAGGACGCCGTGTCCGCCATCATCAACAGCGACAGCAGCGTTACCGCAGACAACGATATCGAAGTCATCGCCAACGATCATCTCAAGGCGATCATGATCTCCGGTACCGTGTCCTTCGGCCTGTACGCAGGCGTGGGCGTGGGCGTCACCGTGGGCGTGATGAATTCCAACGTCGCGGCCCTGGTGGCGGAGAGGGTCAACCTGAGCGCCGGCCGCAACATCAAGGTTCGCGCGTCCTCCGGCGCAAGCGAGCCCGAAGCGAATGCCCTCGATAATCTGCCCGGCAGCAACGGCGAGGTATCGAGGGGCCAGATGAAGAAGACCAACCAGCAGGCGAACGAAGATTCCAAGGCGCCCGCCGGTTCCACCGTGCGCCTGATCTCCGTGATGGCTGCCGGCGGATTCGTGGGCGTGGGCGTCAGCGCCTCTGCGCTGACGGTGTTCTCCGATGTGTCCGCGGAGGTCAAGGGCAACATCAAGAGTGCCAACAAGGTCGACGTCGAATCCAATCTGGACTTCGGCCAGGTGCTGACCACCAACATCGCTGCCAGCGGCGGCGTCGTGGCGGTGAACGGCTCCATTGCCCTGGCCTACTTCCAGGGCAAGGCCTACGCGAAGATTTCGGATAACGCGAAGATCGAAAACGTCGCCGAGAGTGTCAACGTCACCACCACCGGTTCCACCAACGCCACCGTGGCGGCGGCCTCCGTGGGCGCCGGCGCCGCGGCCGTGAACGCGGCTGTGTCCCTGGCGATCAACCGCTCTCAGGCGGGCAGCTCCATCGGCAAGAACGTCACGATCGACGCGCCCGCTGCGGTGGTGAACGTCAAGCACGACTTCCACAGCGATGTCAAGGCGATCATCGTCGCCCTGGCGGGCGGCGCAGGCGCCGTGAACGCCACCGTGACGATGGCCGTGAACAAGCTGGACGCTGCCAGCTACGTGGGCGTCAACCCCGGCACGAATGAAGCCAAGGGCACCGGCAGCATCAAGGCCAAGGCCCTGAACGTGAAGGCCTACGCCGACGGCGATGTGACGCTGTTTGGCCTCTCCGTCAGCGTCGGCGGCGGAGCCGTCAACGCGGGCGTGAACGTCGGCCTGAACTTCATCGGCAATACCGCGTCCGTGAAGAGGATGCCGATCACCGTTTCGGAAGACATGGTCGTGAAGGCGATCCTGACCGGCGATACCGACGTCACTTCCACCTCGCTGGCCGTCGGCGGTCTGGCGGTGGGCGCGACCGTGGACGCGGCCTATATCGGCAGCAAGAACCAGGCGCTCGTGGACGTCGAAGGCGTGACGGTGAACGCCGGCCGCCTGCTGATCGATGCCGGCGCCGAAGTGAGCGCCGCCGACGAAAAGGATCAGCCCAACAACCCCAGGGCCACCGTGATCGGCATTACCGGCGGGGCGGGCGGCACGAGCGTGAACGTGAACATCGGCCTGGCGCTGAACAACGCCCTGAACCGCGCGAAGCTGTCCGGAAACGGCGATGTGAACATCACCGGTATCGTCGCCGCGGAAGGGGACCAGAGCGTCTATAAGGACGGCGGACTGGCCGTGCGGGCCAACGGCCTGGGCCAGGCCTACTCCGCGCTGTACAGCGCGGCGGTCGGCGGCACCAACGTCAACGTCTCCCTGGCCTTCAGCTGGATGAAGGCCGAGCAGGAGGCCGTCGTCGATGTCGGCGGGGCCATCAGGACGAAGAACAGCGAGGGTCAGTACCTGCAGCTGCCGGTGACTGTATCCTCCATCCAGAACCCCAAGGTCAAAGAGTCCAAATACTCCTTCAAGATCAAGAATTCGAAGGGCAACGAAGTCACGGAGAGCATCTCCTTCGGCAGCAAAACGAACGCAGACCAACCCATGGCCGAGGCGCGCCTGTTCAGCGCGGGCGTCGGTTTGGTCAGCGTGAACGTCAACGCGGGCGTGGTGATCTCCAACAGCAAGAGCACTTCCAAGCTGGCCGTGAAGGATCTGGACGCCGGCCAGGTGATCATCCTCGGCGGCGGCCGGTCCGATTCCAGAATCAAGGTCGACAACGTCAGCATCGGCTGGCTCAGCGTCGGCGTGATGATGGGCTTCTCCGTCACCAAGGGCGCGTTCAACGTCCAGGCGGAAGCCAAGAACGGCGGCACCTGGAACGTCGCGAGCCTGAATCTCAATAACGATTACAACGCCAGGGCGAACAGCGAAGTGACGCCCGCCGCGGGCGGCGTACAGGCCAGCTACTACAGCGTACAGGTCAATACGTCCACGGCCATCAACCTGACCAACACCAACACCGCCATCACCGGTGCCGGCACGATTCGCGCCAACAGCAGTGTGAGCATGCAGAACGAGGGCTCCGTGTACGCGATCGCCAAGGTGATCGAGCCCGCCGTCAGCATCAACGTCGGCAAGGTGGCGGTCAACGCGACCATCGCCCAGAACCGCACGACCCAGAACACCTACATCCAGAATACCAGCATACAGCCCTGGCTCGACAGGAACAACAACAACGAGGAAAACAGCATCGGGCCGAACGTGGTCGTCGTTTCCAACCTGATATCCGACGGCGATTCCTACACGGATTCCAACGGCCACAATAAGCGCAGGCCCTCCGTCGAATCCTCGACGACCACCGCCGGCGCCGGCGCGGATGTCTCGCTGATCTCCGTGAAGGCCAACCTGGCCATCGCCGAATCCAGGACTACCAACAACGCCTACATCTCCGGCGGCACATACAATGTGCGCGGATTGACGGTGACTGCCGGGACCGGCCTGGACGTGCAGTCTCTGATCCAGTCGCCCACGGTCAGCGTCGGCGGCATCACGCTGGGCGCCATCATCACCGACGCCCGCGCGCGCGACAACGTGCACGCCTACATCCAAAACGCCAATATCAAGGCGCAGGGCGATGTTGCCGTCAGTGCCAACAACGCTACCCAGGTGGTGTCCGTTTCCAAGCGCGGCACCAACGTAAACGTGATCGGCGTCTCCTTCAACTACTCCAAGGCCAAGGTGGGCGTCGGCACGGGTGACCGCCAGACCGCGAAGGCCGAGATCTCCGGCAGCACCATCGACGCTACGGGCGATGTCAGCGTCTATGCGTTAAACAAGGGCGGCGCGGAAGCCAAACTGGAGAGCGGCGTCGACGTCGGCGCAGTCGAAATCAAGGTGACGCTCCTGCCGACCTACGGCTATTACAGCACCGAAGCGAACGTCAATGGAAACTCGAACATCAAGTCCGGCGGCACTATCACCGTCACGGCAGACAGCAATCCCACGGCAACGAGCCAGTTGGATGGCACGTCCGTCGGCGTGTTGATGGACGCCAACGAATCCTACGGTTCCAACACCGTCAACACCGTCGATAAGGTCGACATCTCCGGCACGCTGGACGCGCACGACGCGCTGAACATCATACTGTTTGACAACGCGACCATGACCGCCGAGACCAAGGGCGTCAGCATCGGCTTCATCAGCGGCAACATGCTGCAGGCGGAGAACAAGCTGACCCGCAACGGCGAGATCACCGTACACGCAGGCTCCAACCTGTCGGCGAACTACGGCGAACTGAACATCCGCTCCTGGATGGGCAGGACGGACAACATCAAGACCAACGCGCGGCTGGTTGCCGGCGGCGGCATCGCCTTCGGCGACGTCGAGCTGAGGACGGAGATCTCCTCCATTTCCGCCGTCAAGGTGGAAAAGGGCGTCACGATCAGCAATCGCTTCGAGACGATCAACATCATCAGCAACGCTTCCGAGAACAACCTGGACGCCACCGCTTACGCCGATACCTCCGGTCTGGGCGTGGTTCCGCACGTCGTGAACAAAGTCACGGTCACGCTGACGCCTTCCGTCAGCGTGGGCGAGGCCAGCGGCGCGGAGACGGTCATCGAAGGCAAGTACGTAAACATCTATTCCACCATCGGCACGCTGGATGAATACATCTACAGCTACGCCAGAGGCACCGGCGTCGGCGCTGGTATCGCCTCGAAGAACACCGTAACGAATACGCTGAATTCCAGCACCACGCTGCGGCACACGAAGATCACCGGCCACAAGGAAGCGATCATCTACGCTTCCACCATGCCGAGCTATCTGAGCGCCAACATCCACGCTTACGCCCGCGTCCAGCTGAACGCCATCGGCTACGCCGTGGCGGGAGGCTGGGTGACGACCAACGCTACGTCGAACCTGACCATCGACAACGGCTTCACCTACATCGGCGCCAAGCTGCGCACCGCCATTTACCGGCTGGATCGCGACCGCGTGAGCAACGAGAGGGAGACCGGCGGCTTCATCTACAAGGAAACCGACGGCAAAACCGTCTACAACCAGGGCGGCTCGGCGAGCGTCAACAACCCGGTGCTGTACCTGGGCAGCGCGGCCGGCGGCGTCTACATCGACGTCTACAAGCGCGAAGGCGAAGCCGTGCCGAAGGTGCGCCAGGTCGGCATCTACGATGAGGCCGATTTCACCAACCCCTCCGAAAGCTCTGTTGAGATCCGGAAGATCTCCAGCGCCATGCCGGGCTACGCCTACTTCAACGGCGGCACCGTGAGCGGCACCATCAACGTTTACAACCAGGCCATGATCCCGAGGGTGATCGTGACCAACTCCACCGACGCGAACCTGCAGTTCAGCGGCATCTACTTCGAAAACGGCGGCTGGGTCAGCCCGAGGGTGTATATCGACGGCAGGTTCGCCACGATCAGCCAGCATGATTCCTCCTACGAACCGGAGCTGCTCGTGGAGAGCTCGGGCTCGGGCAACGTCACCCTGAACGGCTATGTCCCGCTGTACAACGGCACGGCCACCTTCCGGTGGACGGGCGACAAGGGCGGCAAGCTGCTCAGCACCGACAGCGTCATGGCCATCACCCTGGAGAAGGGCGATAAAGATCCGGTGCGCCCGCTGTGGGTACGCAACCTGAACATCGAAGGCGCTTCCCGCGTGGGCCAAGATGAGGATCATCCCTTCTACGCGTGGATCGTCACCGACCCGCGCACTCCGATCTACAACGACGCCGGCGAGATCGACCATTACGTCTCCACGGCGCGGAACGTGAACGTTCTCGCCAGGGCCAATGCCGTCATCCCCGAGGGCGACGCGCATCCCGGCAACGGCGATGTGTTCCTGAACCTGGCGCCGGTGCAGATGATAAAGGTCGATTCGATGGCCAACATCGATAACACCGCTGCGCCCAACCTGGAACTGGAGCTGAACAGCATCGTCTCCGACGGCGGCAGCGTCACTCTGACGCTGGAGCAGGGCCGCAACATCTACTATGTCAACGGCGCAGGCGCGGTGGTCATCCCGCTGCCCGGCACGCTGGAATATGAAGCCAGCAGCGCCCGCACCGTCACGCTGTCCAACGCCCACACGCTGAACAGCCTGGAGGTCCTCAGATACTACGAGATATCCAGGGATCCGGCCACCAACCTCGGCAAGTATCAGCTGCCCAACGGCACCGTCTTCTACATGAAGGATGACGGCAGCGTCACCCGCATCGAAGAAGAAGGCACCGTGATGGCGGTGGGCGATTACACCTTCGAACGCGACGCCAACGGCACCGTGACGGGAATCCACCTGGATTCCGGCGTTACGATCGACCTGACGAACGGCACGCTGACGGTGGATGCGAACACCTCCTTCGAGGTGCTGATGCGCGCGATCAAGGCCTCGTGGCTGAAAGACGAGGGCATGTTCCTGGGCAACAGGAACGGCATCGCCATCCGCATCGGCGACAACGGCGGCGCTCAGAACACTTACGGAAGAACGGACGTCGTCAACAGCATCGGTAGCTACAGCGAGAAGGAATACTACCTGGTGCACCTCTACACGGAACCGAACAACACCGGCGTACAGTGGTGGGGTCTGAGCACCAAGAAGGCTTCCGTCAAATACGATGGCACCGGCAATGGCGATACCTACGTGGTCGCCTGGAACACGAAGGACGATACCGTCCGGTTCTACAAGACTACCACGATCACGTCGGGCATCTACTACGGCGATGAGTCTTCCCATACCGACTCCTTCATCAATGATTACCTGATGATCGACAAGAAGGGGAACATCGAAAAGGACGGCAAGAACTACCGGACCTACCGCACCAA